>NZ_SNYJ01000009.1 GCF_004363045.1 Aureibacillus halotolerans
AACCACGACTATTACAAAGCGGGAATTTTAGTTGAGTGTAACCGGCATCAACTTTCAGGGTAAAGTGTCAAGCACTGATTTCGAGGTAGAACCTTATTTTAATAATGCTTTTCCCTGGGTTGCTTATGTCGTTCACACTTTCAGGTTTAAAATTGACTTCACTACCCTACTCCACAATGTTACTAACGCTCAATCGTGTCCAGATATTGATGAATCGTTTGCCCTCATCTAAATGCTTACCTATCAATAATCTCCTTGAGCGTCACCCCGTTCTTATCCTTCCACTCCACCAAGCCATTTGTGTGCCCACCAATGACAAAACTAGAAGCAGCAGAAGGGCTTTTAAAAAGGATATTCTCTTTGAGTATGCCTTGCCCATCAAAGTGGCCCTGTGCCCTTCTGAGTTTTGCACCAGATGGAATACTTTTGGAATCAATTGTTTCGATCAAGCTCCATTTTAGAACAACAAAGCCCTCATTGGTCTGTTCACAATGTGCTAGTATTTTCTTATCGCTTTTCTTGCTCTTCCTCTCTAAAGAAAGCATATTATTATCACTGCGTTCAGAAATGATGTTTGAATCGTCATCAGAATTTCTATTAATCAGCTTTTCAAATACCTTATGCCCGAGCGTTCCCATAACAATCTTTGCATATTCAATAAACCCTTTCAATTCGCTTTGCTTCTCTTCTGTAATATTACCTGGCATCGGTTCATTACCGTTCTTCACTTCATACCGTTCGGCCGCTTTTGCCATGCTAAAAAAGCAGCTTTCAAGATAGCTTATTTCAGTTGGCCCGAATGAATTATTAGAGGTTGTAAAGACAATCGCTTCTGTCCAATAATTCTTTTCGGAGCTTCTCTTATGCTCAAGCAAACGGTTCAGCAAACCTTCTCCGTTTTTTCTTACACCCGCTTGTCCCACATAAACACTGTCTACTCCGCTATCTTCAGAGGTACTAAAAAGGAAATAGATGCCCGTTTGCGATAGGTCTTTACGAGTTCGACACTTTTCAAGTTCAGTCCTCGGAATCCGATATGCGAGACCTGTCCAATTTGCTAAAGTACACTTTATCAGCCCATTAGGATTTCCATCTATCAAATACAGATTAATACTCTTTTCTTTTATCATCATATATGGTGGCTCCAGTCGTATTTATTTTTCTACTTCATTAACCTTTTGACCTAAGTAGAAATACTAAGGTTAAAACCGCAAATGTTAGAAGAAGTCTTTAAAAAAAGAACCACACTCACAATAAAGACGCCAAAAGTCAACAATAAATCACTAATTATGGCAAAATTAGATACCACCATTGACTTAACTTTTTGTCGTCTTTTTGGATTTATCTCAGTTGCGGCATAAATATTGTATAAGGGACTTACTTGCTCAAACATGATAACTTTAGACAAACCGATTCTAAGTATACCCTTCCGGGGTATACTTAGAATCGGGATGGAATTTATAAAAAATATTCATAACTGGCCCTGATCACTTTAAAGTAGATCAATTTGTCTTTCTTGACCTTTTTCTCCATAATTCGTTTAAGAGATTAACATGTCACTGAATCTGATTTAACCTTTAGGGGGATAAGGATCATTACCGTATGTACGTTCGTCTTCAATTTTACCATCTTTATTTTTTATTATGACTTGACTAGGTTGATTGTTCTTTGCAAAAGTTACCGCAGCATCTATCGCCTCTGTTTTCAAATTATATAAACCAGAAGCTTTTTCTGCACCAGTTTTCTTTACCTTCCACTGCTTAGCTTCACTATCGAACGTAACAAAGTATTTTGTTCTCATTTGTTATCACCTATCCTTTTTTTAGTATCCTAATATATATCGGCATAACAAACTGATTTTACAGATAAAAATGTGATTTATGAATTTTATAAGTTTTTTATCCAAAGATATTGAATGGCAACTTCATGAAGTTCCGAGTTTTTTCTTGATTTTTCCATGGAGATTGACGATGAATCTAATAGAGCCACAGTATCCGAAATTCCCTCTTAAGATCACTCTCCTTCTCCGCTATGTATTAGACCCTTTTGATCTGAATTACTAAATTCGACCCAATAATCATATCTCATTTCTAAAAACTCTTTCCTCTCCGGTGAAGTATGTCTCATGTTTTTTATTGCTTCCTTAAAATCTCTAACTGAAGCAAGCTCCTGTGCACAATCTGGACGATATTTAAATGTAGGAGCAATACTTTTTACTCGATACTCTTTATTCCATACCGTACTCGTGATGAATTGATAATAATCTCTAATGGGTCGAAGTCTGTCAAATGACATGATATCAATATTTTCCTGGCGCATTGTAGCTCTTTTATCTCTTAACAATTCTTTATTCTCATATTCTTCTCTCCTCCCATAAATTAGCAAAAATTGAGGTTTGAAGTTTTTCTCTCTTATCTCCTGTGGTATGTTAAAGAAATCGAACAACAATAGCTGATTTGCCGGCTTTTTTAATATGGACTTCCATTCATATATTTGATCAATAGCTTGTGTGAATTCAGCCTTAGTACTCCCGCTTTTGTTAAACATCAATTTAGACGGTTTTTCTATTTCAACAAAAACAGGCGAAAAATCGAGACTATTTTGTGCCAACCAAACAAAATCAGGAATGCGGGTATAGGACGAACCAATTCGAGGTTGCGATACTAAAGAATGCATGAAAGGATAGTGTCCAGATTGTCCAAACAATTCTAGTGCACCAGGCATATATGAAGGATTTTCTTCAAAAAAGTTTTGGAATACCGCTTCATTGTCGCTTGATGAACTAAGCAATGTATAAAATTCTTCCTTGGATTTTGTCTCATAGTCTTCCCAAGCAATTTCTTTTGGTGCATCTTTAATAATTTCATAAGATCGAGATAATATATTCAAAAAAGGCCCTCCTTCAAAAATCATTATAATTTTACACTCGCTTCTACCTACTTACCTAAACCTCTCCACCCCATAATACTCCACATACCAATCAGCAAATTTCTGCAGTCCTTCTTCAATTGATGTCTCCGGTTTAAAGCCAACAGCTTTTTGCAATTGATCTGTCGAAGCATACGTCGCTGGTACATCCCCTGGCTGCATCGGTTCAAAGATCTTTTCAAATTGTACTTCTTTGCCTAGTGCTTTGCTTAAGGCCGTTTCTAACGTTTCAATAAATACCATGAGTTTCTCTGGGCTGTTGTTTCCGATATTGAAGACTTTATGTTGAACGTCACCTTCAGGCGGATTGCTTAATATTCGTTCAATTCCTTCGATGATGTCATCAATATACGTAAAGTCTCGGTAAAGATCATTCTCAAAATCGCCATTATTGAAGATCTTGATTGGTTGTCCTGCGAAATACTTATTTGCAAAACCATAGTAGGCCATGTCTGGTCGACCCATAGGTCCGTAAACCGTAAAGAATCGAAGTCCTGTAGCGGGAATCTTATATAGGTGGCTATATGTATGTGCCATTAATTCATTCGATTTTTTCGTGGATGCATAAAGTGAAACTGGATTGTCCACATGATCTGATTCTTCAAAAGGAACTTTTTTATTTGCTCCATAAACTGAACTAGATGAGGCATAGACAAGATGGTCTACTGGATGACTTCTGCAAGCCTCAAGGATATTGTAAAAGCCAATGATATTACTTTGAATATAGACATCCGGATTCTCTATTGAATACCTTACCCCTGCCTGAGCAGCTAGGTTTACGACAATATTTGGCTTGTACTTTTCAAAAGTCTCCATAACCAGATTCTTGTCTGCTATGTCGCCTTTAATAAAGGTGAACTTCTCGTATGGTTCCAACTTTCCTAACCTAGTGTGTTTAAGATTCACATCATAGTAGTCGTTGACGTTATCAACACCGATCACCTGGCAACCCTGTTCTAGTAGATTTTTAGCTAAGTAGTACCCGATAAAACCTGCTGCTCCAGTAATTAAATATATTTTACCACTATCAATAGTTTTGCAATTCATAATTATTAGACTCCTTAACAGATACTCTAGATGCAGGTTTTCTTCCGATGGAGTGATATTCTACTCCAGCTTCCTGCATATCCTCTACTCGATACATGTTCCGACCATCAAAAACCAATGGTGTTCTCATTAATTTCTTAAACGTTTCTGGCGTTACTGCTTTGACATCTCCCCATTCAGTAAAAACAAAGCAGACATTTGCCTCTTCCAAAGCATGTTCAATGTGGGACACATAAGTAATGCTTCCTTTTCCTTGCTTGCCTTCTGGATGAACTTTAGCAAAGCTCTCTGCTCCCACAGGATCATAAGCATAGATATCTGCACCTTGTTCCAACAATAAAGGTATATTTTCAAGAGACGCTGCTTCTCTTAAATCGTCCGTTCCAGGCTTAAACGTCAACCCTAGCACAGCTACTTTTAAGCCGTTTAAGGTGATTAGCCTTTTGCTTGCTTTCTTATATAGCATTGTTTTCTGCTCTTTGTTTACATCAATTGCAGCTTTCACCGTTTTGAGTTCATACCCGTTCTGTTTTGCGATATACTCAAGCGCTTTTGTATCTTTAGGGAAACACGATCCACCAAAGCCAATCCCTGCATTTAAGAACTTACTGCCAATACGCTCATCATAACTCATTCCCTTAGCCACATCCTGAATATCCGCGCCAACCAATTCACAAAGGTTAGCAATATCGTTCATATAAGAGATCTTTAAGGCAAGGAAGTCATTGGACGCATATTTGATCATTTCTGCCGATCTTCTATTTACTGAAACAATCGGTAAATGAAACGGTGCGTATATTTTCGTTAATAATTCCTCTGACCATTTACTTTCTGTTCCGATGATGATTCTCTCAGCATGAAGCGTATTATGAACAGCTGATCCTTGCGCTAAAAATTCTGGGTTTGAGGCGACTTCTACCTTTACGTCTTTGACTAGGAAGTCCTGTATAAACTGCTCGACTTTATCATTTGTTCCAACAGGTACCGTCGATTTAACAACGACGAGGCAGTCATTCTCAACCGATTCAGCAATTTGCCTGGCCACTGTAGCAATGTAGGATAGGTTAGCAGAACCATCCGGTTGTTCAGGTGTCCCAACACCAATAAAGATGGCATCTGCCTCTTGATAGGCGGCTTTGAAGTCAGTTGTATAAGTAATTCTGCCAGCAGCATAATTCGTTTGCATTAATTCTTCTAAACCTGTTTCGAAGATTGGTGAAACGCCAGATTTCATTAGGTCTACTTTCTGTTCATCAATATCAACACAGGTGACTTGATGACCAATTTCAGCAAAACAAACGCCGGCCACTAGGCCGACGTATCCTGTTCCTGCTACTGCTATTTTGTACATAATTATGCCTTCCTTCTTTAATAGTAAGGGGCTTTAGATACTATATTGTTTTTCGAAATAACTTTGATACTCTCCGCTAATAATATGCTCCCACCATTCTTTATTATCTAAATACCATTGAATCGTCTGATCAATACCAGTTTCAAAGGTATACGTTGGCTTCCACCCTAATTTTTCTAATTTAGTAGGATCAATCGCATATCTTTTATCATGGCCAAGTCGGTCCTTTACGAACTCTATTAAGTCATCTGATTTACCTAATGCTCTAATAATCGTCTTAACCACTTCTAAATTTGTCTGCTCGTTATGTCCACCTACATTATAAACCTCGCCGTTTATACCCTCATGCATAACGAGATCAATAGCAGTACAATGATCAATTACATGTAACCAATCACGAATGTTCTTTCCATCACCGTATACTGGAACCTTTTGATCATTCAATATCCTAGATATCGTTAATGGAATCAGCTTCTCAGGAAAATGATAAGGACCGTAGTTATTTGAACAACGGGTTATATTGACTGGCAATTCATACGTTTCATGATATGCACGGACTAATAGATCAGACGATGCTTTACTTGCACTGTAGGGACTGTTTGGTTGTATTGGGGTTTCTTCTGTAAAAAATGTCGTCGGGTCAAAATCTAATTCCCCGTAAACTTCATCTGTGGATACATGAACAAATTTTGTAACACCAATGTGCTTTGAGGCATCCAATAATACTTGAGTCCCTAGTACATTCGTTCGGATGAATACTTCAGGATCTGTGATTGAACGGTCAACGTGGCTTTCCGCTGCAAAATGCACCACATAATCGAACTTCTCTTGTACAAAAAGAGGTATTATTTGTTCTCGATCCGCAATATCGGCTTTAATAAAATGATAATTTTTCTTTGTTTCAATTTCACGGTGCTTTGTTAAATCACCTGCATATGTCAACGAATCTAAATTATAAATATCGTATTGGGGATATTTATGAATCATGTATTGCACAAAATTCCCACCAATAAATCCTGCTCCTCCAGTGACGAGGACTTTTTTCTTTGGCATTTATTTTACCTCCTGTGATAATTGTTTGAGGTATCTCGCTACTGCATCCTGCCATGATGGTAATAGAACAAAACCATTATCAGTCAGTTTTTGCTTTGACATTCGCGAATTTTTTGGTCTTGTGGCTCTTGTAGGGTATTCCTCTGATGAGATAGAATTCACTTTTACATTCATATTAGCTTGTCTAAATATCTCTTTTGCAAAGTCGGCCCAGCTACAATAACCTTCATTGGAAGCATGATATATTCCATATTTATCGGTTCTAATCATATCTAATAATAATCTTGCCAAATCCGATGTGTACGTTGGTGAACCGAACTGATCATCGACAACATTTAATTCGTGTCGAGTTTCTCCTAATCGCAGCATTGTCCTAACAAAGTTGTTACCATTGATACCAAACACCCATGAAATGCGAACAATAAACCAGTGATCCAATAATTGTCTTACAACTTCTTCACCTTGAAGCTTTGACCTCCCATATTGCCCAATTGGATTAGGTTCATCAGTTTCAATAAATGGCGTATCTCCTTCACCACTAAACACATAATCTGTGCTTATATACATAAACTTTGCACCTAATGCCTTAGACACTTCTGCCAAATTTGCTGTACCATCAACATTGACATATTGGCATGCATCAATATCATCTTCAGCTTTATCAACAGCTGTAAACGCTGCACAGTGGATAATTGCATCTGGTTTCAATTTTTTAACATACTGAGAAACTTCTTCTCTATTCGTTATATCTAAATCCTTAGATCCTATACCCACCATGTCTAAACCATGGTGCAACCCGTGATGAACAACGTCATACCCCAGTTGGCCTGTATATCCAGTGACTAAAATCTTCATAGTTTCACTGCCCATCATTGAAACTTTCCGCATCCTTTAGTAATGGGGCCTTTTCATCTTTTTCTGATAATATTGGCTTTAGTTCCATTGGCCATTCTATGCCAAGGTCAGGATCATTCCAAATGATACCTCTGTCACACTCAGGAGCATAAAACTCGTCCACTTTATATTGAACTTCCGTATCTTCAGTTAAAGTCATAAAACCATGTGCAAATCCTTTTGGTATTAGTAATTGCTTTTTATTTTCTTCAGTCAATTCTAAACCAAACCATTTTCCATATGTTGAACTACCTTTTCGTATATCAACCGCTACATCATAAATTGCTCCCTTAGTACAACGTACCAATTTTGTCTGTGCTTTCGGATTTAATTGAAAATGCAGCCCTCTAAGAGTACCTTTTGCTGCAGAGAAAGAATGATTATCCTGAACAAAGTTTACATCTTTCCCTGCATCAATAAATTTTGTTTCATTGTATGTTTCCATAAACCAACCGCGGTGATCTCCAAATACATTAGGTTCTAAAATGACCACACCATCTAAAATGGTCTTCGTAATTTTCATTAGGTATCCTCTTCTTTCTATGCTTAATATTGAATTTCTCCATTGGCAACTTTCATTAAATATTGGCCATAACCAGTTTTACTAAGTTTTTCACCGCACTCCCATAACTGTTCCTTAGTAATCCAACCATTAATAAAAGCAACTTCCTCAGGAGCAGCAATTTTAATTCCTTGATGTTCTTCTACTGTCTTAACAAAATTAGTCGCAGCAACTAAGCTTTGATGCGTTCCTGTATCCAACCAAGTAAAGCCTCTTCCTAACAACTCGACATTTAGGTCTCCCATTTTTAAGTACGCTTCATTTATTGACGTAATTTCAAGTTCACCACGTTCAGAAGGCTGAATATCTTTAGCGATATCGACTACACGGTTATCATAAAAGTATAATCCAGTTACAGCATAGTTGGATTTTGGAACTTTCGGTTTTTCTTCTACACTAATTACCTTACCATTCTTATCAAATTCCATAACCCCAAAGCGTTGTGGGTCTTGGACATGATACCCAAATACAGTAGCACCACTTTCTTTGCTAGCTGCACGTTGAAGTATTTTCCTCATACCACTACCATAATAAATGTTGTCCCCTAAAATCATGGCAACAGAATCATTTCCAATAAATTCTTCACCAATTAAAAAAGCCTGAGCTAATCCCTCAGGTCTTGGTTGAACTTTATATTTTAGATTTAAACCGAATTGTGAACCGTTACCCAACAGAGACTCAAAGCGCGGAGTATCCTCTGGGGTTGAAATAACTAATATATCCTTAATCCCTGCTAGCATTAAGGTTGATAGAGGATAAAAAATCATTGGTTTATCATAGACTGGGAGTAATTGCTTACTTGTTACCATTGTTAATGGGTAAAGTCTAGTACCACTGCCGCCTGCTAAAATAATACCTTTCATTTACAAAGCTCCTTTCAGTTTCCTCGCTTGTATATTGTTCTTGACTTATTGAAAAATCACCTTTATAGATTCTATGATTTCGTAGATACTAAGACATCAGAACGCTTTTTACTAATTCTAAATGTAACAATAATTAATACAATATTTAATATCCCACTTAAAACTCCAAATAATGCAATTGCTATTAAATCACTAGAAAACGCATAGTATCCAAATGCAAGAGCACAACTCCTAATTAATAAGGAAAAGCCAGTGTATTTTAGATGTAATGCTTGAGCATTTAACACTGGCAAGGCTCTTATACTAGGCTGTAGGATAAAGGTTGAAAAACTCCATAAGGCTATCCACCTAGCATATTTTCCAGCTATTAACCATTCCTCTCCAAACACAAACTCGAATAGCCCAGGACCAAACAAAATAACTAGCCCGAACGGAACGACACCTATTGATATAAGTATATTAGTTGCTTTCTTATTCAAGTTACCAAGATCTTCGCCATTATTAGCAGCTTCAGAAATGCGAGGATAAAAAACATCACCCAAAGATTTGCCAATAAGTTGTGTGGGAATGGCTAGCACTGTCCGACAAATAGTATAGAATCCTACAGAAGCAGGACCAAAGAAGCTTGTCAACATTAAGATTGGAATATTTTCAGACACTGAGTTTAAAAATGATTGTGGTCCTCTATATATTGGAAAGTCTTTATATTTTTTAGCAAGATCCTTTATAGATGATTGGTTAGACAAATGATTATTTAAGTTTTTTTTATCTGAGAATATTATCATTAGAACTGCTCTTAATGCTTGACTGAAGGCTGTTAAAACAATAAGTATTGAAGGAAATGGATACATAAATCCAATACCAACTTTACTGCCTTGTACTATTAAAGATTGTAAAAATGTAACTTTAGCTGTGACTTTGAATTGCTTTGTTCGGATAAGCCATTGTTCAACAACCTGATATAATCCAGCGAAAAAAATTACTAGAGGAATAAGATATAAAAATGACGCTAGATCTTCAATATGAAATATTTCAGCTATTTGTTGATTAAATAATGTTAATTGAATAACTACAAACGTCGCAATTGAAGTCGAGATCAATAAAGAAAGTCGGATTAACCCTATAGCATCATTATCAGTTTTAGGAAGTACAATAGCTATAGGATAAGTTAATGACGCTATTGGTGAAAGAATTCCTATAATTGATATAAATACACCCATTAAGCCATATGCTTCTGGCCCATAAATACGGGATATTACCGGAGTTAATACCAATGAGACTAATTGAGCTGATGCTGTTCCGGTTATCATTAATACTACATTTCTCACAAAACTTTTTCGTAATAGTATTCCAATTATTGGTTTCATTGACTATTCCTTATGCCCTCTCTATTCTCACCCTCATTGTTTCTTCCACTCACAAATTAGAAAAACTAATCTATTTATAATTAAAGTTATACATTAAAAATCCATTCATACGGCACTGTTTCGTCATTCTGTGCATAAAAATAACGATACCACCAAGTGAAAATTATAAAAAATACTAACAACCAACCAAAAAAGTACCTCTTATTCCCCCAAAATTTTTCGATAAGATATGGCAGCAAAATGATTTGTACTATAATAAAATTCCAAGACAATCTATATGCGAATGTGCTTGCGTAATAAATCGAAAAATTTAAAATGAAACCTACAAAGTAAGTACAATAGTAAAAAATAAACACATTACAATTTTCTTTAAACTTTCTATATAAATAATTAGCAGCCACTATATAAGGCAAATTTAATATTAAGACCCCAAAGCCTAATTCTAATGAGGGATCTCTTTGCAAGTAATGCTTATAATGCTCAGGGACTAGGCCAGTCAATATTATGTCATAATAATATGAGATAAATAGTATTAATACATAGAGAATAATCCTAATAAATTTATCTAGTTTTTTATTACTACCAATTAACTGATATATAAAATAGAAGGGGTATATAACCAAAACTGAAAAGTGAAAAGTAACGGCTAATAATACAAAAAGAGAAAATAAAATTAATCTTTTCTCTAAGATATATCTTATGCTATATAATATAATAGCCATAGCTGTGACTTGTAACATCGTATTATAGGACATTTGATAGAATAACAACATAAAAACAAACATTCCTATACCTACGTTTAGATGTTTTTTGTGGTAATCGAGGGCAAAATAAATGAAAAGAACTGTAATCGCTTCTATTATAAATAAAAGAAGTTGAAAGTCCCCACCTAACATAATTATTAATTCACTAATTATCTTGTAGCTTATTTCAGAATTGCTACCCCAGCCTAGTTCTAGATTAGTAAAACCTTGCTTATAGCTAAAATAATCTGTGCCAATACCGTACCTTACAGCAGCAAAAAATGAAGGTGTAAAGACTGTTATAAAAAGCATAACTCCTCTTGATATATTATCTTTACACTTTGCAGTAATAGTCGCAAAGATACTAGTTAGAATCGCCAAAAGGCCATAAAAAATCATAGATCTTTTTTCCTCTTTATTTCTTTTTTTAACTTATATATTAAATAAATAAAATAGGGACCCACTTTTGTAAATAGAAAATTGTCGAGTATTTTCCGTTGCACACTCACACTTCCATTTTGCTCAATATAATACTTGTTAGATTTAAAATGATTAAAGTTACTTCTAAAAAAATTGATATAATCATATCTGTATTTTCTTATATTTTTAAAACTACAATTATTTAGTGATATCTTATACCACATTATTCCGTACTTTAAGCTTATCATCTCAATTTCTTCAAACCAGTAATTATATATGTTGTTACTTATTGCATACTCTTTTATTAATTTTAGTATCTCCAATACATCTGTTAACGTTTTTGCATTTGCTTGTGTTGCACTACCTGGCCTTAGTACTCTGTAGTTATAAAGAGGCTTTTCAATACATACAATACTGTTTGCCATCATTAATGAACAACTAATTACAAATAAATCTTCTCTTCTGAAATCCACGGGAAATTTTATATTATTTTCAATCAATAGTTTTCTTCTAAAAAGTTTATTCCATGGAGTAGGATTCACATTAAACAAGACATTCTTTTCGTCTTTATTTAATATTTTCTTATTATAAGGACCTCCCACCACCATCTTAATCCTACCTTTTTCCTTGACTTCGTAATAGTTACATATCGCTATGTCAACATCATGTTTAATAATTGCAGAATATAACTCTTCAATCATTGTTTCTTCACACGAATCATCTGGATCAATAAAAATGACATATTCAGATTTGGCAAAACGTAATCCTCTATTTCTTGCTGAACCTGCCCCATAATTGTGTGTGTTAATAACCTCTATCCTGTTATCCTTTCCCCTCCAATTTTCTATTATCTTAAGAGTACTATCGTTTGACCCGTCATTGACTATTATTATTTCAATATCTTTAAATGTTTGGTTAACAAGTGAAATTAAACATTCACCAATAAATTGCTCAACATTATATGCAGGTAATATTATGCTTACTTTTGACATTTTCTCTCCTCAAGTCATTTATTTGTTACTTTGCCTATATTCAACTGATTCTTGAGTATTTGGAATACAAACCATCTTTTAAACCTTTAGCAATATATTTCAACTTCGTCATTCTTTGCTTCTCAAATAAAATGATAGTGATAATTCCTCTTGTTTTTCTTAATAATTCCAGTAAACACCAACCAGGAAAAAAAATACAATATCGTTTAATCACATAAATAAAGTTCCTATAAATATAATATCTCCTAATATGACTATGATTTGTAGTATTGATATTTCTTCCAAAAAAACTATGTTTTTTTAATTCACCTAGCTGATGATTTAACTGTGCAGTACTTATTTTCACAATATTATAGCCATTTTTTTTAATACGTAAGCAAAATTCATGGTCTACATAGTCAATAAACAATTTTTCAAGAGCTCCACCAACACTGACCGCCATATTAACATTCATTAAGCTTCCAGATGTGAAAACAGTTGTAGGGTTAGAAATATTATTAATGGAAGACGATATATTGAAATTATTACCAATAATATTTGGAGCCACTATCCCTAAGTTTTTATTCAAGTGATCGTTATTTATAACATTTTTCATTTCATTTATCATATTCTCTGAACAAATGCTGTCTTGATCTAAAGTTAATATCCATGAATAGGTATTCTTAAAAGCATAATCTATCCCCTGATTAATAGCTTTTGCAATCCCTAAGTTGTTAGGATTTTTAAACATGTCAATGTTAAAATCTTTAATTAGTGATTGAACTTGCTCAATATTACTTGATGAATTATCGATTATAATAGTTTTATCCACTTGCTTTATAATTGCATTAATATTTTCTTTCAATCTCTCTATTTCCGGGTTATAAGTTATTATAACTGCAACAATCATGTTAAACTCCCTCTTCATTAATTCACTAGTTTTTATTAAATCTCGATAAACCAATGACGTTTGCAAATTACAATTTCCCAAGTATAGACAGTATAATTAAGAAAACATTTGTAACTTTACTAGCCGATTTAATGTCTTTATTAAAAGCTAATCTTAGCCTTTTTATAAAAGATCGCCTATATCCCACAAAAATTTCAAGTGAATCAAAATTTTCTCCTATAAATAAATGACCGTATGTTGATTTAATTTGACAAGCCATTATGTGCTTTTTATTAGGTTCGTTAGTAAAGAAAAACCTCTTGAATCTTTTATAGTTTTTTTTGTAAATTGATCTTTCATTTCCAACAACGTTATTTTCATGCTGACGATAGCTTATATGTGGGGTTTTATCAAATATCACTTCACCCAAACCTATTACAAGTTTATACAGCAGGGCATCATGCATATAAACGTCCCTAAGCTGTTGATAATGAAGTAACTCCCTCGCTTTATTATTGAAGACATATGTACAACCAGGAGATGGAATTTGGACCAAGGATTCTCCAAAAGTTAATCTATAGTTATTTTTACTAGATTGCCTTATCACATTTAATTTTTTGTCCACAAGCCTTGTTGTTGAGCAATATAAAATCGGAATATTCGTTTGTTTTTTATCGAGAAAGTCTAAAGCTATTTCTATTTTATCACTGTCCCATACATCATCTTGATCAGAAAAAGCATAATAATCTGCTCGCGGCGCCTTTTTTACTAGATTTATAAAACTAAGAGCAGGCTTTATATTCTCTCCACTATACCAAGATAAATCCCCTTTTAATGAATAACTTTCCAAGATTTTTTTTGTTGAATCAGTAGACCCATCGTCCCTTACAATCAGTTCTAAATTATTATAAGTTTGAGATAAGATACTTTCTATTTGATCTTTGATATACTCTTCTCCATTGTACGTGGACATCAACACTACAATTTTTTTCAATATTTTCTATCCTCCTTTTACGATAATTCAAACTCCTGCCTAAATATTCCTATATGAGATTTAATCACATAAAATGTCATTTCACCTTAGCGTTTTTCCTATAAATTTTTGAATTAGATGTAAGATCCTCCGACCTGAATTTCATAATATAAAGTTGAACAATAACTCAAACGTATCATAGTTATTATCAGGTGTTGTTGAATTCCACGATGAGTATGGATACAATTTACTGAGTTGTGCCGGATTATCCAAAAGTGTAGCGATTCGGTTCATTCTCAACCACATGTAACTTATAGTATTTTTAATCTCTTCATGTTTCTTTAATTAATTCTTAAATTATAAAATCCTTGTGAATTGAATTAGTTATGAATTAAAGCAGGCAATTCAAATTGTTCACCTAAAATAAAATCAAATTTATCTGGTTTAAATTGAACATATCCTGTCCATGGATAAAATGTCAATTCACCAAAATAAACCTTACCATTAACATAATAAAGATCTACACGTACAAATGGGAAATCCTTTGAAAGTTCATCAGCGATTGCCAACATTTCATTTAGGTGGTCCGGCATTGGAATTACATCTCCAAAATTAGGATAATCCGTACTCACATCAATTAAATTCCAGTTAGTATCGTAAATATTTCTTTTATGTGAGATTTGTCTATCAACATCAAGTACAATATACTTTGCCTTTCCATTAAAACATATAAACTTATAATCATTTATCCCTTCATAAATATTGCTTTCATCTTCTAAGTATTCTTCAACTACTATTTTCGGTGTAATGTTTTTATATGACCATTCACGCCCTAAAGAATAATAATCCCTAACCATCCAGGTGTTTAAGGACCTTTTAAGTTTATCTATTTGTATTAATGATTTATTCTTACATAAAATGTTTGTACCACTACCATTTGTAGTTTTCATGACGAACTTATGAGGCAATGAGTCTAAATTAATTTCCTCAGAATTGTCATAGACGGCATAAAGCTCAACTAAAATATTTTCTAAACCTTTGGATTTAATATAATTACGCACCTCATATTTATCCGCACATTGTGTCATAATAGTTGTCCTATAGTGGATCTTGTACCACTGAAGCTTTTCAGTCCATCGTTGTGGCTTTTTTAGATCAACTTGCCTACCCATCTTTATTTTATATTGGATCTTTAGCATCCATGCATCAGGTATTATCTTTAAATGACGTAATATCTTAAACCTCAACTCTTTATTCTTAATAATTTTCTTATAATCCAAACTTATTCACCAAATTTCTTTCTGTCTTGTAAAGATCTGCTTTTACTAAAGTAGTTCTATCAAACTCATATTATATTTTGTTCTTGCGCTTACAAGGAAATCTTAGTAAAATCACTGCTTCTAATAATTATTACACATTTTATTTCATTATCAGAGGTAACGTTAAAAGTTCATACCATTTATAAATGATAAAAGTTAGACTATATACTTGTCTGTATTTCACTTAAATAGGCTCTAATTATTAACTGTCTATCAAATTCATTCTCTACTTTTTTCCTAGCTTCTAAACACATCTGCTTTTTTGTCTCGAAATCTAATTTTATAAAGATTTCCACTTTATTTATTAGATCCAATGCATTACCAGGCTCAAACAGAAAGCCTGTTACCCCTTCATCTACGACATCTTCAGAGCCACTTATTTTAGAAGCAATACAAACTCTGCCCATAGCCGCAGATTCTAGGAGTGCATTTGGTACTCCTTCTCCGCCATGAGAGGGTAAAATAGTACAATGGCATTTTTGGATCCATGATTTAATATCCTTCTGAAAACCAATATAATTAACAATACCTTTTTCTACATAGTCATTTATGATTGCTTTATATGAATCTTCCTCAATAAAACCTGCAATGTAGAAGTTTGTATTTGGATAAACTTGCTTTATATTTTTTGCAGTCATAAGGTACTGATCAATGCCTTTTAATTTCATCACTCTGCCGATAAATAAAAAATTCATATGATTCTCTGGTGGTAAATTACATAGTTCATACTGTTTTAAATTCACCCCAGAACCAGGAATCATTGCATAATTATTTTTCACCATATGATTCTCAACAAAATAATCTCTATCACCATAATTTTGAAAAAATACCTTATACGATCTTTTAAACGAAATCTTGTATAAGAATCCCGCTATATTACTAATTAAATTTTTCTTTAGAAAAGTAGCCCCTGTGCCAGTAACATTACTCACTTGTTTATTTTTCGTGAGATTAGAGGCTATACATCCATATATGTTCGGTTTAATTGTATATGAAAAAGTAATATCTGGTTTTATCCTATTCATTATATTTATATATCTCAAAATCAATTTGAAATCCCTTATAGGATTAATGCCCCGCCTGTCAACCGGGGTATCAATAACCTTACATCCCATATTAGTAAAGAAAATATTGTCGGTATCTTTAGGCATTGAAATAAATACCTCATGTCCGTCCTCAACTAGTTTTAAAATTAATTCCTTCCTAAAGTTATATAAAGTTATAAAGTGATTAGATAAAATTAATATTCTCTTTCTCATATCTACCCCACCTGCTGTTTGTTTAGATATTCCCTAACCTCCCTTTCTATTCCGTATTCAAAAGGTTCTGGAGTATATTTAAAATCTGCTTTTGCCTCTTCGTGAGAGAAACATCGATCCTCACTCATTCGCTGAACTCTTTCAATATAATCAACTTTTCCAGCTGTAAATAGTCTTAAGGATTTAGCTATAAACACACTAAAACCTAAAGGGAAACTTATAAACGTTGTTTTTTTATTTAGATATTTATTAATTAGCTTAAAAGCATCTAACAAAGCTATAGGTTTATCCCCTGATAATACATACTCAAACTTCACTTTCTCATCAGGTATCATTAAAACATTGTAGTATGCTTTACCAAGGTCTCTCGCGTTTACAGGTTGAATTAGGCCTTTGCCATTATTAACAATAGGAAAAAACCTTAATTTGTCCACCATCTTGATAAACTTACTCATGTTACGGTCAACAAGATCCCCATAAATCATGGTTGGCCTCAATATAGTAATATTAATTTCCGTTTCAGAAAGTATATCTTTAAGTTTGTCTTCAATAATCTGATATTCTTCTGAAGCCAGTCGAAATTTAGAATATATACCAGTTGTATGCACACAGATCGCTCTCTGCACATTATTCTTGATAGCTGCTTGTATTAGTGGGAGGGTGTGTCTAATGTTCACAATATGAACCACTTTATTAACACCTTTCATACACTTATCTAGAAATGCTTCATCTCTAAGATCACCGATAAATTTCTCTATTTCCAATCCACTTTTATCTATGAGAGAAGTATCGGATGATTCCCTAACAATACAACGAATAGGACCTTCATAATTATTAATAATAAGTTCTTGTAAAAAGTACCTTCCTGTATGACCCGTGATTCCGGTGACTAAAAGCATTTTAACACCTCTATTACTCAATTTAAGTTTATCAAGTACCTGTCTTCTTAGTACCTGCAACTTCATGCTCTACTCCAGTCCTACCTTCAACAACACCTTCACTCTTAACAACACTAAAGATGGTTCCAATGAAGCACCTTACATCCATACGAAAGCTAATATTCTCAACGTACTCCCCATCCAAATTCGCTTTCACTTCTAAAGGAAGCTCATCACGACCATTAATCTGTGCCCAACCTGTTAATCCAGGCAGTACATCATTAGCTTTATATTTGTCTCTTTCAGCAATCAAATCATACTGATTCCATAGTGCTGGTCTCGGCCCTATAATGCTCATCTGTCCCACAAATATATTCCAAATCTGCGGAAGCTCGTCAAGCGAGGTTTTTCTCAAGAGTTTACCCATTTTTGTGATGTACTGTTCTGGATGACTTAATAGGTGAGTTGGCGTGTCCTTCGGTGTTTCGATTCTCATCGTACGAAATTTTAATATATTGAAATGTGTTTTGTTGATGCCCACACGTTTCTGCTTAAACAGAACAGGGCCTCTTGAATCAAACTTCATAGCAATAATTATAATTAAAAAAATCGGCGATAAAATGATCATTCCAATCAGTGAAAGAATGACATCTCCCCATCGTTTACCTTTCATATACACCAAGATACACTCCTTCATGTTTGTTCCCTTTAGTAGATTAGGACTTCATTAGAATTTGTATTCCTCCATTCCAACCAACTACTAGACCACTAAAAGGTCGATTTAGTTTAAGACCACACTTACCCAGCTTCTCTTCTTTCATTTTTCAAAGTCCTTCACTGGGCTTTCGTTCTTCCAAAACCTCAACGACTCATCTCTAACGTATTCTTACTATTCGCCAATCCCAACAAAATCTCTCGCAACCTTCCATACTCCAGCTCGTTCACATCACTGACCACCGTTTCCACCTGATCGAATTCAAACGGCACGGTTCTGCCGACAAAAATCTTCGGGAACACTGGGTTTGGATCTATTTCTGCTTCGTTCAGCAGTTCTTCAAACATTTTTTCGCCGGGGCGAATGCCAGTGTATGTTAGGCCGACCTCTTCGACCGAAAATCCGGAAAGGCGAATGAGGTTTTTGGCTAGGTCGACGATTTTGACGGATTCGCCCATATCGAGGACGAAAATTTCGCCGCCATCTGCTAAGGCGCCGGCTTGTAACACCAATCGGGACGCTTCAGGAATGGTCATGAAATAGCGCGTCATGTCCGGATGGGTGACGGTTACTGGGCCGCCGGCTTCGATTTGCTTTTTAAACAGCGGAATCACGCTGCCCCGGCTTCCGAGGACGTTCCCGAAACGGACAGCGACAAATTTGGTTGGGCTTTTTTGGTTCATCGTTTGCACAACCATTTCTGCCAATCGTTTTGTCGCCCCCATGACGTTGGTAGGGTTGACAGCTTTATCCGATGACACGAGCACAAATGTCTTCACGCCTGACATTCCTGCGGCTTCCGCAACATTCCTTGTGCCGAGCACATTGTTTTTGACAGCTTCTCTTGGGTTCTCTTCCATCAAGGGAACATGTTTGTGTGCAGCGGCATGGTAGACGTAAGCCGGCTGATGCGTAAACATCACGTCCATCATCCGCTCCTTGTCCTGAATATCTGCGATCACCGTGACCAGCTCTGTGGGGACAGCCAGTGCGCCAAGTTCCATATGGATCGCATAAATGCTGTTCTCCCCGTGTCCCAACAACACAAGTTTTGCCGGATTAAACGGAAGCAGCTGGCGGCAGATTTCCGAACCAATCGAACCTCCTGCTCCGGTAACGAGGATGGTCTCACCCTGAATCTCACGTGAAATCGACGTAATATCGAGCTCAACAGGCTCTCTTCCCAACAGGTCCTCAATCGACACATCGCGAATCTGTTTGACAGAAATGTTCCCAAGGGCAATGTCTTCAATCATCGGCAAGGTTTGCACGTTTTTCACACATGCTTGCGCCAATGTAATGATGTCCTTGATCCGCTCTCTGGACGCTGATGGCATGGCGATGACGACATGGGTGACATGGTATTTCTCTACAAAATGCGTTAAGTGTCTGATTTCGCCAAACACAGGATAGCCGGAAATAGTTAATGTATGAAGGCGTTCATTATCATCCACAAAGCCGACAAGCTCAGTTCGCCAGTCCGCACTTTTTTTGATTTGCCGTGCAAGCATTTGTCCGGAGGAGCCTGCCCCGATAATGATCGTTTTTGTTTTTGTCTTTTCATCGTTTGCTTTCTCTTTTTTGGATGTCGCCCTTGTTTTGAAGCTGTTGGTTTTATAGTACCGCCACATAAAGCGAACTCCGCCCAAAAGAAGAATGTGCAGCATCCACGTAATGATCAGCGCCCGTTGATAAATCTCTCCAAAAAAGATTCCTTGAACAATGGCCGTCGTACCAATCGACAGACTGACGACTTTAATTAACCCTAATAATTCTTCCAAGCTTGCGTATTGCCAAACTTTCTTGTACATCTTATAAATCCACGAAAATAAATGATGCGTGAACAATAAAGCCGTTGCAGAGACGAGCATCATGAAATCAAATGCCGTGACATAAGGATTGAGAAAAAAGTGCGACATGTAAATGGAGAAAGAGACAATTAAGGAGTCAAAGAATATGAGTACGAGTAGTCGTTTTTGTATCGTTTTGCTCATCCAATCCCTCCTTCCTTGTGAATAGCCACTGCACTAAGACGGATACAAAACCTTCTTCGCTTCGGCATCGCTCACTAATGAGCGCATATACGCCGCAACTTCTTCCCGCAACTCCTCATCCTGCAAAGCAAACGCAAGCGTCGTCTTCACAAAGCCGAGCTTTTCGCCCACGTCATACCGCGTGCCTTCAAAATTATAAGCAAACACGCGCTGGATGTAGTTCAGATCCTGAATGGCATCCGTAAGTTGGATTTCTCCACCTGTGCCAACCTGTTGTTTGTTCAAATAGAGAAAGATTTCTGGTGTGAGAACATAACGTCCCATAATGGCCATAGTGGAAGGTGCCGTGCCTGGTTCTGGTTTTTCAACTAGACTTTTCACTTCTGCCCGACGTTCAGTCATCGTGTCCACTACAGGGTCAATAATGCCGTAGCGATGTGTTTCGTTTTCGTTCACGTTTTGCACGCCAATGACGGACGAAAGCGTTTGTTCATGCTGTTGGATGAGTTGTTTCAAACATGGGGTTTCGCTCTGGACAATGTCATCTCCAAGCAGCACAGCAAAAGGCTCGTCGCCGATAAAGTTGCGTGCACACCAGATCGCATGCCCGAGACCTTTTGGTTCTTTCTGTCGTATGTAATGAATATTGGCTAAATTGGTGGAATGCTGCACCCGTTGCAGCAATTCATGTTTGCCTTTATTAGCGAGATTCAATTCAAGCTCAGGCGCCATATCAAAATGGTCTTCGATGGCACGCTTGCCTTTGCCTGTGACAATAATGATGTCTTCAATGCCTGATGCGATCGCTTCTTCGACGATGTACTGAATTGTCGGTGTGTCAACGATTGGAAGCATTTCTTTTGGCATTGCTTTTGTCGCTGGCAAAAACCGCGTCCCTAATCCGGCGGCTGGAATGATTGCTTTTCGTACTCGTTTCATCGTTTCCTCCCTCGTTTCAACAATAAAACACCCAGCCCAAAAGTCCTTACCTCTAAGACACTTCTCAGCTAGATGTTCTATCAATTTTTCATGACTTTGACACTATATCAAACGAAACGTTTCGAAATTTCAGTTCATAGAAACGGGATTTCTCCCTAGGGCATTCAACCCTACCTCACACCATACTTTTGACAACGAGCGCGTCTAAGGGCAGCTTCTTGGAAGTTGTCCCACAGCATAGCCGAGTGCCTCCGTGGATAACGGCGAGGAGACATGTCCGTTACGAACTAGTCGCAAGGTTGGCGTTCATTAGAACTAGTTTACTTCCAAAAGAAAGGGCGCGTTCTCCGTCATGGAGGGTTGACGCGTCCTTGCCGTTACTAGCGCCTGTCTGCTAGAACAGCCCGAGAATTTTCTTGCGTTTGATTCTGGATGGCATTTCGACATGCAGCATACGGCCGTCGACGGTGAGCTCGGCGTTTTCCTTGAGCATCATGACCATGTCGAGGCCAAATTCATCGTCAAGCACATCGTAACTCTCTGCCAAGTGGAATCCGCGCGTGCTTGTATTGTGCGCATCACTGGCAACGAGATGAGCAAGACCATGCTCCAGCAGTTGAAAGCTAAACATTTTTATTTTTTTGCCGAAATGACCTGTGAGGGATCCTGCAGTGACTTGCGCAATGCAGCCTTTTTTAACCAGCCGGTAAAGCTTGTCCGGCTGTTCAATGATTGCCTTGTTGCGTTCGGGGTGTACGATGACTGGCTTCAGTCCTTTGAGCATTAAATCGTATAGAACGCGTTCGCTGTAAGCGGGCACGTCACCGGACGGAAATTCGACGAATACGTATTTGTTTGTATCGTTTAATGTGATCAGCTCGCCTTGCTCATACGCCTCGACAATGTCTCCGAAGATGCGCGTTTCCTGACCAGGTAAGATTGTGAGTGGCAGTCGTTCATCGACGAGTGCCTGATTCAATAAATTCACGCGTTCGATAATTTTTTCACGATCATTATCATAACTCCCATTGGCGTGATGGGGCGTGGCCACAATGGCTGTAATGTTCTCTTGAACGGCAGCTTTCGCCATTGCGATGCTGTCGTCCAACGTTTGTGCGCCATCATCAACGCCGGGCAAGATATGGCAGTGAAGGTCGATCACAGCCCATCTCTCCTTTTTGGATAGGACCAAATGCCTATACAATTGATCCTACCATAGTATACTTCCAATGAAAATGCTTTCTTTGTAAATATTAGATACTTTTAGTTGCGTCCATAGTAGTAATAATAGTTGCTTTGCTTGACTGGTTTTTGATTCAGCACAACGCCTAGCAGCTTGGCTCGTGCGTTTTCGAGGAGCTCTTTTGCCTTTTTTGCGGCTTCCACTTCCGTTTTCCCGCTCGCTGTGACGAGAACCACCCCGTCACATTGATTCGCCAGCACTTGTGCATCGGTGACCGCGAGAACGGGCGGTGTGTCAAAAATGACGATGTCGTACGTTTTGCGAAGGTCGCTCATTAGAATGTGCATTGCCTGACTGCCAAGCAGCTCGGCAGGGTTCGGCGGCACGGGACCACTTGGCAGAATGTCGAGTGAGTCGATCTCGCTTTTGACGTAGGCTTGCTCGACCGTGCTTTGTTTCGTGAGCACGCTCGTGAGACCGAAGCTGTTTTCTAAATGGAACGTATAATGCACCGTCGGCTTTCTTAAGTCGCCATCGATGAGCAGAACGCGCTTGCCTTGCTGAGCAAAAACGACTGCCATATTGGCCGCGGTCGTTGATTTGCCTTCTTCTGGTCCTGATGACGTCACCATGATCGTCTGCACATTCGCATCCACAGCGGAAAACTCAATATTCGTACGAATCGTTCGATACTGCTCTGACACGGGCGATTTCGGATTGCGAAACGTGATTAAGCTGCGCTGCTTAATCGCTTGGATGGACTTATTGAGCTTTCTGCTCATAATGCTGTCGCTCCTTCCGTGTCAATCGTCCAGTAGTGGCTGGGGTAGCAGCGACTTCTTTTTCAAGGTCAATTTGCGTGACAGCACCGAGCACTGGCAGCTCGAGATGACGTTCGATGTCCTCTTCGGTTTTAAGCGTGTTATCGAAGTATTCCAACAGAAAGGCCAAGCCGACGCCTGCCATCAGACCGACCACAAAGGCAATCGCAACGTTGAGTGCGATGCGTGGGCTGACGGGATCATTTTCTACTTGCGCTTCTGAAAGAATGGACACATTTTCCACGTTCGTACCGAATAACTGAGGAACCGTCTCTTGAAAGACGACAGCCGTCGTGTTCGCGATCGCTGCGGCCAAGACTGGATCCGCATCTTCAACAGAAATGCCGACAACCTGTGAATTTTCCTGTGAGTTGACGGTGATCTTTGTTGATAGCTCATCTGGTGTTAGTCCGGCGCCTACTTGTTCGGCAACTGGCTCAACAATCGTATTACTCTGAATAATGACTTTGTATGTATTGATAAGTTCAAGGCTCGTCCGAATGCTGTTCGGATCGTATTGCGTTGTTTCACTCTGCTGATTGACAAGAATTTGCGCGGTTGACTGATACATTGGCGTTAAAACAAACAAACTGATGACGGCACTGATGCCTGTGGCTGCGAGTGTGATGGCCACGATAAGCCAAAGGCGCTTTTTCAACGTGTCCAGCAAATCCCGCAACGAAATCGTTTCCTCCATAATACCCTCCGTATACACTGTCGCATTTTGGTGTTTAGCTACAGAGTATTATAGCACATTTTCCCAACGATTCTTCCGATTTCCATAAAAACCAATGCAATTTTTCGGGACGAAAGTCATGTGTTGTCGATTAACTCCTCTTATTGTAGACCACAATGTCCGTTTTGTTTTTTAACTTTATGTCAATTTTTGTTGTTCTTTACGCCTTCTTATGTAATCGCTTTCTTTTAAAGCAATAAAGGAAATCCATGTTTTTCCGCAGATTGCACCGTTCTGTTTCAAGAACATCAAGTTAAGTATTCTTTAAGTCTGTCGCGATCGTTCGACATTTCTCGACTGAATTTCTGTGTGGAAGTGTTAACTATTCTTCTTTAGTGAGAATACACCTATGGTTTATAACTCAACTTTCGCTCCTTTCATTTAGCAAAGGCAGATACGTATTAGATATATCATTATTGTGATTACTTTTAATACAAGCTGCCATACGCAGCTTTCACCCTAAAGGGCACATAAAAAGAGCCTTTTTGAGGGGCTCTTTTCTCATACACCGATATATTTTCTCTCTATTCTAATCATTCAAAACCTATGATAGACTAGCTAAAGCAGGTGCCATATGGCTTTGGGCTGGCTCACCCCTCTTTTCGGATATTTCCGAAGAAAGGAGGTGAAGTTCATGGAATTTCTTATTCTTTTCCTTTTAATTGAAGTCGCAAGAGCGATGATTCGGGAAGCATGTTCCTTTCTCATTCAATGGCTCAAGCGTTCATTCATGAAAAAAAGGCATAAGAAAAACCGCTCTCAACGCCGTAGCAAGCAAAAGGGCGGTTCCAAAAACAGATAAACAATTGAGTGAGCCGACTGTATAAGGCTAGCATCTGCTTTTTTGGACGATGTTAACGCATCGTCCTTTTTTCAATATACCCAGAATCACAGCAAAGCATGCATGTTCATTTTTTTGCTTTTCTCTGCTTTAAACCTACCATAGATGCTGT
The DNA here is from genome assembly GCF_004363045.1 of Aureibacillus halotolerans. Classification (NCBI taxonomy): domain Bacteria; kingdom Bacillati; phylum Bacillota; class Bacilli; order Caryophanales; family Bacillaceae; genus Aureibacillus; species Aureibacillus halotolerans. Next base: position 24,859 of record NZ_SNYJ01000009.1, read on the forward strand.
AACTTCGTAAAGGGATAATTTTCTTCCTCCACTCACTATTGGGCTTCTCGAATCACAGGCTTGGAGTCTGATTTCGATAAATCCCTCTTTACTTTCCCCCTCACATTTACAAAAAAGTCCCAAACACGAGGATTTCAGACAAGATTCCTTTCTTTCCGCTCGCTTTTTGATTAGAATAAAGAGAGAGATATGTGAGAGCGAGGGACGCCTGTGATGCCAGCCAATTGGAGCGAACGTTTTAAAAAATTTTTCCTTAACAATCGATTTGTCCTGTTTTTGTTCATCCTGCTTCTCCTCGGCCTAAATGTCATGGTTCTCATGCACATTTCATTTATATTTGAGCCGTTTGTCGTACTCCTGAAAACCATCATCCTGCCAATTATTTTAGCAGGTATCGCCTTTTATTTACTAAATCCCGTCGTCGACTTGATGGAGCGCTACCGCATACGTCGAATTTATTCGATTTGCGCACTGTTTCTGTTCATCGCTGGGCTCATTACACTTTTGATTGTCGCCGTGCTGCCGCTCATTCAAGAACAGGTGATGGACATTGCTCAGAAATTCCCGAGCTACGTCAATCAACTTAGTCAGGAGCTTACGGGGTTATGGTACAGTCCGATCTTTCTCGACGTGAAGGAGACGCTCAACATTGACCTGCAAAGCATCGCGATGCGCTTTTCCAACTGGGCTACGGATTTTCTCGACAATGCAACACAACGTGTATTCAGCGTCGTCGGTGCCGTAACGGAAGTCGTACTGGCGATTATTACGCTTCCTTTCATCTTGTTTTACCTGTTGAAGGATGGCAAGAAATTGCCCGGCTACTTCGTTCATTTTCTGCCAGTTCGCTTGCGTGGAAAATCCCTTGAGGTGCTTGGCGACATCAACCATCAGATCAGCTCGTACATTCGCGGGCAAATCATTGTCAGCTTTTGCATTGGTGTGTTGCTTTACATCGGCTATTTAATCATCGGGCTCGATTATTCGTTAACACTTGCGGTCATGGCGGCCTTTACGAGCGTCGTTCCATATGTCGGTCCGGCCATAGCCATTACGCCGGCGCTCATTATCGCGCTTGTCACATCGCCAATCATGCTTCTAAAGATGATTGCCGTCTGGACGATTGTCCAGCTCATTGAAGGCAAGTTCATCTCCCCGCAAATTATGGGGAAAAACCTGCACGTCCATCCGATTACCATCATTTTTGTGATCCTGACCGCCGGCAACTTGTTCGGCATCGTCGGCATCCTTGTCGCCGTGCCTGGCTACGCCGTGCTCAAAGTCATTTGCACCTACGCCTTCCAGTGGATCAAAGAACGCTCCAAATTGTATGAAGAAAGCAGCCAGATTCGGAAGAAATAGCAAAGGAACCCCCTGACTTTTGTGGTCAGGGGGGTTTTTGTGCAGAAGAGAAACGCTCGCTTTCTTCGTTGCTTTGTCTTGTTCTCCTTACCTGTTTATCCTTTAGTTTGCCATCAGCACTTGCTCCATTGTCTCACTAAACCCCATTTCCTCAAGAATGTTGAGCTGCTGCGGTTTCGATGCCGGGATGTTAAAGACCGTGCGCTTGCAATCGAGCTCCGGCTGCCATAGTTCACGAAGAATGACTGAGAGGGCTGCCCTTTCATCAACACAGTCTGGAGCGGTTTCAAGACGGTACAAAATAATTCCTTTTACGCTCCCATCAACATCGTAAACTCTTCGGATAAGTCCGTAGCTGACAATTTTGTTGTCTTTGGTAGCGAAGACGCATTCCCCGTTCTTTAAGCTTTGCAGTCCTGCCTGCCAAACATCACAAACGTGGTACCAAGGAATCGCTGTTGCTGCAGCTGCTGGGCTTCTATAAATGTCGTATGTTTGCTTATCCGCTACTAGACCCATCGGATTGAGCCTCTTGCAAGACAACAGCTTTAATTGGTCAATAACGGAATAGCCTTGCCCCTCATAAAGGTGAATAGCGCTCTTGTTGCTGCTTATCGCTTCCAATGTGGCACGCTTCACGCCTTCCGCAATGTAAAGCGCTTGATTGTGTTGCATGAGAGCTTTACCAATTCCGCGCTTTCGGAATGCAGGCGCAACTGCAGTGCCCCCATTCCATGCCATCAAGCTTTCCCCGACGTGACGAAACCCGTTCATCACAATCGCCGCTGGTGCCTCATCTACGTAACAAGCGAAAGATCGTGTCAAAGACAGCCCCTCATTAGCCACTCTGTCGATGAACCGATCCATCGGCATTGAGACGTCCACTGAATAATTCTCAAATGATAGATTCCACAAATCGGATGCCATTTTAATCGGTAGCTCGCTTAAAGGTTTATACGTTATCATCCTATGCTCCCTTCCTATAAAAACATTTTATTTTCATTTAATTTATAAAAGCGATCGCTGAAAAAACGATCATGACGACGGTGTGACTGAGCACTAGATAGATCGTTGCGGATTTGTATAGGGAGCCTATCGCCGTCGCGTAGCCTACGATTGTGAACATCATCGGGATAAACTCTTTTATTTCGGTAGTTGCCAGTGCGGAAGGGAGACTTTGTGTGAAGTACATAATGACGTACACAATATGAAGAAGGAGAATACACACTGACAGAATGGCGAAAGGTTTTCTCGGCTCTGGAATTTTAGTCATCCCATGTTGATTGTTCGGCATTCGAATTTCCCCTTTCAATTGTGTCTTATCCACCTGTCACAATAATAAAATGTAGAACACAAAATACGGCAAGTTGACAACCTACCAAGCTGAACATCGTTTTCTGGTGCTTCGTTAGAGCAGAGGGACAAACTGCACATACCGAAAGCGCTACGTTCAAAAAGAACGAGTTTGGATACACTGCTAAAATCTCAGGCAATAACTGAAGCAAGTAAAGGACACCGAACACAATTTGCAAGACAAGGAACAACAACGCAAAGACCACGTAGCGTGTAATCGGTTTGTCTCTGAATTTCGTTTCATTCGTCGTTGGTTGCGGATTTGACATAAGGTCTCCCCCTTTTTGTGTAGTACGTTACATTACATGGTCTTTTATATCCATTTTTGATGTTCTTTCCCACAAAAACCAAAAAAGGAATCATTGGCAAATGCGCCTCTGATTCCTTCTTCTTTATGTGCTTGAGTGTAGTTTTGACGTTACCCAATCATACGATCGCCGACCGCTGATTTCATGAACGCCAGGGAAAATGTCATGCGCCATGTGCTCTGACGCACCGGCCGCTTCATAGACTTTCCTTACCTCAGCTATACACTCTTGGACTGGCTCAACAGGAAACACCATATCGTTGTCACCGCTTTCAATAAACAGCGGACGCGGTGCAAGCGTGCTAATGTAGCCAGGCAATTCGCTTGGCAGCGCCAGACCGGGGGCATAGTTGTCGTGGCAATGCGGGCGATCCATCGTGCTGCCGATAAATGTGCTCGGAAACCCGCAAAGAACGATCGCTTTTGGCACCGTGCTTCGAATGCCGACACTTAGAGCAAGCAAGCCGCCTCCGGAAAAACCCATCATGCCAATAGCGTTCTCCTGAATGTCACTTCGTTTCTGCATATAACGTAGCACTTGCAGTAGCTCTTCGGTGCGATAGCCGGTTAGCGTTTGTCCAAGCATTAGCAGTTGGGTGGCGAAGCGGGCGCAGGACGATCGTTGGTCTGTTTCAATGTCTTTCGGATGACGGCGTGAGCCAAAGCCGGCCACTTCAGGTGCCACAGCGATGACTCCACGTTTCACTAACTGTACGGCAAAATGCTGGTGAATGCCTGGTGCCTCTTCATCGATCTCGCCAGTTTGTGTCCGTCCAACGATTTCATTATGACCGTAGCCGTGGCCGTGAATGGCGAGCACGGCGGGGGCTGGCAGTGTGACATTGTGAGGTATAAGAATATAGATTGGCATCGTCGCGACGTCACCGATGTGCAGCTCGACCTTTTCTTCTCTATACCCGTCCCGCTCTACGCTGTGAATCAAATTCACATGCAGCTCTGCCTCCGCTACGTCCGGGCATGTCCCTATGGCGTTCGTCCATTCAGATTGTAATGCGTCGGCGTGCTCTTGTGGCGTTCGTTTCGCCTTTGCCTTCTCCTGTTGAGCTAACGCGCGTTGATAATGCTTTTGTATGTACGTCTGCATGATTTCTCTCCTTTTAGATGAAGTGAATCGTGCGCCAAGGAACAACATAAGGAAGGGTCGTGATCGTTTGTTGATTGCCCGGATGGCAATGCAGCGTTCCAGGCACCATCGTTGAGGGGGAGATCAACATATTGTCTGCACCGTCAACAACTGCCTTGGCACCGTCGGGATAAACAATCGGCACGGGCGAAGATCTTTTTGGCTCCATCTCTATAATGGATATGCCCTCACCTTCCACTTCTGTGTCTCTCGGCAATGCGATCCCTGTCCATTCGCCAGTGAACAATGCGGCTCTCCAGTTTGGCTGCGCGGGAATCTCATAGCGCAACGACAATTGATCTTCTTTGAGCACGACGTGAATGGTCCATTGTCTCCTAGGGTTGGCGTCCTCCTCAAGATGGAGCTGAACACAGAGGCCCTCTTCCGTTTCCGATTCTTCGACATTCTTCAGCTGCGTTTCAGAGCCAAGCGGTTGCACATGCACCGCCGTTACACCTAAAGGTGAAAGGTCGACGCGCTTCTCCCCCTTGTACGTCAGCGTGTAATGCGGCACTCGCGACCCTCTTTTTTCAGCGGGTTGTATCACAAACGTGAAGATCAGCGTCCCATGTTTAGATGTAAATTGTCTCACGCACTTCCACCTTCTCTCTCTTTGCCGTAATGGTGTTAACCTTATCGTACCTTTTATATCCTTAGAGGTAAATACTGCTTGCTGAATCGCTCTAATTTGAATGTCGGGGTTCGCGCAGGTTCACCTCCGTTTCGAGCAATATTAGTCGATTTTCGCGCACTCTCTCCTCTTTTTCGCGCAAACCGTGGCTATTTTCGCGCACCTCCAGCTGGTTCGCGCAGGTTCCCCTCCTTTTCGAGCAGTATTAGTCGATTTTCGCGCACTCTCTCCTCTTTTTCGCGCAAACCATGGCTGCTTTCGCGCAGACCGTGGCTATTTTCGCGCACCGCATATCCGTAAGCGCGCACTTTCGCATTCTCCATCCTTGTAATACTTCTTCAAACAAAAAAATCCCAGCTAACATAGGTCAGCTGGTTTAAATAGGGTGGGGTTAAGCTTGTTACTTGGTGATTTCTTCTTCACAAAGTGCATCCAGAATTTCATCATCGCTTTTCTTGGAAGGGGGCTTCAGATAATACTCAAATGACTTCCCGGTTAGGATGCAGAACCCGAGATATAAAAATGCGCCTCCAAGGACAATGTAGACGAAATCGGGCGGTAGAAAAAAGCTACAAAAGGTGACGAGAGCTAGGGTGTAATGAATGTAGGCCAAATACCGAAGCCAAATGCTTCTCTGCTCGTACAACACCCAGCCAAAACCTGCTAGAAAAATGGGACCTAACAACATTTGGGCAGTACTCGTCGTCGCAAGTACTATCGATAGACCGATATAGGCGAGGATAAATCCAAAAAATCGCCTCACAATGTTTCGAAACATCAGCCGTGCCTCCCTTCCGCGTTGATGACTATTCTTAGTATAGCCATCCCGTAATGGAAGAAGAAGGTTCGGAGGTCAGATCTTGTCTCAGACTTTAGACTGATATGAGCGTATGTGTAAAGGTGCAGAGATCATCTGATGCTTGCGAAACTTACCCATAGAAATGGGGCTTATTCAAAGCTTTCGACGACAATTTTGCCAATCATATTGCCCGTTTCGACGGCTTTATGTGCCTGTCGCAGCGTTTCGGCGTTGATTGGTTGGAGCACTTCGCTGACGGTCGTTTTGAGAATACCGGCATCAAGCAGGCCAGATATTTTGTTGAGAATGTCTCGTTGGCGCTCGATGTCGTCCGTTTGAAAACGCGGGCGAGCAAACATTGACTCCCAGCTGAAACGAACGGCCTTTGAAAACACGGGGTTCAGATTGACGGCGCTCGCAAAGGGCACGATGGATACAATGTTGCCTTGAGGAGCCATAATGTGCAGAAGGTCTTCCCAATGTGGCTGAAGATCATTGGCAGCGAACACAATGTCAAGTTTATCGATGCCTAGCTCCTCCAGCTGTGGCAAGAGCTCGTCGTGGTGATTAATCGTCGAATGCGCGCCGTTCTCTTTCGCCCATTGCTCGGTATCCTCGCGTGACGCTGTGCCAATCACGTGGAGCCCAGCAAAACGTGCAAGTTGGGTGGCCATTGAGCCGACACCGCCCGCGGCACCAATGATAAGAATCGTTTTCCCTTCGTTGCCGTTTTCCTCTTCCTTTAGACCAGCGCGGTCGAACAAGGCTTCCCACGCTGTTAGTCCAGTGAGCGGAATGGCTGCGGACGCGGCGTAATTGAGCGTCGTAGGCATACGTCCAACGATGCGCTCATCGACGATATGGTACTCGCTGTTTCCGCCTTGCCGTGAATTGTCACCAGCGTAATAGACCGCATCACCTGGTTTGAGGTAATTCACATCGTTTCCGACTTCTTCGACGACGCCTGCGACATCAAAGCCTAAAATGGTGGGTGTGTCTCCTTGTGGGTGCTGGTTTTTACGAATTTTCGTATCGACTGGATTAACGGATACCGCCTCGACACGAACGAGCACATCTTTGCCCTCGGGGTTTGGTCGTGCCATCACAACATCCATCAAGCTTTCTTCTTCTTCAATCGGCAACGGCCTTACGTAGCCGACCGCCTTCATACTTTCTTCCTTCATCTTCATCGCTCCCTTCGCTACTGGTTGTCTACCCGTTTTTGTGAGAGCTGTAACGTCTGAGGTGTGAGGTCTTGTTGTTCATTAAACGTTTAATTAGATGGATTGGGGTAGTGTGCCCTGCATGATGGGGAGAAATACGAGTAATCCATTTGGTGTTATTTAAAACGATGTGGAAAATAGAAGGGATTTTTGTTTCGTGGTCGAATGTTTGAGGGACATAGGAAAGGAGAAAAGAGATGCTTGTAAAACCATTAGATCAACCGATTGTACTGGAACAGCTGCGTTCTTTATTGAAGAGAATTCCACCTTCCTCTCCGCTCCAGCCGAGGATTGAAAAAGAGCTGGCAACGAGAAAAGCCGGATTTAGCGGCGAAACATCGGTGGATTATTATCTTCCGTTTATTGACGAGGCGGCTGCTGTACTCCGTGACATTCGCCTAGACACCCCACACGCTCATGCACAGATAGACCTCTTGATTGTCACCCCTACCTTCGCCCTCATCGTCGAACTGAAGAACATTGCCGGCGTCTTTCAGTTTGATTCCATATTCCAACAATGCATCCGCACGTTTAATGACAAGGAAGAGCGTTTTTCAAACCCCCTCCTGCAGGTGGAGCGGCAGAAAACACAATTCGTGAAATGGTTGAAGGAGAATCGTTTTCCGCTCCTGCCCGTGGAGACGTTAGTACTCTTCACGAATGGGAATACTTTGATAAAAGGGCCAGATGTGTCAAGCGCTCGTATTGGCCATTTGGAAATCCTCCCCGCCGTGATGACCAAGCTGGAATCGCATTACTCGAAACGAGTGCTCCGTCGTGAGATCCAGCAGCAATTGGCCAACGCACTCCTTCAGGCGCACACCCCACAACGATTCAACATCCTCTCCTATTTTCAATTATCCGAAACCGATGTAATGAAAGGTGTGTTTTGTCCGACTTGCTCGAAGGGTAGTATGCGCCGTGTCCATGGTTCATGGAAATGCCATCATTGTGAAGCGATCAGCAAAGTCGCTCATGTCCAAGCGCTGTATGAGTATCAGCTATTGTTCGGAGACACGTTGACACGGAAGGAGTTGCAGAGGTTTTTGGGGCTATCCTCACGTCATACCGCTTTACGGCTCATTCAGAATATGAAGCTGCGACCAGCAGACGGCCGAGCAAAAAGCCAACTCTATGCATTGCCCGATCTAGATTTCACGAGAAAATGACGATGATAAAGGGAGGATCTTGCGCGAGGGCAAGATCCTCTTTGTCTTTCGGTCACTCCTTCTGTTTCGAGCATGACCCTTTGTTTTTCGCGCGTTTGTCCCGGATTTTCGCGCGCCGACTATGATTTTCCGCGCACTACTTGACGGTTTTCGCGCACTTTTTCTATTTCGAGCACGACCCTTTGTTTTGCGCGCACTCATCACGGATTTTCGCGCGCCGACTTCGATTTTTCGCGCGCAAATTGACGGTTTTCGCGCACTTCAACGACTTTTCTGGGCCCTTCACCACCGTTAGGGTCACCTAGCTCTACAACCCCAATTAAATTGCACGCCAAAAAGCCCGCACCGCCCTTAGGCGATGCGGGTCGATCCATTCGTTACAGCACGCTGCGCTTTGGGGCGACGGCGTGGCGAATGGTGCGGATGACGCGGAGCTGCTGTTCGTGAGTCAGGCTTGAACCGGAAGGCAGGCAAATGCCGGTGGCGAAGAGCCCTTCGCTGATGGGGCTGCGAGTATCGTCATGGCTGAAAAAGGCGGCGTCTCTGAAGAGCGGCTGCAAGTGCAACGGTTTCCAGACAGGACGAGCCTCAATGTTAGCTGCGTTCAGCTGCGCCAACACTTCGGAGGAACTACCTGTTGATGGCGCGAGTGTAAATGTTGTAAGCCAGCGATTCGATCGCGTCCCAGCCAGCTGCGGCATCATCGTTAGGCCAGGAATGCTACGGAAAGCGTTGGAGTAGCGTTCAAAAATCGCGCGTCGGGCTTGCACTTTCTCGTGCAGGCTCGCGAGCTGGACACGGCCAATAGCGGCGAGCACGTTGCTCATTCGATAGTTGTAGCCGATCTGCGAATGCTCGTAGTGCGCAGCTTGGTCACGTGCTTGGGAAGCCAAAAACCTTGCCCGCTCTAGCGCGTCGAGGTCATCCGAGACGAGCATGCCGCCTCCTGAAGTGGTGATGATTTTGTTGCCGTTGAATGAATAAATACCAAACTTCCCGAATGAACCGCTCGGGCGCCCTTGATAGGAGGAGCCAAGCGATTCGGCAGCGTCCTCAATCATCGGCACACGGTATGCATCGCATAGCTCGGCAAGCTCGGCCATTTTGGCGCTCTGACCATATAGATTCACGACGATCACCGCTTTTGGCAATGCCCCTTGTCGCTTCGCCTCCATTAATGCTTTTTCTAGCGCGACCGGGGACATGTTCCACGTGTCTGGCTCGGAATCAATAAAGACAGGAATTGCTTTTTCATACAGCACCGGATTGGCGCTGGCCACAAAGGTCAATGAAGAACAAAAGACCAAGTCCCCCGGGCGCACATTTACTAATTTCAGAGCCAAATGAATAGCGGCAGTGCCAGAAGACATGGCAGCGCCGCCTTTTTTCCATACCATATTGGCCAGCTCTCGCTCGAATGCATCTACTTGCGGACCTAGTGGAGCAATCCAGTTGGACGCGATGGTTTCTGCGACCATCGCTTCTTCTTCGCCTGTCATATGCGGTGGCGACAATAATATTTTATCCTTCATGGTCTCGTTCCTCCTCAATCATTCTCTGGCAGATCTTCCACGCGGATCATTCAATAATTTTTCATTTATTTCTATTTATGTTTGTGCTTTGTTTCACATTGTGGCCCTTTCACTATTGGTCCAGTGCCACTTCTTTTTTCGGACACTTGCACCATTATTTCGGGCACTTTCTTTCCATTTCCGGACACTTATGCCTTTTTTTCGGGCACTTCTCTTCTATTTTCGGGCACTTCCTCTGCGTTCGGACACTTGCACCATTATTTCGGGCACTTTCTTCCCATTTCCGGACACTTATGCCTCTTTTTCGGGCACTTCTCTTCTATTTTCGGGCACTTCCTCTGCGTTCGGACACTTGCACCATTATTTCGGGCACTTTCTTCCCATTTCCGGACACTTATGCCTTTTTTTCGGGCACTTCTCTTCTTTTTTCGGGCACTTCTCTCCTAATTTCGGGCACTTTCTCTGCGCCAAGCACCGCCCCCTTACTCCAATCGCTGATCCGCCGGCACGTCGCGTAAATATTTGGCGGGGGCGCCGACGACGATGGTGGCGGGGCTGACGTCTTTGGTGACGATGCTGCCGGCTGCGACGGCGCCTTCTTCGGCAATGGTGCGGCCTGGCAGGATGGTGCTATTGGCGCCGATACGCCCACCGCGTTTGACGGTCACGCCTTTGAAGGCGGCGAAGCGCTTGTCAGAGCGCGCCATGTAATTGTCGTTTGTCGTGATGACGCCTGGCGCGATAAAGACGTCGTCCTCCAAGGTGGAGTACGCCGTCACGTAAGCGTTCGTCTCAAGCTTGCAGCGTTCGCCAATGCGGCAATCGTTTTCGATCGCCACCCCACGGCCGACAATGGACTTGGCACCGACAAAAACGGCATCGCGCACAGTGGCGAGATCGGCAATAAAGACGTCGTCCTCAATGATGGCGCCTGCATAGAGCACGGCTTGGGTGCCAACCGTTACGCCTGCTCCGAGCACGGCAGGGGGTTTCGCTCGTTTTGTCTCTGGCAGAGCAGAGGCTTTGGCGCGGACAGGCTGTTTTCCAACAACCGCATGGTCTTGAATGATGTTGCCTTGCCCGACTTCGGTAAGCGGATATAAGCGGACATGGGCACCAAGCTCAACGTCGTTTCCGAGCTTGACGCCTTCAGCAACATCGGTGCCTTGTTGAACCCAGCAGCCTTCGCCAACGACGACACGTGTACCAACAGACGCATAACGATCAATGACACTGCTTGTGCCAACCTCTGCGCCTGCTCCAACCGATGCGTATGTGCCGAGCTGAACACCTTCAGCAAGAATGGCGTTTTCCTCGACGATCGCACCGATGTGAAGCAAGCTATTCGCTCCGACGACGGCTGCTGGTCCTAGGACGGCATGGGGTTTGAGGCGTGCGCCTGCGCCGACATAGGCGTTATCGTGCAACACGACACCTGTTTCGATGATTGCTCCAGCTCCGATCGTCACGCCATTTCCGATCGTGACAAAGGCGCTAATGGACGCTGTTGGGTCAATCGATGCCTGGCCTTGAATGACGACGGTGTCTCTCGAGGTCATCATTTTCGTTGCAGTGCTGCCGTTGACTACGAATGGGCGGCCCATGTGCCCACCTCCTCCTTTTGGAGCTCACTGGCGATATGGTCAGCGATGTGCTCAGAAGCGTGCCCATCCCCGTATAGCGTCGTCGTCCCTTCCAACGGGTGCAGTTGGCGGCGTTCAGCCTCTAAGTCGAGACCGATTGGAGATACGAGACGATTCCAGCCCGCCGTGATCGTTTCGCCCCATTCGGTTTCGTCGCGCACGGTCAGGCAAGGCGTTTGCGCAAAATAAGCTTCCTTCTGAACACCACCTGAGTCGGTCACGATATAGCGTGCATGCTTTTCCAAGAGCAGCATGTCCAAATACGACAGCGGATCAAGCAGCTGAATCGTTGGCGAATGCTCCACGAGATGAAACAAATTGGCTTCTTGCAGCTTTTTCCGCGTGCGTGGATGCAGCGGCAAGACGACCTTCGTTTCCGCACGGTTTAAGGCGTGGAAAAGACCGGCCAAACGTTCTGGACGATCGGTGTTTTCCGCACGATGCACCGTTGCGAGGATAAACTGGTCGGAGGTGAGTCCGAAGCTTTCCAGCGAGCGGTCTCGTTCTGCTGCCTGGATAAAACGCAGGGTAGCATCATACATGACATCACCTGTTTTAATGACTCCTTCGGAAATGCCTTCGTCTTTTAAGTTGATCACCGCGGTTTCTGTTGGGGCAAAAAGCAACGTCGACACGTGGTCGGTCATGATGCGATTAATTTCCTCAGGCATCTCCTTGTTGTAGCTGCGTAATCCAGCTTCGACATGGAAGACAGGAATGTGCATCTTGCTGGCGGCCAGTGTTCCTGCCAGGGTTGAGTTTGTGTCGCCATACACGAGCACGCCATCGGGCTGCTCGTTTTCAAGGACCTTCTCCACCTCTGTAAGCATCGCTCCGGTTTGTGCGCCGTGTGTGCCTGACCCAATGTTGAGGTTGTAATCTGGTGCTGGAATGCCAAGCTCTTCAAAAAAGACACCGGCCATATTGTGGTCATAATGCTGTCCAGTATTGACAAGCACTTCCTTTGTTTTCTTCCGCAGCGCACTGCTGACGACAGCCGCTTTGACAAGCTGGGGACGTGTGCCGATAATCGTGACGACTTTCTTCATTTCACAAGCGCCTCCTTGAAAAAATGTGAGATGGCAGCCACTACTTTTGTTTGGTCTTCTTTTGTTAGTTCAGGGTACATTGGCAACGACAGAGCTTCCTTGCATGCTCGTTCCGCTTCGGGAAAATCGCCTTCCTTGTAACCAAGTGACGCGAACACTGGCTGAAGATGCATCGGCACAGGGTAATACACCATTGTGGCAATGCCTTTTTCTGACAAGGCATTTTGCAACGCGTCGCGCGACGTTGTGCGAATGGTGTATTGGTGAAAAATCGATACGTGCTGCTCCCCTATGTATGGCGTTTCCACGGGAACAGACACCTCTTGAAACAATTCGTTGTAAATCGTCGCCACTTGTCTGCGACTTTCGCTCCATTCTTCTAAAAAGGTAGCTTTCACATTTAAAATGGCGGCTTGGAGCTCATCCAACCGACTATTGATACCGAGCATTTGATGATAATATTTTGGTTTACTGCCGTGCACACGTAAAATCCGCATTGTCTCGGCAAGCTCATCGTGTTTCGTCACGATCATTCCGCCGTCGCCGTATGCACCGAGGTTTTTCGAGGGAAAAAAGCTGTAGCAGGCGGCATCGGAAAGCTGTCCTGTTCGTTCGCCGGCAAAGGAGGCCCCAATGGATTGAGCGGCGTCCTCAATCAGCCAGAGCTTATGGGCATCAGCGAGGTCACGCAATCGCCCCATGTCGGCCGTTTGACCATAGAGATGCACCGGCAAAATCGCCTTCGTTTTTGCTGTGATCGCTTTTGCGACAGCATCAGGGTCGATGTTAAAGCTGACGGGATCAATATCGGCAAACACTGGTGTTGCCCCTGTTCTCGCAATGGCTCCAGCGGTCGCGAAAAAGGTAAACGGTGTCGTAATGACCTCGTCTCCTTCCTTCAGTCCACAGGCTGCGAGTGCAATGTACAAGGCATCACTGCCGCTGCCAACGCCGATGCCGTGACTGACGTTGGAAAGTGAGGCAAGTCGCGCTTCTAGTTCGCGAACCTCTTCACCTAAAATAAAATGCCCGCGTTCAATGCACTGAACAATGCGGGCATTCATTTCTTCTTTTAAGGATGCATATTGTGCTGTTAAGTCTAGCATTGGAATCTTCATTTTGCGCCTCCTTTTCGTTTCTGAACAAGTGGTCGTGCGGGGACACCAGCGACGGTCGTAAAGGCTGGTGTGTGATGTGTGACAACAGCGCCCGCTGCGACCGTGCTCCATTTCGCAACGGTTGTCCGTGGCAGGATTGTTGCACCTGTGCCGACCATAGCGCCCGTTTCAATGACAACTTCGCCTGCCGTGACGACGCCAGGACATAGATGAACAAAATTGCCTGCCGCCGAATCATGATCAAGGGAAGCCCGTGTATTTAGAATGGAATGGGCCCCTAGAGACGCATCCGTCTGAATAATGGCGCCTGCCATCACGACCGTTCCCGGTCCGATCGCAGCGCTCGGACTAACGATCGCGGACGGATGAATGACCGTGCCATAGGCGTCTTCTAACAAGCTCAAGCTTTTTGCGACTTCCATGCGTGTGCGGTTGTTGCCAATCGCAAGAACGGCCTTTGCGGCAAACTGTAGGAGCAGCGCAGCCACGTCCTTTACCGGCGCATAAATGACGTCAGCCGTTTCATAACGCTCTGTCACGTTGTCATCGGCAATGGCGACGACACGCCCGCCGCCTGCCTCCACGGCTTCTTTAATGACTTTCGCGTGCTGCCCGTTCCCGATGAGAACGATCGCTGCCGGTGAAGCGTTCGGTGGTCGCATGTCCATCCTTGTTCACTCCTTCTTTTTTTAGCACTTTCACAAACGTCAGCCAGAGAATTTTCAGGTCCAAACGAAACGATTGAGAATCTACATACGAGACATCAAGCGCAAATTTGTCCTCCCAGGAGATCGTGTTGCGCCCGTTTACCTGCGCCAAGCCTGTGATGCCAGGGCGTACGTCATGCCGACGGGCCTGCTCCTCTGTATAAAGGGGCAAGTACTCCTCCAACAGCGGACGCGGACCAACAAGCGACAGCTCCCCTTTGACGACATTGAACAACTGGGGGAGTTCATCAAGGCTCGCTTTGCGAATGAATTGGCCAAAAGGGGTCAGCCGTTTTTCATCCGACAGGAGAACCCCCTGTTCGTCGCGTGCCTCTGTCATACTACGAAACTTGTACACATAAAACGGCTTGCCGTGAAGGCCTGGCCGACGTTGCATAAACAGAACAGGCCGACCGAGAAACACAGCGATCAACACGGCGGTGACGAGCAAGACGGGAGAAAGCACAACGATGAGAGAAAGCGAGACGAAGAAATCAAACAGTCTCTTCACACCATCACCCCGAGGAAGCCGCTTTTGCCAATGTGTGCGGCTCGTAATTTCGCCCGACTTGACGGATATCAAAGCCAGCTGAATAGGCCATGTCAGGCAAGCAATTGCGCCCATCAACAAGCACAGCCGGATGATTCATTAATGCATACAAGCGGTGATAGTCGGCTTGCAGAATGTCCTTCCACTCAGTAAGCACGAGAATGACATCGGCACCTTTGGCAGCTTCATAGAGTGATGTATGATAACTCGCTCGTGAGCCGAGCACTTCTCGTGCTTCTGGAATGGCAATTGGGTCGTACGCTTTGACGGTGGCGCCATGCTCTCGCAACGCAGGAATAATGTCCAACGCAGGGGCGTCGCGCATATCGTTCGTGTCTGGCTTGAAGGCAAGTCCAAATACAGCAACCGTTTTTCCTTGCAATCCGTTGGCTGCGTTGTTGACCTTATCAACAATGGACCGGCGCATGCGTTCATTTGTTTCAATCACAGCATTCATCAATGGGAAACGCATGCCGTTCGTTTCGGCAATTCGCATCAGGGCCTTCGTATCTTTTGGAAAGCAGGAGCCGCCAAAGCCAACACCGGCCTTTAGAAATTGGTGACCGATGCGTGGGTCAAGCCCCATACCACGAGCGATATCAGAAACATCTGCCCCTGTCGCTTCACAAATTGACGCGATGTCATTAATGAAGGATATTTTTGTTGCTAAAAATGCATTGGAGGCGTATTTGATCATCTCGGCGCTTTCAATCGATGTGCGCATAATCGTTTTCGCAAGCGTTTCATGTAAGGAAGCAATTTCCTTGTACGCGACCTCACTGCTCGTGCCAATGACGGCACGCTCCATCGCTAGTGCGTCCTTGACGGCTGTGCCCTCCCGTAAAAATTCTGGATTCGACACCATGGCCACCTCGTGAGGTGCTGCGCGGTGTTCCCGGATTAGCTGACCGACACGATGGCCTGTACCAACGGGAACCGTGCTTTTAATGACAACGATTTTTGGGCTGTTAATGGCCTCGGCGATTGTCATCGCCACCCGATTGATGTACGTCATATCAGCGTCGCCTTTCGCAGACATTGGCGTGCCTACAGCGATGTATAAAATGTCGGCCTCTTGAATAGCTGCTGTCAAATCGGTCGAAAAGGAAAGACGCTCCTCACGGACACTCGTTTCCACGATGTCAGAAAGGCCCGGTTCAAAGATCGGCATATGACCTGCCTGTAGCTGGTCAATTTTTCGTGCATCCACATCACAGCAAACAACGCGATTCCCCGTGTGTGCAAAAATCGTTCCTGTGACTAATCCAACATAGCCTGTACCTATGACGGCAATTCGTTTCATCGGAATCTATCCTTTCACTAGAGATTGCTTGAGCACTTGCTGGAGGTAGTCGCGAATATCATCCTTTAACTCATCACGCTGAAGAGCAAAATCAATGGTCGCTTTGATAAAGCCTGCTTTGTCGCCAACGTCATAGCGTTTGCCGGCAAAATTGTAGGCGAGAACGGTCTGCTGCTGACTGAGGACATTTAAGGCATCAGTGAGCTGAATCTCGCCTCCCGCTCCTGGTGGCAGCGTTTCGAGAATGTCAAAAATGCTTGCTTCAAGCACATAACGTCCCATAACCGCATATTGGGAAGGCGCCTCGTGTACAGATGGCTTTTCAACGAGATGCTTGGCACGAACGAGGTTTGGTGCAAGCATGTCCTCGGCCGGTTCAACGATGCCATATTTTTCAACATCAAACAGTGGCACCTCTTGCACACCAACGACACTGGCCTGATGGGTGTTGTAAATATCAATCAATTGCTTCATGCACGGGGTATCAGCCTGTACGATGTCATCGCCAAGGAGCACGGCAAACGGATCAGAGCCGATAAAGCGACGGGCACAATAAATGGCGTGTCCGAGGCCCTTCGGCTCCTTTTGACGGATATAATGAATGTTCGCCATGTCGGCAATGGCTTGAACGGATTGGAGCTGCTTCGTTTTGTTGCGTTGCTGGAGGGCGTCCTCGAGCTCATACGATTTGTCAAAATGATCTTCAATCGCTCGCTTGCCTCGACCGGTGACGATGAGAATGTCTTCAATGCCCGCGGCCACGGCCTCCTCAACGATGTATTGAATCGTTGGTTGATCAACGATCGGCAGCATTTCCTTTGGCTGTGCTTTCGTGGCTGGCAAAAAGCGTGTGCCCATACCAGCTGCGGGAATAATGGCTTTTTTTATGCGCATGATGCCTCTCCTCCTGTTCGCGTTTTAAAACTTCCGGGCCTGTGCTTCTTTTAAGCGATGGGCTGACGCTGGGCGAACGGCATTCGTTAAGACGCGCTCCACATGCAGCGCAAGCTTTTGACGATCATAATCATTTTCAGCAACAGCGCGTGCGCGTTTGCCCATTTCCTCAAGCCACTCAGGGTCCTGCTTCAAGCGCTGCAGCGTATCAGCAAACGCTTCTGGTTCGTCAGGATCAACGTATTCGCCAATCTTACAGCCTTCAACGATTTGCCGGGTCCAACCATTTGAATTGACAAGGATAGGCTTTCCGGCAGCCATCGCATCGAAAAACTTGTTTGGCGAATTTGTCGCTAAAATCGGCACCTTTTGAAACGATGTGAGTGTGAGATCCGCAAGCGCAAGAATATCTGGCATGTCCTTGCGAGGGACACTGCCGGTAAAGTGGATATTGTCGAGTCCTTCACGTCGGCAGGCTTCCTCGAGCTCTGGTTTCGTTTTCCCATCACCTGTAAGCAGAAAGGCGACGGAGTCATCCTGACGTCGTTTCAGGGCCGCTGCCGCCTCGACGACACACTGAAGGCCATTGGCAATGCCCATGGAGCCGCCATGTACGACGACAAACTTGCCTTCAAGTCCGTATTTGGCTTGTAGCTCTGGCGCTGCTGCTTTGCTTGGATCAAAGAGCGATAGATCTGAGCAATTTGGAATCATCGTCACTTTTTCTGTTGCAATGCCTTCATCCGTTACCCCTTTGGCCATGCCTGGCGACAACGCGATGACATGCTCTGCCTTGCGATAGGTATGCTGTTCCACCGTTTTCAACACTTTTTTAACGATGGGGGAGCGGATAATGCCCATTTGGATCGGCGCTTCTGGCCACAGATCTCGGACTTCAAACACGAACGGCGTCTTGCGCCACATGCGGCGAAGCAGTGCGGGAATCGCGACCGTTAGCGGCGTGGACGTTGCCAATACGACATCGATGTTTTTGTCTTGAAGACTTAGTCTTGATGCTTTTGCCATAAAGGAGAGAAAGCTTTTGATACGCGCTGTTGTACTCATGTAATTGGAATAGGCATTGCGGATCGCAACCACCTCAATGCCATCCATCGTAAAGCGAGCAACGCGTTCATCGGAGGCCGGCATATACGCCTTCAGATGTGCATCCCCTGTAATGACTGTCACCGAGTGCCCTTGGGCGACGAGGTGCTTGGCAAACTCATAGGAGCGTGTGCCTGTTGCCCCATCTCTCGTCGTGAAATACTGATGAATGTACAGGATGTTCATTGGTTGCCCTCCTTTTATGAATGAGCTGGCTGTAGACTTCGGTACAGCTGCTGCAACGTTTCATTTTCGTTGGCCCAATTGTAGGACCGTTCGACAGCCGCTCGTCCGCTTTGGCCAACGGATTTCACAAGCGCTGGATCAGCGGCGAGTGTGCGTATGGATTCCGCAATTTCCTTTGGGTCCTGTGGATCAACGACAAATCCACACGAGGATGCGTTCACGACGTCTTGATAAAGAGGAAAATTTGATGTGATTACTGGCACCTGAAGCGCCATATATTCAAACATTTTTGTCGGGTAGGAATTGACGTAGTTTCCGATCGGTTCTAACACAGCAAGTCCAGCAAACGCCTTTGCCACGATTCGGTAAGCGTCCTTTGCCTTCATGCGACCGTGAAAGACAACGAGGTCTTGAAGTCCGTATTGCTGCACTTTGTCGCGCAGCCGTGTCTCATCCGCTGAGGACATGGCTCCGATACATTCAAATCGCACCGGCGTCCCTGCATCCTTTAGCAGCTTAAGTGCGTCGAGTGTTACATCAGCGCCACGAATTTGTGATACACCGCCAAGGTATACGATGTACGGCTCCTTTTTTTCAGGAGGCGTCGGGAACAAGGTCAAGTCAGGAAAATTCCGCACCGTCCACGTTTTCCATGCTGGTGGATACAGGGCTTCATAGGAGTCTTCAGCGAGCACGAGCGGGAATGCCCGTCCTGCCAGCCGTTCCATCTGGCGATAACCCGCGGCAAACACCGACTTAAATGGCAGCCATTCTTTATGAAGCATTTGCTCGGCGACATTTTCGTGCACGTCGTAAATGACGTGGTAGCCCTTGGCTTTCAACACGAGACCAACACCGATGAGCTCAGGATCGTGAAAGTGATAAATGTCGGCTTTTTCCTTCAGTGCCCTTTGTAACAGTACAAATGTCGTTTTCAACATGCGCTCAGGACGGTTCTTCGGCTGAGGCAGTGGCACAAGACGGATGCCTTCAATCGTTTCCTCCTGAGGCGTTTGGCAAATCAGTGTAACGTCGTACCCTGCCTTCCGAAGACTAACCGCTTCCTTATAAAACACTCTCGTGTCAAACGGATTGTGCACGGAGGTTAGAAAACATACCTTCGTCATTGTTCAGCCTCCTTTTTCGATAAAAACAATAGCATGCCAGCGAAGGCGAAAATCAGGCGATTGTCATTCAAGTCCCCACTCACGAACGCACCAGCGAGGAAGAAAAGCAGCAGCATGACGGTTGTCATCGCCATCGGTGCTTGAGCGAGGCGGCGCCAAGGGACACGGCAAAGACTCCAAACGAGCACAATCGCGAGCAACACAGTGCCGATAAGTCCAAGCTCGACCATCAACTCAAGCACAATGTTGTGTGGATAGGAACGCGTGTCGTTGTAGCCGTTGATTACTGGCCACGACCCTAGTCCGTTGCCGATCCACGGGGATTGGCTAAACAACGCCAAAGCATTGCTGTAATGATCAAGCCTGGCATCGGCAGAATCGCCAAAATCGCCTTGCCCACTGAACAGCACGAGCATGCGCCATAGCGTTCGTGGGAGCTGATCGAGTGAAGCGGCATAGATGAGATAACCGATCCCCACCATGACGGCAACCCCAATAAAGACCATGTAACGCTGCACATGCGACGTCGTGAATAACCGAACGATGTTGATGAGAACAGGTAACGTGATGGCCGCCAAAAACGAGACGAGCGGTCCACGTGCCCCAATTTGCATCAGTAGAAACAGCAATACAGCGGTAAACAGAAATGCCGCCAGCTTTAGCGGCCATTTGCGGGCAAAAAAGAGCGCATAGCTAAACAGCAACGTCGCGCCTAACGCAACAACGATGCCTACACCTAAATAATCTGTAATGCCCGCGTACGCCGCAGGCACAGCGGCAACAAAATCCTGCCAACGAACAACGGCAATGGTGACGGTCAGTAAAACGGCTGCTCGAAAAAAACGACGAATGCGCGTTGGATCAGGTGCGATAATGAGGGCCGAAGCGATCGCGCACCAACTAGACAACGTCAAGAGCAGCATCGCTTTCTCCCTGCTATACACAACACTCGGGCTCCACATCAGCGATGCCACGGCGTACACGACAAAGGCTCCCCACCCAATCAGCCAATACAACGATTGCACCGGCAGTTGGTCGTGTTTCTTCCATAGTAATAGCAACCCTCCGGCGACCGACAAAACGAACGTTACAGCGGTTAGATCAATTGATGATCCGATAAGGGCTTTGTAGCGCCCTGCAAATAAAAACAGCACGAACATGACTTCAAAGGAGCCTAAGAAAGCTAGGAGCGTCTGCGGCCATAGTATGGCTCGTTGTGGTCGAGCAAGTTGACTTTGATCAATCATGTTTGAACCGCCGCTTCAATTAAGTCCATCTCGCGTGTGATTCGTTCACTCCAGCTGTCAAAGGAGGTGCCCGCACGCCGTAGGGCTTCTTCGCGGATTCGTGCGGTTGCTGACGGATCGGCGAGCAGCGCAGCAAGCTTGTCTGCCCCTTCCTTCGTATCGGAAAACAACAGACCGTTTTCTCCGTCCACGATCACTTCATCCAAACTGCCATCCTTCAAGGCGGCGACAAGGGCGCCATTCGCCAACGCTTCTATGGAGACATTGCCTAGATTAGACACTTGATACAGCGAAAGCACAGCAAACGCATCATTGTACAACTGCGCCATCTCCTGTGCCGGACGTGTGCCAATATGGGTCACGTAGCGTTCTAACCCGAGCTGTTTTGCTCGCGCTTGGATCTCCTTCCAGTACGCGTGATCCTGAATGTGGCCGGCAAATTGAAGGCGAAGCGTCTTGTGGCCTTTTTCGTGAAGCTCGTGGAGAAGTTCAACAGCTAAGTGTTGCTGCTTCCAGCGAGCAAGCCTGGCGGGGAAAAACAAAAACGGCTGGTCCTCTGCCGTTTTCCTGCCCTCGCTTTTCGTTGGCTCCACTCCATTAAGCCAAAAATGAAAGCGATACGGCGGCTCTGTCTGTTTTGGACAGAGCGCTTCATACACATGATTGCCTCGCGTGCCGTCGTTCGTCATCAGCATGAACTTTTTCGGCAGTCGATAGGCATAATACTCGAGCGGATGCTGCTTACGAACCTGTGTCGCTGGTCCTCCCGTTGCCTTGTCGGCTAAAAAGGTGCCATACAATCGCATGCCACAAGGAACATTGGCATGATTGGCAGCAAGATTGCCTACAACAGAAAGGCTCCCGTGCCCATACACAAAATCATAGGATTTCAATTTCAGTTGCTGACGAACAGCCTGGTACATTCGCCATGGGGACAGGAGCTTTTGCGTTCCATTCGCCTGCCATTTCACACAGATGACGTCTTCCTTCACAAGCCACGGGACCGAGATGACGAGCGGTTGTTCAGGGGTCGGAGTGCCTACTAGAAGCGTCACCTGATGGCCTTCGTCACGCAACCGTTTCAGCGGGCGTAAAAACGCTGGCATGCCCCGGGGCTCTGTTTTGCCTTCGAGAATTAAATCCTTTAAGCCACTCCACATCGGGGTCACATACAAGATGTTCATCCGCTTCTTTGCCTCCTTTTCGTATCAATAATGGGCTCGTAAATGTCTACTAGTTGAGACACGACGGCTCTTTCGCTAAACCTTGCAATACAGCCTTCACGTATACGCTGAGGTGAATAGGTGTCGATCGTTGAAGCGAGCTTACGAAGGGCGTTGCTCAGTGCAGCGACATCACCAACGGGCACTTGCAGGCCATTGTCTTTTGTGACAAATGCGTCTGGCCCTCCACACGCTGTGGCAATGACTGGTTTTCCGCACGCCATTGCTTCAATGTACACGACTCCAAAGGTTTCGTAGTGGCTAGCAAGCACAAACGCATCACACGCCTGCATCGACCGGATAACGTCACTGCGAGAAAGCATCCCTAAAAACGTGACTTGCTCATCAATTTGCAGTGATTGGGCCAGTTTGATAAGAGATGCCTTTTCAGGTCCATCGCCGCCAATGACAAGTCTGGCAGCGCTGTTCTTGTGGGCCGAAGCAAACGCCGTCAAGAGCTCATGCATGCCCTTGCCTTTTGTAAGAAGGGCGCAGCTAAAAAACTGGAACGGTTCGTTTTGCTGTTGCCTCGATTGGGTGATGTTAAATTGTTCCGTGTCGACGATGTTCGGCACCACGACTGGCGAACGCCCAGTCGTTTCTTTAATCGTGGCAGCTAGTCCACCACCCACTGCCAACACTGCGTTCGCCTGCTCGACAATCGCCGGGAGCACGTTCGCCTGTTCAGAGGTGAGTCGCTGCTGCCCAACGGAAGAGGCGTGCTCGGTTAACACAAAGGGAAGTTGATGAATGTTGGCGAGCATTCCTGCTGCCCAGCCACCCCAAAAGCTAGCATGGGCATGTATCAGATCTGGGACCCCTTCTTCCGCTTCAATTTGATCGTACAGGCGTTCAAGCTCTCTACGGTAAAGCTCACGAGGAGGCTGCTGCTTCCAGAGACGCCATCTGTAAGCAATGCTACGATACGTGGTCACCCCATCCTGATCTGTTTTCGTTCTCCCCACTTGTCCGGCCGTCCGCCATTCTTTAAGACTGCGAATTTCAGGGTAAGCGACGGTCACCTTAATGCCGTGCTTGGCAAGCGCCTGCGCCTGGGCTTGAAAGAAACTGCCGCCAATCGGCTGGCGTTCAGTCGGATACCAAGAAGGGACAATTAACACATGCATACCGTTGCACTCCTTTCTATCATCAAACGGCCGTTCGCCGGCGCCTCGCTACGAAGTGCCACAAGGCTTCGATGTCCTTTGGTTGAACACATAGAAAGGTCAGCCATGGCATATGCGTCATGCGGCGGAAAATAAGGCATTTGATGAGCCAATTGATGCCATACGTCACCGATGTTGCCAGCGCTGCGCCTTTAATGCCAAGCCAAGGGATAAAGGCGATATTCAAGAGAATGTTGCACACGACCATGGCGATGGACACATACAGGTTGTATTCCGGTTTGCCTCGTCCTGCAACGTCATTGGAGAAAATTTTAGCAACTGCACCGAGGACGATGCCGGGCAACAACCATTTCAGCACAACAGCAGCTTGTGCGTATTCAGCGCCGAGGACGAGGTGCACAGCAGGCTCACTAATAACCCAAAGCACAACACCCATCGCGAGCGACAGCCCACATGTCATTCGGGCGACGGTAGACGTGAGACGATTTTTTTCAGACTCCGACTTGCTCGAGGCAATTTCCGGATAGAGCACCGTTGTGATCGCCTGCGAGACCATCCAAAGCTTTTCTGCAAACGATACGGTAACAAAATAGATACCAACAGCCGCCGGGGATAAATAAAACGACACAAGCAAGAGATCGACGCGGTAGTTTAAGAACGCCATCACATTGCTCATATACGCCTTACTGCCAAACGCAATTGACGATTTCATATAGCCTGGACGCCATGTCGCCTTTTTCCATGTCAGCTGGAGGCGTGAACGAAGCAGCCAGGCAACCACACCTAAAGTCACGATTTGAGCGACGGCATAGGCAATAAGGGCACCGGGGAGTCCGAGATGAAAGACAGACAGTGCCAGCCAAACGCTTGCTAGTAAGCTCAGATGTGTCGTTAGCACGATGATATTAAAGGAGGCAAAATCCTTTACCGCTTGAAACAATGCCTGAAAGAAACGAGAGGCAAACAAGACCGGCAGCAAAAAAAGCATCCCAATAAGCAGTGTGTTGTCAAGCGCGCCAAAAAAAGCATCGCCAAACAAAACGATGAGGACGCCGACAACAATGGCAAGCGTGCTGAGCATCGCCGCTGTGATCGTATTCGTTTTCCACGCGTCAGCCACATTAATCTGTTTCTGCCCGATGTAATAAACCGACGATTGCCCAACGCCAAGATTCATAAACGTCATCAGTAGCGTTGGCAATAAAATCGCTAATGCATAAGCCCCTTGACCGGACGGCCCTAGCTCACGCGCAATCAGCACCGTCGTCAGCAACCCTGCGCCAATACCCGCCATTTGTCGTAACAACGTCATAAAGGCATTTTTCATAAAGGTCTTCACAGCTGTGACGCCACCTTTTCGTCTGCCAGAATGCGAGTCAAGGTGTCCTCGAGTTGCTGGCGCTCATACTTCAGCTGTACTCTTGCTTCATGAAAGGTTTTCGTTCCCTCTTTGGCAATGGCTAGAATGTGATCCGCCATCGCTTCGATTTGATCCGGGGTTAAAGGCTGACTGAGCTTCTTCATCGACAAGTAGTCGGCTGGCTTGTTAATACGTTCAATAAAATAATTGACCTTCGGCTGATAATTCGCTGCAACCACATTCGTCCCCGCACAAAGTGAGAGAATCAGGGAATGCAAACGCGTACCAAGCACAAGGTCAAATTCGGATGTCGTGTCAAGCAATGCTTCAACGCTCATATGCGTCGAGTTTACCGCCACAGCGTCTTTTGTTTTCATGGTCGCCTGCACCTGCCTAGCGACCTGTTCATCCGCAGGATAATTGGTCGCAAAAAACGTCACCTTCGCTTGAGAGTGTTTCACAAGCACTGCGTCGAGCACGGCGCCCATGTTTGTCGTGTAGGCCTTGTAGATCTCTGGCGAATGAGTCGGCCAATAGAAATCAGCATAGTAGGGCACAACCGTGACGCCGATATGAAGGTTTTCAGACTTTCGCACCAGTGGCTCATGCTCGCGAAACAGTCCTAGCGCGAGATCCGCATGCACGACAGGGGCAACGCCTGTGACCTTCTCAATCACATCGGCACTGCCCTGATCTCGTACAGACACAAAGCAGGTGCTAACGATTTTTTTCATCGTATGCTTGGCAGCCGCTGATTTTAACGGTCCCGCTCCAACACCTAAAAACACGACTGGCACACCGGCATTTTTCGCTTCTGCCAATACTTCCTGTAAAAAAAACACCCATGTCGGGTAAATGTCCATCAATACATTGCCACCGCCAAAAATGAGCACATCAAGTCCGTTGAACAACTTCGGTGAAATGCGCTTCATTTTCTTGGCGCGGCGTCTCGCTTCATCTGCGTAGGCCGCCACCGTTGGCGATGCTTTTTTTACGGCAAGAAAGGTCTGCTTGATTAGCGAACGTGGCTGCTGACCACCACTAGAGACCGAGGCAGCCTTAGGTCGCGCGGCGCTCCAATTGACAAAGGAGATGCCTTCCCCTGCTTTGCCAAGTGCGGTTCTCGTCACATTGTCGTTGCCTGTAAACACCGTGATGTCTATTGCGGTTCGATGCTCATCAAGCATTGAAAGCAAACCTTTTAAAATCGCTTCGTCTCCAATGCTTCCTCCGCCATAGGAGCCTATGATGCCAACCTGCTTCATAGCTTGGAGTATTCGCCTTTTGTTTCTAGCTGTCCAAAGCAGTTGCGCGTATCAAAAATGACTTTCGCATGTTCGGCAATCAAGCTGTAATCGACATTCGTATGGTCAGTTGTCACGAGCACAAGATCAGCCGCTTCAACCTCTTGCTTTGTAAGGGGAACCGTACGAACAGTCTTTTTCGATAACGGGAATTCTGAAACGAACGGATCGTGCACGCGCCAGTTCGCACCATTTTCCTCGAACGATTGGAGGATTGGCAATGTTGGCGATTCACGGTAATCAGAAATGTCCTTTTTGTAAGCGACGCCGAGAACGAGAATACGAGCATTACGTAAGGAACGACCTTCATTGTTCAACACCTGTGAACAACGATTGACAACGAAATCTGGCATTGAATTGTTGATTTCACCCGCTGTTTCAATCAAGCGTGTGTGGTAATTGAACTCACGCGCCTTCCATGTGAGGTAAAAAGGATCGATTGGGATGCAGTGCCCGCCAAGGCCTGGTCCAGGATAAAAGGCTGAAAACCCATACGGCTTTGTCGATGCCGCCTGAATGACCTCCCACACATCAATGTCCATTTTGTTGCAGAGAATCGCCATTTCATTGGCAAGGGCGATGTTTAAATGACGATACGTGTTTTCAAGAATTTTCTCCATTTCAGCAATGGCTGGTGACGATACTTCGTGCACTTCTCCATCAAGCACAGAGCGGTACATGACAGCCGCTACTTCCGTGCAAGCCTTTGTCATGCCGCCAACAACCTTTGGTGTGTTTTTCGTATTAAAATGCTTGTTGCCTGGGTCGACACGCTCTGGCGAATAGGCAATAAAGAAATCTTCACCACAGCGTAAGCCGGACATTTCGAGCATTGGCTTGACGACTTCCTCCGTTGTGCCTGGATACGTTGTGCTTTCAAGTACAACGAGCATATCCTTGTGCAAGTATCGGGAAATTTCCATCGCTGAGCTCTCGACATAGCTTGTGTCGGGCTGCTTGTAAATATCTAATGGGGTTGGTACGCAAATGGCGACGGCGTCGACTTCCTTGATTTTTGAGTAATCCGTCGTCGCCTGCAAACGACCAGCGTCAATCATATGGGACAACTCTTCATCGATGACATCGCCTATGTAGTTAATGCTATTGTTGACCATGTGCACGCGGTTCGGTTGAACATCAAAACCAATGACGGAATACCCCGCCTTCGCTTTTTCAACGGCCAGAGGCAAGCCTACATAACCGAGCCCCACCACTCCGATAACGGCGGTTTTGTTTTCAAGTTTTTGAATCAGCTGCTCTTTGCTCGCATTGCCTTTTACTGTATTAGCTTGTGCTGGCATAACGCTGCACACTCCTTTGTAATGTAATCGGTTGCTGTGTCGCATCTGAACGATAGAAAGCATCCACGAGCTCAAGAGCGGCGCGACCGTCTTCACCAGCTACGGCTGGTGCCCGTCCACCTTTCACCGCTTGGACAAAATCTTCAATGATGGCGTGGTGTCCGGGCTGTCCGACGGGATCGGTCTTGATTTTATCCAGTAGCAACTGTGTCTCCATTTCGTTCATGCCTTCAATATCAATATGTTCGATCCAATTGGCTGTCACACCACCGAGCTTGACGGTGCCTCTTTCGCCAAAAATGCATAACGTTTCCTCAAGATTTTTCGGATAAACAGTGGTCGCTGCCTCAACGATGCCTAGCGCACCATCGGCGAAACGCAGTACGCCAGTGGACACATCCTCTGCCTCCATCCGCCGAAAGCGTGTCGCCTGCATACTAAACACGCTGTCCACTGGGCCGATTAACCAAAGCAATAAATCGAGGTGGTGGATCGCCTGATTCATGAGAACGCCGCCATCCAATGCTTTTGTTCCGCGCCAGGATGATTGATCATAGTAGGCTTGATTCCGATTCCAACGAACAGCTGCGTTCACGTGGCTAATACGCCCGAACGCACCACTGTCCAACAACCGCTTTACTTCCATCACAGCCGGACGAAAGCGGTTAGGGTGGACAACGGCAAGCTTTACGCGATGCTTCGTGCACTCACGAAGCATCCGATCCGCATCCTCAAGCGTAATGGACATCGGTTTTTCCACGATGACATGCTTGCGATGCTGCGCCGCCGCACAAGCGATGGTGGCATGAAACCCACTAGGAACAGCGATAATAACGCCTTCCACCTGGCGATCATTCAAAATGGCGTCCAGTGACGCATAGGCTTTTGTGTCGTACTGCTCAGCAAACGTTCGCGCCGTCTCAGATGATGTGTCATATACACCTGCTAGCGTGGAAGACTCACTAGTTACGATGGCATCAGCGTGCTTTTTCGCGATATGGCCGCAGCCAATTAGGGCAAATTTCACTCTCGCAACCTCCTTTGGCTTTGTCTGTGTCTCGCAACAAAAAGGCGCAGTCGGGCGATAAATTGTTTATCGCTCGGCGCCAGTGGGATCTAAATATCTTAGTTTGGGCTCGCTTTCCGGTGATTTCGGCTCGCTTTCCCTCCGTTTGGGCTCGCTTTCCCGCTTTTTGGGCTCGCTTCCTCTTCATTTGGGCTCGCTTTTCACGGAATGGCTCGCTTCCTCCGCATTTCGGCTCGCTTTCCCTCCATTTCGGCTCGCTTTCCTGCATTTTAGGCTCGCTTCCTCCGCATTTCGGCTCGCTTTCTTCCTCAACGTGCTCAATCTTCATTCCAGTGGGTGCACACACTCCGGTAAAACCCTTTTTTTTCTGTATTCTATCTCTATTTATGACCAGGAACTCACAAGCTGAGCGGCTGGTTCTGGTACCTTGGTTTGACGGTTCGCTAAGTGTAGGACGGCCTTCCGAATGTCCTGTCCAGACATACTAGAAAAGGTCGCAAGCAAATGTTCAATTTCACCAATATACAGCGTCGCCGTTTTACCGACATAAATTTTCGGATGTACTTTTCGCTGACCGGCCTCATCTGCGCCTAGCAGCTCTTCAAATAATTTTTCTCCAGGACGCATCCCCGTAAAGGTGACTGGAATATCATCAGCAGAATACCCGGATAGATGAATAAGATTGTGGGCAAGATCGACAATACGAACGGGCTCACCCATATCAAGCACGAAAATTTCACCGCCGTGAGCAAGCGCACCTGCCTGAATGACGAGACGTGAAGCTTCAGGAATCGTCATAAAATACCTGCGCATGTCGGGATGCGTTACGGTGACGGGACCGCCTGATTTAATTTGTTCCTTAAACAGTGGAATGACACTGCCGCGACTGCCTAGCACATTGCCAAAGCGCACCGCAACAAAACGAGTGTGGCTTTGACTGTTCATATGCTGCACGATCATTTCAGCAAGACGCTTCGATGCCCCCATGACACTCGTCGGGTTCACCGCTTTGTCTGTTGAAACCATCACGAAGGTTTTGACGTTCGCAGCGTCACTGGCCATAGCTACGTTTTTCGTGCCCATGACATTGTTTTTAATGGCTTCTTCAGGGTTCCGTTCCATTAAAGGCACATGCTTGTGAGCGGCTGCATGATACACCACCTCTGGCGCATGCTTTTGAAGCACCTTCTCCATTTTGTCGTAATACTGAATATCGGCAATCTCCGTATCAATCGGCAAATCAGGCCATGAACGACGCAGCTCCATTTCAATAGAATAGATGCTGTTTTCTCCGTGTCCTAACAAGATTAGTCGACCTGGCGTAAATGACGCTACTTGACGGCAAATCTCCGAGCCAATCGACCCTCCAGCACCTGTTACTAACACTGTTTTTCCTGTTAACGTGCCAGCTACGCTTTCAGTATCAAGGCGAACGGGTTCACGCCCAAGCAAGTCTTCCACTTCGACATCTTTGAACTGATTCAACTGCACCTTGCCTGAAATGAGATCTTCAATGTGCGGCAGGGTTTGCGTCTTAATGTTTGTTTTCCGGCAAACGGAAACGAGCTTTCGAAGCATGTCTTTCGGGAGGGAAGGAATGGCAATGACGATATGCTGAATCTCTTTTTCGTTGACGACCTCTAGCATCTTGTCGGTGCCTCCGTAAACGGGAAGTCCCATGATTTCCATACCCCGCTTTTGCCCGTCGTCATCAATAAAGGCCACTGGTATTAGCGCCTGATGACTGTTCAGCAGTTGGCGTGCAACCATTGTGCCGGCTGAACCTGCTCCAACGACCAATGTACGAACGCCAGGTTTTTTCCCAGGAAGCCAGCGACTGCGAACCATACGCCATGAAAAACGCGCGCCGCCGATAAACAATATATGAAACATCCAGGAAATGACGAGAACTCGTGGAGTCATTTCTTGAAACAAAAGCATCTGTGTCATTGCTGTCAACAACTGGGCAAATGTAGCGACGATAAAAATCATCATCAGCTCGCCAACGCTTGCGTACGACCATACCTTCTTATACAGCTTGTACAAATGGGCTAGCGCGTGGTGACTAATCACAATCGCTGCCATTGTGACGAGAAGAACGTTTTGATTTAGTGGCATATTGACGAGTTGCTCTGCCATGAACAAACCAAAAACCAACAGCAGTGAATCTAGCAGCATCCATGCCGTTGTTCGTTTTGCGTATGTCATCTCTGCCCTCCTTTGACGTTATGAGAAAAGATTTATATTAAATACTTTTTTAAATGCATAGGGCATTAAACCCCACCTCACACCACACTCTTGACGACAGGCGTCTAAGGAGCTTACGTTCACTCCCACAGCATGATCGAGTGCCTCTCATAGATATCGGCCAAGGAGGCATTGCCGTTTTCGTTCCTACATTTCAAATCCAATCGACTTATAACGCGCCTTGTGCACGATAATCGTACATATCGCTTTTCTTCTGTTTCTTTTCATTGAGAACGAGCCCTAGAATCGGCGTCCCCGTTTGCTTTAGCAGGTCCTGCGATTTTTTTGCCTTCTGCTTCTCGATGCTGGCGCTTTTTAGAACAAGCAATACGCCGTCCGTTAAACTTGCCAAAATTTGAGCGTCTGTGACTGGCAATACAGGAGGTGAATCAAAAAACACAATGTCATAGGCACCAACCGCTTCTTCGAGCACTCGTTTCATTTGCTGCGATGCGAGCAGTTCAGCAGGGTTTGGAGGCAGTGGACCGCTTGCCAATAAAGACAATCCTTCAACGTACGTATCTTGTACAGCTTTAGCAAGTGGCATTTGCTGCGTAAGCATGTTGGTCAGGCCTATCATTGAGTCACATAAAAAAGTTAGATGGGCTGTAGGCTTACGCAAATCGGCATCAATGAGTAGCACTCGTTTGCCCTGCTTTGCAAAGACGACGGCCAAGTTGGCAACAGTCGTTGATTTGCCCTCCTCTGGAACCGATGAGGTCACAAGAACTGATCGCAAATCGTCATCTACTGTGGCAAAGGAAAGGTTGGTTCGAAGCGTTCGAAATTGCTCTGCTGCCTGAGAACCAGGTGAATGGTGGGTCACGAGCTGACGGCCAAGAGGTTTCACTTGATTATTGTTACGTTTCAACTGTATTTCTCCTCTCGACAGCGTCTTGTGGTTTCGACTTTCCACGCGTCTTTTTCTTCGTATCAAATATTTGCACTGTCCCTAAAACAGGTAGCTGCAACGTTTCTTCGGCTTGCTTTTCCGATTTAATCGTCGAATCAAGGGCTTCAATTAGAAAGGTGAGGCCCACACCTAATGCCAAACCTACAAACGTGGCCAAGACAATGTTTAGAAAAGGTTTCGGTGATACTGGTGTAGCGGCAGACGTTTCTTTTGCCCTTGTGAGCACACTGACATTGTCGACATTCATAATGGACGGGATTTCACGTTTAAAAACATCCATCGTTTTGTTTGCAATGGTCACCGCCATCGATGGGCTAGAGTCGGTCACTATAACGGAAAATACTTGTGAGTCCTCTTCACTAGCGACAGTCACCTTTTGCCTTAACGCTTCTACACTTTGCGGCAGTTGCAGCTCTGCTTTCACATGATCCATAATGGCCGCACTTTTCATAATCACGCGATATGTACTGATGAGTTCAAGGTTCGTGCGCACATCATTGTACGAAAACGATGTTGGTTCGGGGGACGATTGGTTAACGAGCACTTGAGCACTCGCCTTATATTGTGGTGTTAGCACCATGTAGCTTATCGCTGCACTAGCCCCTCCGAGAAACACTGCCATCAATAAGATTAGCCAGAGCCTCTTTTTCATCGTTTCAAACAACTGCTTCATGCTGATCGTCTCTTCCATGGAACCTCCCTTTCTCCAACTAAATTTGCTTTACTTGATGACAAACCCACAGAAACAAATTGTTTCATTAGGAAGCAAACGATAGCCACCCTCTTATTTGTTTAGGGAAGCTTTTTTCTAGCGAGGCATTTCCGACAATCCTTTTTCACACAGCTTTCTTTTAAACATGCATCTTATAGGTTTCTTTTTCTATTTCATCTTACATGACGTACAACAAACGTCACCATAGGCCAAACGACGACAACTTTTTCATGAGATCGTAACATTCTGACACTATGCAAAAACCTAGGGACATCGCCTTATCGACAGGGTCTCCCTCATATTTTGGCGAGATTATATCATTTCCTAAATACATAAAACCATTGCTATTAAAGGCCGGAACGTCATTTTGCCAAATAGGGACTTCCTACTTATCAATGAAGGGGTTTTGATCGTTCTTAAAACATCAAAAAGGACATTTTCTGTTCATACTTTTTTAACATAAGGCGAAATTGATGACTAAAGGACTAGTCGAATTTAAGGCGAATTACCCTAAGTAATGAATTGTGATTCAATTTTCTAATCGCTACTCATTCGGTTTTTAACATTCCGTAATTCTAAATTTCTATCTATACTATGGAAGAAACGAAAATAAGGAGGCTTTCTATGTACCTTGGTATCGATCATGTACAAATTGCTATTCCTAGTGGCCAAGAGGAATCTGCGCGCCACTTCTATAAGGTCATTCTTGGCTTCAATGAAATCCCCAAGCCTTTGTCGTTGCAAGGCCGAGGCGGTTTTTGGCTGCAAGTCGGCCATCAAGAGCTTCATGTTGGTGCACAGTCCGATTTCTTGCCCGCGAAAAAAGCCCATCCCGCTTTTCTCGTTTCTTCCATCGCCAAAATCATCTCCATTTTAGAAGCCAATGGCATCGCCCCACTTCACGATGCACCAATTCCCGGCAAGAATCGTGTGTCCGCTATCGACCCCTTTGGCAATAAACTCGAATGGATTGAGCATCTCACCGAAGAATAAACGTATGTCTTGTCATTTCCCGGGGAATATTGCCAGCAAAAAGAGAGATCTGCAGAATGAGCAGACCTCTTTTTTGTCGTAAGATTTATCGCAACAAATTGCATGAAATGGATGAAATAAAACAAGCCCTATGGCAATATTGAAAAGTGTAGTGCTGTTGAACAGAAGTGTAGAGCAGAACATCTTCGGGCTGGGAAATGGTTCTCTCATTTCTCAAGCACGAAGATTTCTGCCTCGCAACTTCTACAGCACGGAACTGGATCTTGAAATGCGGAGGCGAGTGCGTACTGAAGCGCAGAATAGAACATCACACAGCTTTGAAATGGTTCTTTCATTTCAAAAGCTGGGGGATTTCTACTTCGGAGCTTCAACGAGCCAGAGCTGGACATTGAAATGCGGAGGCGAGTGCGTTTTGAAACGGAGGGCAGAACATCACCAAACAGGGAAATGGTTCTCCACATTTCTCTCGTTTTGGGGATTTCTGTCCCGCAGTTTCAGCGAGCCGTAGCTGGACATTGAAATGCGCAGTGCTCCTTTCGCTTGTACAAGCAAATGGACTTTCTGGGTAAGCGTGCAGCTTAGGAAGGATCTTTTAAGATGCCGTCAGGTTTAACAGGACAGAAAAACAACCAAATTAGGGTATACAACGTTCTTCCTCCACGTATAGGCTAATGCCAAATCGCAACTCATCATGCCCACACTTCTGTTTGATAGTGAAGTATCCATGAAAGAGATAATTGAAAGGGATAGCACTGTCAGGCAAATTAAGAACGCCTGCAAGAACCTATGACTTACGTTATTGAAGGGTACAGGCACATTCCGTGTTTAATGTCCTAGAGAAAACACTACCTAATTGCAATAAATCGCAAGGTGTTTCTCAACTCCCTGAAGTTAAGAATCTTGTAAGGAACACGCAAGAAAAATGACAGGCAGGCGGGGTAAGCTAAGTTTGAAAGGAGAGGACATTGCTTATGATGTTGCCAGTGCAGTTGACAAGTCATTTGTTCACTTCCCAGAAAAAAATAATGCCAAAATGCAACTAATGCTCAGGAAGTTTCGTTAGTATATATAGAATTTACATTCTCCCCATTGTTGTTCCAATTGATCCCATGTATGATGGAAGCACTAAGACTCTGGATGGAGACGTATGTAAGGCTTCAGCCTCTTCTTGTCTGCATGACCATCAGCTATACTTTGTAGCAGATATGGTATGATAGAGCTGGTCCTTTAAATAAATACACTGTTGCGTGTTACACATAACTCAACAGTAAAGGAAGTGGTGATGACCGTGAAAAAACAGACGAAGATTATGATATTGACTGGGAGCTACGGGAACGGGCACCTTCAAGTGGTCGATGCATTAAAAAAATCGTTTGACCAGTCTGGCACGGATTATGTGGTTGTGGACTTGTTTCAGGAAGCTCACCCATTAATGACGGCTTTAACTAAATATTTATATATAAAGAGCTTTACAGTGGGACGACGCATGTACAGCTTTTTCTACTATTCAAGTAAAAATATGAAGCACGAACAGTTCATTACGCGACTGTTCAATTCATTCGGCTGGCGCAAGGTTAGGGATCTCATTGAAACCCACCAGCCTGACATGATCGTCAATACGTTTCCAATGTTGGCCGTGCCTGAGTATAAGCGTAAAACGGGAGATACCATCCCTACGAGCCATATACTCACGGATTATTGCCTGCACAATCGTTGGACGCACCCCCTTGTGGATCGTTATTATGTGGCTACCGAAAAGCTGAAGAACGA
Source organism: Aureibacillus halotolerans (assembly GCF_004363045.1). Classification (NCBI taxonomy): domain Bacteria; kingdom Bacillati; phylum Bacillota; class Bacilli; order Caryophanales; family Bacillaceae; genus Aureibacillus; species Aureibacillus halotolerans. The sequence goes on from NZ_SNYJ01000009.1 coordinate 59,284, forward strand.
TCTTATTCAAACGGGGATCATGGAGGCTTCTCAAGTGAAAGTGAGTGGCATTCCTGTGATGCCTAGCTTTGAACAAAAAAGCGACCATCAACAGCTCTGCCAAAAGTATGGCTTTGCGGCTGATAAAAAGCTTGTTGTCATTATGGCTGGAGCACATGGCGTTCTGACACATACTGATTTGATTGCTCAAAAGCTCTCTGGGTATAAAAACAGTCAGCTGATCATTGTATGCGGCCATAACCACAAGCTTCGAGAAAAGCTTCTACGTGAAAATGCTGACAATCCTGATGTCGTCGTACTCGGATATGTGAATTATATGGATGATCTTATGAAGGTCGCTGAAGTCATGGTCACAAAACCCGGAGGCATTACGTTAACAGAAGCGATTAATGTCCGCCTTCCCCTCGTCCTCTATAAAGCGGTTCCTGGGCAGGAACGCGAGAACGCTGAATTCTTCCATGCCGAAGAAGCCGCAGTTCAAGTTGATGACATTGACGCAATGATTCAAGCCACACAACGCATTCTTTCTGATGATGCCTATCGTGCCAAGCTGAAGGCGAACATGGCACACCTGCACTGCCCTGGCGCAGGAGGATCAATTTGCAATGATATCTTCGAAACGCTTGACGCGAAAGAATACGCGACGCAACCAGTGACGTTCGAAAAGGTGTCTTTGCTATGAATGGGTTCAAACGGCTTGTCATCATCATGTTTTTGATTGAATTTGTCCGTTCTGCATTTTTAGTTGGCTATTTGCCAGCTATCGCTGTAGGTGGTGCAGTCATCGCAGCAAGTACAGCAGTTACAGCACACTTTTTGTCCGATGCTGGTGCCAATGTGTTTATGGGGCACATCATGCGTCTCATTAAAGAAAAGGGGGCCACTCATTTAGGCTTTCTGCTCGCTATTATCGGTTTGTTTCTAACGACCACTGAACAGCTTTGGGCTCTTATTGTTGGGAGCTGCTTGCTTGGCATCGGTATGGTGCCTGTTTGGATTATCGCTCTTTGCAAAGCATCTGGCGAAAATCGCGGAAAACGAATGGCTGTCCTTTACAGCTTTTGGATGGCTGGACTTGCCACAGGTGCTGTTGCGAGCAACTTATTAATTGATGTTTCAAACGCTTGGGTGTTCTGGATTATGGTCGGAATGGTCTTCATCGGCTGGGTGGTCATGTCAACGGTCTCTCCTCCAGAAGCAGAAGAGGTGGTTGAGCGCAAAACCACTAGCTTCAAAGAAAAGCTCAAAGCCTTTACCTTTTTCGGCAAGCATAGCAGTGTTCTTCTGCCTGGCATTGTCTTAACCGGTGTCGCCAGTGGCATGCTTGTCACATTACTGCCCATCTTTGCAAAGGTGTTTTTATCAAGCAGTCAATTTGGACTTGTACTCGCCGTAGGTGGAGCCGCTGCTCTCGTCACTATCGTGCCTCTTGGCAAACTTGCGGATAAGATCGGTCATATGCCGCCTGTGATTATCGGCTTTGCTCTTTGTTCACTTAGCCTGTTTTTATTGGCTGACACACCAAATGGCTGGGTTGTTTTTGTTGATGCATGCTTACTCGGGTTAGGTTACGCCACCTTTCTTCCCGCTTGGAATGCATTTATGGCTGCATTCGTTCACCCCACACGTAAACAAGAAGGCTGGGGTGTCATCAACAGCGTTCAAGGAGCAAGTGTCATGATTGGCCCGATCGTTGGCGGATTAATTACACAATTCTGGTCGATCCAAGGGGCTTTGCTTGTTTCAGCGATTCTCATTGGGCTGACGGCGTTGTATTATTTCGGCTACAGCTTACGTGGGCAACGCCCAGCAGGCATATAATAGTATATTCAAAAGCGGCTGGAGGACATCTCCAACCGCTTTTTAGCTGTCTACCCTCTATTTTCGTAACATCGCAATATGTAAGATGCCGTCCTCATCAAAAGGCTCAGACACGGCAACAAAACCAACTTTCTCATAGAATCTCTCTAAATGAGCTTGAGCTGTTATGCGAATCACTGGACGTTGCCATTTCTCATCAAGCCATTGGATGCTTCTACGCATGAGCTCTTGACCAAGCCCTCCGGTACGTGCGTCTGCAGAAACAATGACTCTGCCGATACGCGCCTCCCTCTGCTCATCCACATCAAATAACCGTGCGTAGGCGACAAGCTTTCCTTCGTCTGTCGCTGTCAGATGCCAGGTTGTCTGATCTTTTCCATCAAGATCCTTATACGGGCTGTTTTGCTCTACGATAAACACATCAACCCTTAGTTTTAGGATGTCGTAAAGGTCTTCTGTGCCAAGTTCTTCAAAGGAACGAACCTTCCATTCTAAAGCCATTTTGTCATTTCTCCTCTTGTTGCGAACCATTTAGTGCATGAGTATCATTCCTTACGGGTATACCGATAGAAAGAAAGGAATGGTGTTATGCGATCGTTCGTCCGTGGTGTGTATTCTCTCTTTCTTATTGTTGCAGGTGTCGCTCATTTTTTCAAGGAAGCTTCCTTTCGCAAAATTGTGCCACCAGTTCTTCCCTTTCGTAAAGCGATCGTGCTCATTTCTGGAGTGATAGAGGTTCTTTTTGGTGTCCTGCTTTGGGTAAAAAAAGCGCAACAGCTAACTGGTAAGCTGATTGCGTTGTTTATGGTACTCATCTTTCCGGCAAACATTTATATGGCCGTAAAAAAAGTGCCGGTGCAAGGCAAGCAGGTACCGCCTCTCTTATTATGGGCACGTCTGCCGCTCCAAATTCCACTCGTGCTAGGTGCTCTGTGGCTGCGAAAGTCCGATAAAGAGAAAAACTCCTAACAATTCAATTGAATCTGTTCGGAGTTTTTTGCTAACCGCTTCGTCAGAATACTACGCTTTCCGCGGGCACGGCTTCAGCTTCCTCGGAAAGCAAAAGCTTTCCGAGGCGATCTTCAGCTCGCGCTGTTCCCGCAGGAGTCTACGTATTTTGACTTCGCTGATGTTTTGTTTTTGCGTAAAGTGTTTTTATTTTTTTTCTTGGTCTCGTATAATCGAGGAAATGGAAAAGTGAGTTGAGCTGTGTTGTTGCTCCAATAAAGCACATCTTTTCATACAGGATTAATACCAACTGATGCCCTCACGCGCAAAGCAATCCAAGGTAGCAAAACGAGTTGAAGTAGCCGTTCACTTGTGTACTAATTTATTTTCGAGAAATGTAAGACATGTCGTTGCACGAAGTCAGTTACAAACCTGGAGCTAAGAGAAAAACCTATTTCGTCAGGGGGATCGCGGAACATTTCAAGGAACGGATAGAATTTGAGTTAAGCGATACGTTCAAGAAACAAAAAAAAGCGCCGCGCTAAACGCCATTTGTGACGTTTAGGACGGCCTTCTCTTCTTATTTCGTCAACTGATTGACATGAATCTCTACTTCATCAGGGCGATACACTGCTGTGACAGCCCCTTGACGATCAAGGGCAAACATGACCGTCCGCTCGCTCTCCAGTGTGAAGGCATATTCCGTCTGATGCTCTGGATGACGAACCTTCACCTCTGTGTCAAACGCATCTTCGGAAACAAAGACGAGCAAGTCCCCTTCTGGATAAGCTTGTCGACGTCCGTAGATGCCTGAGATATTGCCTTGCAGCCACTCTAGATCAGACTGCACCGACGCATCCTCAAATACAAGCTGGTAGAGCTTTTCCACCGGCGCGTCCTGGTGGTTTAACTCAACAGGAAGCGGACACCAGACAAGTTTTCCGTTCCCAATTCGCTTTACGATAGGCGCAACACCTGTTGAAAGCTGAGTGTCTGCCGTCATTTCGGTTTCAAGCTTGCCTATCAAGTTCATATTGGTTGATTGATCCTCTGAAAAGGTTAATGAATGAACAGCCTCCTCAAGGACAAGCCGTTCTCCGCGACGAATATTCGAAGGTTTGCTTTCGCCGATAACGTCGACTGCTCGGTCGTTCGGATACCAGTATGCATCCAAACTGATGGGCCCTGTCCAAAGAATCGTGCTTCCGTGCACCTCGGCATGAGCGATCAACTTCTCATAAGCCGTATCGTCAAAGTTATGGGTGCTTGGCACGATAATGACTTTCGGTGAATCAATGCTGAGCTCATCCAAGTGGTATTCACTGACGCCGCGGAAAGGAATGCGCAACTGGTTCGTCAGCAGTCTCGCCAGTTTTTTCGTTGCCGCCGGGGCAACTGGGCGATTAGAAAAGTCATTGGAATAGGGATACACGACCGCGACCTCTTCCAGCTTGCGGTCATGCAGCAAATGGCTTACCTTTGGCATAAATGCTCCAAAATCGTAGGACACGTTCGCTTCTGGTTTTTCACTTCCATCTGAACGAATGGCACCGATATTGGATTCGTTGACGTTGTCCATGTAATGGTTCACGTTCCAAAGCCATTGGACCGCTCCCGCTCCCCCTGCACCAAATGCGTACGCGTACTTGCGCTCCAAAATGTTTCGCAGCTCAAGCTCCGAGCGTTTGGCACGACCATCCGGACGTTCGATGTACATAATGCCTGTTTCTTGGACGAGGTTAGGCTTATCCGGAGCCTTAGTGAAGATTGAATCCCACACAAGGTGATCCATGTACCACCACGAGTGGACGGTCGTGTAATCGACGGCCTCGGCATAGAAAAACGGTGATGGACGACGGGAGCCTAAGCCTTCATCTTGACCAACTGTAACGAGCTGATCTGGCACAGCCTGTTTAATTGAAGACGTCAGCTCGCGCGCCCAACGATTGTGCATTTCCATCGTAAAGAGTGTGTAATCAAGCCACTGTCCACCTTTTTTCGGAAGGATGCTCGTCGTGCCAAAAGGGATATCCTCTGGCTCAGGCAATTTGACCGATGCAAACGTTGGCAGCTGCTCTGGGGTCATGTTCCAGCGCTCACGCAAGCGATTGATGTCACCATGTCGCTCTTCAAGCCAATCCACGTAGGCGGCTTGCTCAAATCGATCATGCGAAGATCGTGGCCCTTCGAAAATACGCTTTGGATCAAACATCGTCGGTTCATTGATCAAATCCCATTGAACGTTTTTCGTTGTCTTATGACGCACAACCATGGAACGAATAAAACGTTTTTGCGCTTCCACACTTCGCGGGTCAAGATACGGGTTTTCGCCTTCCCACGTTTCTGGGGCAAAGGAGAAAAAATTCACCGTCACTTCAAGGTCATGACGTTTTGCTGTTAAGATGAAGGCATCAAAGGCACGTAGGGTTTCTTCTGATGGATGGCCATCGACAAACATGGCCGTCCGCCATGCCGTCCAGAAGCCCGTACGAATATAATTAATGCCGGCATTTTTCATTTGCGCCATGTCTTTAAACCATGCCGCAGCGTTTGGCAGGAACAAAAACTTTCTTGCCACGTCTGAGGTCATATAGGTCATGCCGACAATAGGGAAAGGCTCGCCATCCTTTTCAAAGTAATCGCGTCCTGCTTTAAGTGGGGTTCCTTCCTCAAGCAACGCTTTGTCATAGCCCCAAAAGCCTTGGTGAAAATGACGGACATCGCCTTCAGATGAAACGGCTTTTGCCTCAATCGCATAATAGCCTGGTTTGATATCCAACGGGACAGGGATGGACTCGTATGAAATGTCAGCGTCTGCCGTCGTTTGATACGTCGTTTGCCATGATTGACCACTTTGCTCTGCTTTAATATCAATGTCAATCGTCCACTCCGTGATATGTGCATCTTGACGCAAGTCCTGAAGCTGGAGCGACAGACGTGGGCGTTCACCTTCATAATAACTGGCATAGTTAGGTTTCAGCCAAATTTCCGTTACACCTTTCGCAGCAAACGCAGCGATCTTCGCTACAAGGTCTTTTTGCCAGAAACGCTCAGTAACGTGCTGATTAACAAATACCCAACGCCCACCAGCAAAATCACCCTTCGTATTTTCCAGCATGACTGCTGGCGCTGAGACAAAGCGATTGTCTGAAGAAACCCCTTTCACGAGTGGGGAAATATGGGCATCCATTGGGCCACACGACCCCATTTCAGCAGGAACATCTGCCGCATGCGTCACATGTAGCGTGAAATTGTATGTCGGCTGAATATCCAATGCGGCCGCCACTTCTTCCCATTGCGGCCAGTCAGCGTTATGTACGAGAGCGTGAACAGGTGCTGGGTCCACGTCGTGTGTTTCTTGAATGTTTAGTTCCTGATGGTAGCCTGTCTGTTCGCGTTCAGTAAACCACTTGTCCTCCGTTACCGTGACGGGGCGTTTAAATGGCGCTCCTCCAATATGTACCAAGCCTTTACCTGCACGCAGATGTGCCTTTATGCTTGGCCACGCATTCTTTGGAAAATACGCGCCGTGCGTCATGACAAGCACAGTTGCTGACTCAAGCGCTGCTACAAGCTCATCCGCCGATGCCACCGTACCTGCAGAACGCCAAGCATCAATCGTTTGTTGTTTAGGACGCTCTCCTTCAAACGGGAAAGCGGAATCATAAAAATATAGTATGGACATTTTGAAAAACCTCCTCTTGTGATTCATTGTACTGTGGTAGAGGAGGGGCTGAACAGGTCATTTGAACATAAAATGTCTCAAAAATTCGCGAACTGAAAAAATCACCAGATGAGTAACTCATCTAGTGATTTTTATGGACGTTTGTTATTTGTTCATGTCCGTTTTTGTTTCGTCCATTTTTGTTTCATCATCCATTTTTGTATCTTCATTCATTTTCTGCTCGTCTTCATTCATTTTCTGTTCGTCTTCATTCATTTGATTCTCATCTTGATTCATATCGCCTTGCTCTTGATCTGCAGGAGGCGTTTCGTTATTTGCTCCTCCACACGCCGTCATAAGCATTGCAGCGAATGAGATCGTAAGTGCTTTTGTCCACCATTTTGTCATCGGGTTTCCCTCCTTCATCTGCCATATGATCGGCCAGGGTTGGCCTGTTGTTATCATGCCCAACATTTATTTTTTTTTTCGTCATTCGTAAAAAATATCATTTGGCGGCAGCTCGCATGAGATTGACATGAAGTGGAGGCATAGCATCTGCCTTCCATTCCGCATAGAGCAAGTCTTGGTATTTAGACGCTCCTTGCTGCTGCATTGCTTGTAACAGTGTTTCTTCGGAGATGTTCGCTTCCCTAAGGTTGTCTTTAATTAGCTCCCCATCAGTAACAAGAACTACCGGAAGAACTGGTGGAGGAGCAGAGGATGGCGGCTCTTTGACGACAGACACTGAGCCATCGGTCTCCAAAATCGCAAAAGCAACATCTCGGAGCGAAAAGATATCCTTTGCACGCAACAAATGCTGGAGCTGGTTAACGTCCATCTTATTTTTCGCCATCTCCTTTTGTTGTAGGTAACCACTACGAACAACAATGGATGGGTTTCCCTCCAAAAATGAGCGCGTTTTCTTAAACTTTTGTGTAATAATCTCCGTCACGTACGACAATATCCCCCAAACGATCGCCGCATAACAAATATGCCAAAGAGTAACCTCTTGATCATATAAGCCATTTCCAATCAGTTCTCCAAGGACGATGACCGCAATAAAATCAAACGCTGTAATCTGATTCATCTGGGTTTTGCCGAGCAATTTCGTTAAGCAAAGAAGCAGCGCATACCCAACGACCAATTCCAATAAAATATGTCCATACATTCAATCACCTACAGCCTTGGTTTTGGTTAGTATGAACAGGTTTCACCAAAAGCATGCGATGGGCTTCTAAGGAAGCTCGTTCGTTTAAGTACGCTGACCTGCAGTTAGGGGCGAAATGGATAAACTAGGAGCACCGTTATCCGTCAGATAAATGGAGTGACGCTAAAAAACCCCGGCTGCTTTAAGTCGCAACCGGGGCTTTCAGCTTTAAAATGTACTTGCTGGGGTCGTGGATGTGCACCAACGTGCATTCCGTAACTGGTGGAACAACACTTGGTAGGCTTCAGGTGTGCCAATGTAATACAAGGCCTCTAAGGCGTGGGCGCGCACGTAGCGATTTTCATCCTCTAACGCCTCAACCAATGCGGGAACTGCGTCGGCTGCTTTTGGTCCTAGTTTGATAAGAGCCAACCCTGCTGAAAAGCGCACTTGAACATCTTCGTCTTTTAAACACTTCGCTAAGGCAGCTGTGACATCTTTCTCAGGCTGCTGAATAATCCCTAGTGCATCAACGATGGTATATCGGACAAGTGGTTCTTTATGCTGAAGGGCATTGATGAGCGCCTCACTGGCACTTGCTGCTTTTCGCCCTTGTTCCCCAAGAACAAATGCTGCATAAGCGACAATTTCTTTTTTGTCATGCGTGAGAGCTGCCGTAACGTCTTCCAAGACAGTGCTAGCGTCTGATTGCAAACCATAGGCTGCGTGACGTGCTGCTTTCACACGTTCATTTGTCAGGATGTTGAGTAGCTCCTGTTGCCCAGAGGCTCCCATTTTCGCTAAGCTGTAGGCAGCGTTTAAAGCAACGGGTTCATACGACTCCTTCACCGCTTCAGCCAACGCTTGAATGACCTCTTGACTTGCCTTTTCTCCTGCTCTCCCTAGCTCGTCAGCCGCGCGAGTTCGAACGTAATTATCCTCGGATGTTAGCTCTTCAACAAGTGCTTGCTGACTAATATCAACTGAGGTGACATTGCTTTCCCCACGGAGCCAATGCCATGTATCCTTCCACATCATTTCATGAGAATGGAACAAACTAGACACATCTGGTGTACGCCACTCCTCATTCTGGTGTGCCCACGACGGTGCAGATGGCACTTGTGTACGCATAAATTCAAACTTGAGCATATATCGTTCTGTGCCTTTTAAATTGGCTGTCGAGCGATGCCAAATATCGTAATGAATAAGGGCAAATGTACCTGCCGCGCCAAAGGCTTTGGCCTCTTCCTCGTACTCATCTTCCTTAAAAATACGCGTTTCATGATTTTGTGTGCCTGGCATAATACCAGTGGGTCCAAGCTCAAGCGGCGTATCCTGAGGAAAATACATGACCATTGCCCACCACGGCCTGTGATGACGAATGGTGTTATACCCCCAGTAAGAATCTTTATGCCACTTGCCCGGTACAGCAGAGTTGTTAAAATGCCCGTGCCGGTGCGCATGCAGCATATAGTTCTCACCTAACACACTTGTTAACGCACCACTCACAATCGGATGATCAAATACTTGCTGCAATTCTTTGACGCGTGGCAACAAATTGTTTCCCGGATTTCCTTCTTCCTGATAGACATTGTTGAGTTGCGAAAGGAGCTCTTTGTGGAATTGTTCCGAAAAGTCTGTTTTCAAAATTAAAAAACCGTTTGTAATAAACTCCTGCATCTGTTGATCGGTCAGCAGATTCTTTGCATTGGTCATCTTGTATCCCTCCAATTGGGCTTTTCTCTATTGTACGGGATACGATTGAAATGAACATACCACATTCTCACTCTCTCTTGCACAAAACTAATCTATTTTGATACAGTCCTTTTCGCTCTCAAAAGAGTTTAACTGTGTGCACTCACGAACGAACTGCGCGGATACAGTCTCAAACTGACCCGTTATATGCAATATGCGCGCGGACATCATCGCTACCTGCGCCGATTCACTGGCGAACTGCGCGGCTAAACAGAATACATTTCGTATCCGGGGACCTTTAAGTACAAGAGAGATGTGCGACGACGATTTAGATAATCCCGTCAAAAACTAGTGCCCCATCAGGTAACGCAGATCTTATTTTATTCAGGATGAGTTATGGGTCTTGTTTTCGCACAAGTTAACAGCTGGATAACATTTTCTATAGGCAAACGGCTATACATTCGCGTTCAGCCTAAAGGGTACTTGTGCAACATCGACTCGAAAAGACCTCGTCATGACTTCTTCGTCGTGGAGTCTCGCTAGTCGTCGCTGCTAGTCGTCGCTTTTAGTTTATGGTAAAGGGCGAATGAAATGAGAAAGATCTTTTTTGGTTTCATTTTCAACAGTTACCACGACATTCGTGTAAAAGGCACCAGGTGACCTACCTTGAAACATTGCACTGACTTGCCTGTTGGTTGCAACACGGTTTTTTACCCAATATACGAGACCAAGCCACATTAAAACCATGTACGCAGAAACAAACATCAGCGTAGGCAACATACGTAGACTCTAGTGGGATCAGCGCGAGCTGAAGATCCCCTCGAAAAAGCCTGCTTTTTCGAGGAAGCTGAAGCCGTGCCCCACAGAAAGCGAAGTTTGTTGACGCAGCGATCGTCATTCCCGTGCACCCTAGCGCATCTTCAACTCGAAAAGACCTCGTCGTGTTTTCATTACTACTGGAGTCTCACTAGTTGCCGCTTTTGGTTAGTGTAAGTTTGGTTCAATTTCGACCATAACCAACGAAGGGAATGGAAAGGGCACTAATTTCTCTGTTGACCCAAAAACACTTGTCGGTATTCCGATGGCGATAGCCCTACTTTTTTCTTGAACACTCTTGAAAAATAATGCGGCTCCATCGCTAGCTGCTCAGCAATCTCACTGATCGAGGCGTCGGAATGGGTCAAGCATTCCTTTCCTTTGTCGAGCTTCGCTTGCAGCATAAATTGAATGGGAGATAAGCCCACCTGATTGTGAAAAAAGCGTATGAAATAATTCGGATGGAAATGAAGCAAATCGGCAAGCTGCGACACCGTGACCTTTTCATGGAGATGCTTTTCGATGTACGCAAAAACAATGGCGAGCTTCTCTCCTTCCTCCGTTTGGGTCGGAGTGTCTTCATGATCTGTTCGTTGTAAATAAAAGTGAATGAGGCGAAACAAGTTGGCTTTCTCCTGAATAGATGCCGTCCAATGCTGACGTTTATGGGCAGACAACAGCTCTTCAAACAATGCTTCAATTGCAGCTTGGTCAGTTGCGTTTAGCGACAGGAGCACCGGTCCTTTCACCCATTGAAATAACGAGATTGATCCGATGTGGGCGGTAAAGTGGCACCAATATTTTAGATAGGTATAATCGCTAATCGTTCGGTACGATTGTGGAACGCCGGAGGGCATAAGCACAAGATCCCCTTGCTTAGGATAATATGTTTTTCCGTCCACAGTGATTTCACCCTCGCCCTCAAGGATGTAATAAAAGCGATGGTGATCTGGCACGAAGGTCGTGTCCTTCCAATATGTAGCCACCTTTGTTCGCGTTGCGATGGACACAGACCCTTGCAAATTGTGCAATTTATATCTCCATTGTGTGTGCTCCATTGCATATCCCCCATTGTGAAATACAAAAAACTGACAGTCTAGCCTGTAAAGGAGACGGTCAGTTTTCATCGTTTTAAGCGTCGCCAATGGCAAACGTAATTTCAGCCTCAGCAGCAAGCTTACCGTTTACAGTAGCTCGTCCTTTGCCTTTGCCAATTTTCCCACGAACTCGAGTCAATTCTACGTCCAGCTCGAGAACATCGCCTGGCACAACTTGGCGTTTGAAACGGCATGCATCAATGCCAGCAAGAAAAGCGAGCTTTCCTCGAAGCTCTTCTTTATGAAGCAGGGCAATGCCACCTACTTGCGCCATCGCTTCTACGATGAGCACACCAGGCATAACTGGATAGCCCGGAAAATGACCTTCAAAAAACGGTTCATTTCCAGAGACATTTTTAATCGCTTTGCATCGTTTTCCTTCGTCCAATTCGAGGACTCGGTCTACAAGCAAAAAAGGGTACCGATGGGGCAATATTTGTTGAATTTCTTTAAATTCCATTCCTGTTCACTCCTGTTTTCACCATCAGGAAGAGGGAGTTCCTTTGACAACAATATCGACGATGTGTTGCCAAGTCGATGGATCCAAAACATCTAGTGGCTGCCCGTCTCCTACGATTCCGTATCCGACCATCGCGCCTAAGATAAGGGCAATTCCAGTGGAAACAATGAGGAGGAGAAGCCGAAGCCAAATAGGAAACATCCGAATTCTTCCGCGCTTTTTCCGGCGTTCCTTAGATGGTTTCGCTGCCGCTGATGTTTTCTGCTCAACTTGGGCTTTATGCTCTTGGCGTGTTTTTGGTTGATTAGACCCTGAATCGCCCATGCTACTCGTCAAAGGTCACACCCCTTCCGTGCGAATGTTACGTACGCATACTGTTGATCAACCCATTCATTTGATCGGCAATGCTGATGGATCGAGAATTTAATTGGTAGGCGCGCTGCGCTCGTACCATATCTGTCATTTCAATTGCGATGTCGACATTGGACGCTTCTAAAGCACCGGCCATAATGCGTCGGTTATTGACATTCACATTCGCCAAAACCGCAGCTTCATCCACACCACGTGCGGCAAGTCTGCCGTTTGTTGCTATCATGGCATCAGGCTGAAGAACCTCGATCACAGAAATTGGCGTTCCATAGGTTTCTGATTCCCCTGATTGCAACGTATAGGTCAACGATCCATCCTCTTTAATCGCGATGTCTCTTGCACCACTTGGTAGCGAGATGGGTGTGCCATTATCATCAAGCAAGCGGCTTCCATCCCCGGCCACAAGATCTAACTGTCCGGCAACTGTACTCGGCACCGTATAAAAATTGCCTTGACGTGTATACTGCACTTCTAACCCAGCTTCCGTTGCAACCTCTACTCTAAAATAATGGTTTTCGGCGCCGAGAGCAAGATCCAAATTCCGGTTGGTCTGTTTAATAGAGCCTGGCGCAGCATTCATCACAATTTCATTCACGTACGCTCCATTACCGAGGCGGATGCCATTCGGGGTAATACGTGCTTGCTCTTGGGCTGCAATTGGCTGATTGTCTAGCTGCTGACTAAGAAGCTCTCCGAACCGAGCCTGTCTGCTTTTGTAGCCAACAGTATCGATGTTGGCCATATTGTTAGAAATAACATCAAGCTGCGTTTGCAGCTGCTGCATCGTGACAAGTGCATTGTTTGCAATACGATTCATGTGATGGGACCTCCTTATCCAATTCGTCCTACGTCATTGACGGCCTTGCCCATGCTTTCATCATAAGCCTTGACAACACGTTGGCTCGCTTCAAACAATCGATACGAGGACATCATGTTCACCATCGTCTCGTTGAGGTCAACCGATGACCGTTCAAGTGCGCCTTGTCGAACAATAAATCCCGCAGGCGCCTGTCCAAGAGCTGCGCCATCTGCACGGTAAAGCCCCGTTCCTTCTCTGACCAACTCTTCCTGTGGAGCCGCGCTATAAGCAATATTAAGCGCAGTGGCATTGCCAGCAGCATCTGTAATGACACCGTCTTCCGATACCGTAAATGTTCCTGAAGCCAGTTGAATTTGTTCACTGGCGGCACTGAGTACAAAACGTCCCTCCGCATTGACGAGAGAGCCATTATCGTCCACATGAAAGCTCCCATTGCGAGTATAACGGGGTTCACCAGCCTCATTTTGCACTGCAAAAAACACGGCTCCATTTTCGTCTGGCAACGCAGCTTGCACGAGTGCCAAATCGCTGAATCGATTTGTTTCTTGAATATCGCCTTGCGTAAACTGCGGAATCGTTTCCTGCAAATAAACACCCGTATTCAAAGCACCGATCGGCGTTGTCGTTGGAAGCGTGCGATCTAGTCCTGGCACTGACTGCCCACCAATCCGCTGAAGCAGCATTTCAGGGAATGCCCGCAAAACACCTTGATCTGACTTATACCCTGGTGTGTTCACATTAGCTAGATTATTGGACAACATTTCTGTATGCCGCTGCTGTGCGATCATCGCTGATGCTGCTGTATTAAATCCTTTAAACATCCACCATACTCCTTTTGATGAAAAGACATGGAAATTATCCTAAATACCGTGACGGAAATTTATCAATATGCTCTAGCATTAATCCCGTTCCTTGAGCCACACAATTCATAGGATTATCGGCAATAAAGACGGGAACCTTTAGCTCTTCTGCAAGAAGCTGATCAATGCCATGCAGCAAAGCTCCGCCGCCTGTAAGAATGACGCCACGGTCAATAATGTCCGCCGAAAGCTCTGGTGGCGTTCGTTCTAACACAGACTTTGATGCTGTAATAATCACTTCAGTAAATTCTCTCAATGCCTCTTCAATTTCGGCTGAGTACACGGTCACTGTACGCGGCAGTCCTGATACAAGATCTCGCCCTCGAATATCAATTTCTTCTTTTCTTGACCCAGCAAACACGGTGGCCACTTGGATCTTTATGTTTTCTGCTGTTCGTTCGCCAATCAGCAGTTTGTATTTTCGCTTTATGTACGCGAGAATCTCCATGTCTAGGCGATCGCCTGCCATCTTAATTGACGAAGACGTCACAATATCGCCCATTGAAAGGACGGCAACATCGGTCGTTCCGCCACCTATATCGACAACCATATTTCCGCTCGGCTGAAAAATATCCATGCCTGCGCCAATCGCAGCAACTTTGGGCTCCTCTTCAAGAAATACCTTTTTGCCACCGCTTTTTTCAGCGGCCTCTTTGATTGCCTTTTGTTCAACAGATGTAATGTTTGTCGGGCAGCAAATCAGCATCTTAGGCTTCGATAAAAAGCCTTTCACATTTATTTTTTCAATAAAATGGCGAAGCATAACTTCCGTAATATCAAAATCAGCGATGACCCCTTCTCTAAGCGGACGGTGAGCAACAATGTTTCCAGGAGTTCTCCCCACCATGCGCCTTGCTTCCTCTCCAACCGCCAGTGCGCGACCTGTTTGCGTGTCCATAGCCACTACTGATGGCTCGTTCAGAACAATGCCTTTGCCTTTTACATGAATTAATACATTCGCCGTTCCTAAGTCAATTCCGATATCTCGTGCAAACATTGGGTCAGGGGCCTCCCTATTATATAAGTCCATTTTCATAACAATCTCTACAGTATAGTGTAGCACAAATTGAGAAAAAAGAGGGCGGTTTTCCATATCTTTACGCTTGATTTAACGTGGGAAAATGATATGTCTACGCAGACTGGAAAAAGAACTCGCCAAAACGCCCACCTAGTGCCCGTTCAGATAACGTAGATCTTTAATAGAATGAATTGTGGTGCTTGTTTTTGCACAAATTAACAGCGGAAAGCACTCTTTATCTGGCACAAGGGTATCATCGACTCGAAAGTACCTCTCGTCGTAATTACTTTGCACCCTAAAAGGCATAAGCGCAACATCGACTCGAAAAGACCTCTTCGTGTTTTTTTCACACCTAGGTTCTGCTACGGAGTTATGTTAGTATGCTCCAACTGCTCCACTTATCTCCAAAAAAATAAAAACATCTTGTCTCCCGATAAAGCTTTTGGGGAAACAAGGCGTGGTTGGGTGAATGTTATTATTTAACCAGCTCAGCTACGTGCTCATCCGTTTCTTTCAAATACTTTAGCTTTGTTGCCTCTCCTCCTCTTAAATGTCGAATGGACTTGTGGTAATCCAAGATGACTTTCACTTCGTTAGCCAGCTCTGCATTTACTTCGGGCAACCGCTCGGTTAGGTCCTTGTGTACTGTACTTTTCGAAACCCCGAATTCTTTTGCGATAACTCTCACGGTTTTTTTCGTCTCCACGATATATTTCCCAATCTTGATGGTCCTCTCTTTGATGTAATCGTGCACACCACTCGCCTCCCTGGTTTGGATGTGAGAAGTGTGAAATGAGACGTTGTGAACCTCTTCGAAGACTTCCCTCACTCCTCAGGCGTGTGTTGGTTACACCTTCTTAGACCTTTCACAGTCTCTCACCTCAAACACTCTCTTTGCTGGTTGATAAACTTTATGAGTCCATTCGTCTGTTTATTCCAACAATCCAGCTAGGACAAGGGTTTCCTTTTTTCAGGACAGTAGAAAAAACGAAGCGGCATCGTGCGGACTCCGTCTCCAGCGACCCATTATGATTTCATTAGAGGCTTCATGGCAGCTTCTTCATAATCAATGAACGTAAAAAATACCGCGAGCTATGGCCAGCGGCGGTTCGTGTGTGCATTCCACAATTACATTCTATAGTGTGCATGTCTGCACGATTTACACCTCATTTTCTTCCGTTTGCTGGCGCCCCAAACCCTTTTCCCAGAGAATAATTCGCCTTGTTTGACAGCGCTTCCAAACGGAAAAATCACTTGTTGCTTGTAAGGTCATGCTCATTGTATTCCATTCTTCTTTTTCGCTTTCTGTAAAATGATGATACGGTCTCATAGGTTCACGCCCTTTCGCATCTTAATGCTGTTGACAGTTTGTCCTAATGGGTCCGTCTCTAAACATTCCGTCGGGTAGGCTGATGAGAAACGCTCGCTTTCTTTGTTGCTTTGGCTTGTGCGGTGCTCATTGCCCTTGTGGCAACTCCGCTCCTCTTAAGCCTTCGCGCTTTGATAAGACAAACGTTTTCATTCTGCCTACCAGGGTTTTTAAATGACGTTCACTTTCTTCGTTGCTTTGGCTTGTCCGCTGCTCATGCCCTTGTGGCAACTCCGCTCACGCTTCAACCTGTAGTACTCACTGCCATTTCATTCACATACTGTTGAGTGTATTATCTCAAAAAAATGAAAGCGCTTCAACTAATTCCACTCTTAAGATTGTACTGCTTTTTTTGCTGCGTACATCCGCTGATCAGCAACATCAACCAATGTATCGACCTGTGTACCGTCTTTTGGATACTGCGCCGTACCAACCGAAACTTTTACAATGATTTGGCTGCTTGGGTAGGTTTGCAAGGTTTGATGGATATGATCTTCTATCGTTTTCACCTGATCGGCCAATAGGAGAACGACAAATTCATCCCCACCCCACCTGGCAACAATGGTTTGTTTATCTTGTATCGTCTGCAGGCAATTTGCCATATAACACAACACTTGATCACCTATATAATGTCCGTAGCGATCATTGATTTTTTTAAAATGATCGGCGTCAATTAATAACAATGTTAGCTCGTCCATGTTTCCCCGACTGCGCTGATTCCGCACGGATTTTGAAAAAGCTCTCATAAATCCTCTGCGATTGTACACTCCGGTAAGTGCATCTCGTTCCATCGCATTGTAAATAAGGTCAAAGCGATACCCTGCATACACGGCCACTCCTCCACCTACAATAACGATTCCAATGATAAGGATGTCACGGTTCCATGTGGTCATAAACCACACACACGAAATGCACATCAATCCTAGCCACACACTAACCCCAGCCCAACGACCTCGATGTTCTTTTACCATTTGCCTCTCACCGCCTTATGCTTTATCACATGAGCCTAAAGTCACTTAGTGCATACCAACTAACAGGTCATTAGTCCTATTTTCATGACAAAAAAAAGACCGGTACTTCGTGTCGACCGGCTCTTCACATTCTTTATACTATACTACACATCTTTTCCGTTTCCTCTTATTTTTTACAATTCTTATATATCCATTTGCTTTTTTGTCTGTGTTATTGGTTGCTTCGTTTTCATGATCACTCGTTTGATCAAATCGATTTGTTTTTGAACAGCACCTGTCCCTCTGGAGGTCCATAGCCATCTCACTCCGATGACAGCTTCTGCGATTGCAAACAGGAACAATGCGGTAACAACGACTGAACCAATGAAAGCGCCAGTTAAAATGTCGGTTTCATACGTGAGAGGGTTATACATGGTGGTTTCCAATGGAAAGTATGTATTCTGTGCAAAAATCGCCACTTTCTGTTGAATAAATGGAAACGGGTAGCCAAAGGTTGCTGAGGCTAGAGCGGATGCAGATGGAATGGTCGACTTAACGACAAATGGCGTCACTAAAACAGTAAAAAAGGCGAGCGGCACCATTAAGAAACCTAACACCACATGACGTACATGTTTCTTCATCTTCATTTTTTCCTCCTCGGCACTGGATTGTCTTGATTTTTTCCGGCAATGTCGTCAATAAGCTGTAAAAGTGCTGTAAACATTCCTTCTTGATGAAGCGTCCGTGTGCTGAGTGTCTCAAGAAGTTGTCTTTCCTGAACAGATAAAGGGCGATTTATAATCTGTTCCACATGCGTTTTTAGCTTTCGGTATCGTTCTTCTTTGTACTCTTCCACCTTCGTCAGCCTCCCCGTCCTGAATTTCATTGTTCTATGGAGGTGGGGCTCCGTTTTGGACATATCTAAAGAATTGTTTTCCACATTTTCCATGTTTTTAAACAATGAATTGTATTTAGTCTATGCAAAAGCGGCTTTTTCTTTCGATAAATATCCTCACAGCATTTTCCACTTTTAAAAGAACATTAGTTCGTATATACTAGGAACATTAGTTCTATTTAAGAGTCATGAATGGAGGAACATGATGGAACGTGTCGTTTTTCTTGTGGATATGCAGTCGTTTTATGCTTCAGTGGAACGAACTGAGCGACCAGAGCTGAAGGGGCGTCCACTTTTAGTGTCCGGCGATCCAAAGCGACGAAGTGGCGTGATTTTAGCCGCCTGTCCTCTGGCCAAACAGCATGGAGTGAAAAACGCAGAGCGGTTGTATGAAGCGTTAAAAAAATGTCCGCAGGCGGTTGTTGTGAAGCCTCGCATGCAAAAATACCTCGATGTGTCGATGCAGATTACATGCATTCTTGAAGAATTTACGGACCAGGTGGAGCCTTATTCGATTGATGAACTGTTTATGGAAGTCACCGCGAGCCAACGGTTGTTTGGTGGACCAGAGGAGATCGCACAACAGGTGCAGCAGCGAATTATGGAGGATACAGGGGTGTATGCTCGTGTTGGCATTGGCACGAACAAAGTGCTGGCCAAAATGGCGTGCGACAATTTTGCTAAAAAAGCACCGAACGGACGTTATACGCTCACACCAGAGACGATCCAGCATACGCTTTGGCCGTTGCCTGTTGAGTGTGCATTTGGGGTCGGTCGGCGTATGGAGGTGCATTTAAAGCGCATGGGGTTGCGGACAGTGGGCCAACTCGCCAACTACCCGCTCCCTTACCTAAAAAAACGCTGGGGAATTAACGGTCATGTACTCTGGATGACGGCCAACGGATATGACCACTCGCCTGTGAATGTCCGCTCCCATAACCGTGCGCAAAAAGCCATCGGCCACGGAATGACACTGCCGCGCGACTACCATCGCTTTGAAGACATTCGCGTCGTGCTGTTAGAGCTTTCTGAAGAAGTATGTCGCCGCGCACGCACCTCTCGTGTCATGGGCATTACTGTATCCGCCGGAGCGAGGGGGGCTGATTTTGACAATCCTTCTGGGTTCCATCGCCAGCAAACCCTGATCGAAGCGACCAATAACACGCTCGATGTGTATCATGCGGTTGTCGAATTGTATCGAACCTTTTGGGATCGCCGTCCCATTCGCCAGGCGCATGTCAGCCTATCACAGCTCCAAAGCGATGAGGTGTGGCAAATGAGCCTGTTTCAGGATCGCGAGAAGCAGCTACAGATTGGCTACGTGATGGATGGCATCCGCGACCGCTTTGGTCCGGTTTCAATCGTCCGCGCCTCATCGTTAAGGGCGGCTGGGCAGACAACAGATCGTTCTAAAAAGATAGGGGGGCACTACCGATGACTGAGAAGCTGGATCGTGACAATTTACTTTGGGAGGGAAGCCGCATGTTTTTGCCTGAGCATAAGCGAGCCCTGCTTGAGCACCGTGCGCAACAGCAGCGTCCAAATCCGCCGCAGCCAACCGATGAGCAACAACTGGAAGAATGGAACTACATGCTCGCTGAGGCGGAAGCTACAGGGAATCTTCTACACTTTACGGTCTTTGAGCATGGGTACTTCTCTGTGCAGGAGGGGCTTGTCACCAAACCCGTTCAAGATGGGTCCATCCGCTGTCAATCAAAAAAAGGCGAGCCTTTTTCAATTAAGGTCGCCAAGCTGGTGAAACTGGATTGGGCTTAACAAACAGCACCTCATCATTAATGTGAACTGTGAACATTACTGTAATTGCTCAAGCAATTCTTCGACCAGCCTATATACAGTAGTTGCTGGTTTTCTTTGTGAGGGAGTTTCATGTGTATAGTGACTTTGCAAGGTTTTCGCGCGTTTTACAGCTGCTTGCAAAGCACCTTGCTTCGTTAGGATCATATATGATGCTTTTACGATATACGACGCTGTTCTAATTTTACTTGTCAATTTTTCAATGTAGCTATATAATGTTGATAATGATTATCAATATCAATAAAAATAACTAAGTTATTGGAGGATTGAAATGAAAAAAAAGGCGAGATTATTTCTTCATGCATCTTTAGGATTCGCGATTGCCATGCTTGCTGCATGTGGCGCAGATACAAATCAATCAGCTCTAACGAATGAAAGTACCGAAGAAACAACTACTGAGGATTCTGGAGAAGTCAACTTGTATTCTGCCCGACACTATGATGTCGACAAAGAATTATATGATCAGTTTGAAGAAGAAAGTGGAATCAAAGTAAATGTTGTTGAAGGGGATGCTAATGAACTAATAGAACGTATGAAACGAGAAGGCGAAAATTCCCCAGCAGATTTATTTATTACAGTCGATGGAGGAATCTTACATACAGCTAAAGAGGCAGATATTCTGCAACCATTCGAATCTGAGATAATTAATGAACAAGTCCCGGAGAACTTAAGAGACCCTGACAATGAGTGGGTTGGTTTATCTACTCGAGCACGTGTCATTGTTTACCACAAAGACCGTGTTGATCCTAGTGAGCTTTCTACGTATGAAGATTTAGCAACTGATACTTGGAAAGAAAGACTGCTTGTACGTTCTTCTACAAACTTATACAATCAATCACTTATTGCATCTTTGATTGAAATAAATGGAGAAGAAGAAACAGCCAAATGGGCTGAAGGAATTGCTCAAAATTTAGCTCGTGACCCAGACGGAGGAGATCGTGATCAAGCGAAGGCTGTCGTTGCTGGGAGTGGCGATATTGCCATTCTGAACACATATTACGTAGGTCAAATGCTCGTATCAGATGATGAAGAAGAGGTAAAAGTCGCTGAACAGATTGGGGTATTCTTCCCAAATCAAGAGACTACAGGCACACATATTAACATCAGCGGAGCTGGCTTAAGCAAACATAGTGAGAACAAGGAAAATGCGATTAAATTAGTTGAGTTCCTAACAGCTGTAGAGGCTCAAGAAACGGTTTCTAATACTAACTTTGAGTATCCAGTTAACGAAGACGCAGAGCGGGCTGACATTTTAACAGAATGGGGTACTTTTAAAGCCCAAGATATTGATTTTGCTGCATACGGAGTGAATAACCCTACAGCAGTTGAATTGGCCAACAAGGCAGGATGGAAATAAATCATGAGAATACAAACAGTTTCAAGGAATTTGAAACGACATTTGAATAGTTGGACAATAGTAAGCCTTATAGGGGCAGCAGTGATACTGCTGCCTATTGCTATTGTCTTAGCCACCATGTTTACAGAACCGACTGAAAATTGGGATCACGTTAAAGCTTACCTTCTTGTTGACTATGTAAAGGGTTCCCTTACGCTTGCCTTCTTTACTACATTTTTCGCAACGACGATAGGAGTGGTATTAGCTTGGCTAGTCGTCGGCTATTCATTTCCCTTAAGAGGCTTTTTTCGTTGGGCTTTGTTACTACCTTTAGCTCTTCCTCCATATATAGCGGCTTTTACGTACAGAACCATGACAAGTTATACCGGCGTCATCCAATCTACGTTACGCAATCAATTTGGCATTACACTCCCGCCAGATACAATTGAGGTTCACTCAATCCATGGAGCTATATTTATATTGACCTTTTGCTTGTACCCCTATGTTTATTTGATTACAAGAAGTTTTTTAGAAAGACAAAGTGCATCTTATATTGAAAATGCAAACCTATTGGGTAAAAAAAACGTTCAATTGTTTTGGAAGGTTGTCTTACCAATAGCAAGGCCGGCTATTATTGCCGGAATGATGCTTGTTATTTTTGAAGTATTAAGTGATTACGGAGTTGCTTCGTATTTCGGCGTTCAGACCATTTCTACGTCTATTTTTCAAACCTGGTTTGGTATGTACGATGTGGACTCTGCTTTAAGATTAGCTGCATGGCTCATGGTCATTATTATTGGTGTTTTTATTCTTGAACGATTTCTTAGGAGGAATATGCGCTATACATCAACGAGCACTCAGAATAAACCTTTGCATCCAAAACAATTAAAAGGAATATCCTCTTGGAGTGTCCTAGTATTGTGTTCAGCTATTTTTCTTTTGGCTTTTGCTTTTCCTGTCATTCAGATTATAGTCTGGGCCGTATGGAGGTTTGAAGGATACTGGACATCTGATTTTTTGCACCTTATGTCAAACACGCTTCAAGTGTCCATCATAGCCACCGTCATTGTGGTCATTTTCTCCATTATTACAGCAAGAGTTGTTCGAACATTATCTTCTAATTTTGCTTATGGACTCTCTCGACTCATTACAGCCGGTTATGCGGTACCAGGAGCTATTATTGCTGTTGGGATACTAGCTGCATTCATCTTCATTGATGAATCTCTCTCGTCCTTTTATCAATTTTTAGGGCAAACAGAGGGAGCTCTCGTCCTGAGTCTTTCTCTAGGTATGTTAGTGACAGGTTATGTCATTCGTTTTATAGCTCCAGGTTACAATACAATCGATTCAGGATACGAAAAGATTTCAAAATTCTATTCGGAAGCATCTAGAACATTAGGTAAAACATCTACTCGAACGTTTATTAAAATTGAATTACCGTTACTTAAAGGAACCTTATTAGCTGCCTTTATTTTGACGTTTGTAGAGATTATTAAAGAGCTACCTTTGACAAAACTATTACGTCCTTTTAATTTTGAAACCTTAGCAACCCAAGCTTACAAATACGCCATAGACGAACGAATTATAGCCGCTTCTCTCCCCTCCATACTTTTAATTATTGTCAGTTTAGTTTCTGTTCTCATCTTTAATAGCATCGGAAAGAGGGATGAATCGTGAGTTTAGTATTAGTTGAGCAACTTAGTTATGCCTATACGTCTTCGAAACAACCTGTTATTGATGCTCTTTCGTTTACCATTGAACAACATGAAGTGGTCGGTATCTTAGGACCTAGCGGAAGTGGAAAGAGTACACTTCTGCGTCTAATGGCAGGTCTTGAAATTCCTCTAAAAGGAACCATATCTATTGCCGGACGGACTGTAGTAAACGATAAGTTGTTTATGGAAGCTGATCAACGGGGCGTCGGTATGGTCTTTCAAGATTATGCTCTATTTCCTCACCTTACTGTGGAAAAGAACATTATGTTTGGCTTAGGGAAGATAAAAAAAAGGGAACGTGAAGCAAGAATGCATGAAATGATAGACTTGGTGAAGCTTCATGACTTAGCTAAACGTTATCCTCATGAACTGAGCGGCGGACAACAGCAAAGGGTCGCGTTAGCAAGAGCCCTTGCACCAAAACCTACTATTTTATTGATGGACGAGCCATTTAGTAACCTTGATTACGATTTAAAACAAAGCATTAGGCTTGAATTAAAAACGATACTACAAACAGCGGGTATAACATGTCTCTTGGTTTCACATGATTTAAATGATGTGAATGATATCTGTAGTCGAGTAATCGATTTAACTGATCATACTCGAACCACGACAAGAGGATGCTTTGAAGACGTTTCAAATGCTTTGGTCAATAAGCGATAAAGGGACACCTTACGATAATGCCGAGGCAGAGGCGTCTTTCAAATGTATCAAAACAGAGTGCAGTCCCATTGGCCATGGAGTGGTTTAACACAAAGAGAATCCAAGGATCATTAGATGACTTGGATTCTAGAGAATTTGAAAAGGGGGAGACTTTTTCAAATTTGTTCAGTTTTGTGTTGTTGACAGACCAGGTCTTTGTTTTGCTGTCCTCAACACGAACAGTGGCCGGAGGGGAAGGTTTTCTCCACGCAAACGACTTGCCTTCCCATACCATGCCACTTTGTATGATAAGCGAGAAAAAAACTCGAATTATAGTTCTTTCCCGTACATCTCATAATGCTTATAAGGCACAAATCCCCATTTTTCATACAGACCTTCATGTGCGGTCCAATCAATTACAAGATGCTTTAAGCCTAATTGCTCCATGTAGGTGACAGCTTCGCCAATGATTTGCCGCCCGTAGCCTTTGCCTCTTGCGCTTTTGGCCACGCCTAAGGGACCAATGCCACCTAATGGTCCGTCAAAGAGGGGCGCCCAGTAGACGTTTTGCCCAATAATTGAAGTGGCGGGCTGATTTGTCCGTGCAAAAGCCACAATGTCGTCGTTTTCAACCAAGACGAGATAGGCTGCTCCAGATCCACCTGCCTTAAAATAACGACGAGCCTCATATGCCCATCGTCCAGGAAATTCACGATCAAGAAAAGCCAGCAGCGCGGGCGCTTCCTCTGGTTTAAGTGGGCGGACGCTTGGCTTATTCTCTGCTGTTATTGGCGGCACAACCTTTGCCAAATCAAATGCTTGTCCCTGCGACTGGTAGGCATGCTTTTCAAGCCATGTTGCCGTCTCTTTATACTCTGACGGCACGCCTGGAAAAAAGTCCCCAGGATCACGGCCAATGGCAATGCTCGTGGCACCCGCTTTTTGCAATTCTGCCTCAGCATGTCGGAGCAGCGCTGAACCAATGCCTTGTCGCCGCCACTTTGGCGCAACGGCCAGCCATTGTATCCACCCTGTTTGTTGATAGGAAGGAATCGCTTCCCCCTCTTGCCAGTATTTCACTGTAACAATACCTGCCAGCTCTTCGTCGACAAAAGCCGCTCTGCTTGCGCTCGGCAGCCAGTTCGGATCCTCCAACGTATTTTGACGAAACAAAGCTTCGCGCATCGGATAATCGCTCCCATGAACGTTATTCCAAAAAGCGATCCATTTATCCATTTCCTCAGACGCAATCGGTGTTAGCTCCATGTTTGTACCTCCCATTGATGATGTGTTTTTAACAGCCTAGCACATTCACTAAAAAACTTCCGCAAATGCCCATTGATGAATACGCTTTCATAACATATACTATAATAAAGAAAACGCTTACAAGAAGGAGAGATTATTATGGGTCTTTTTCAACGCAAATCAACAAACGAGTTAAATAAGGCAAAACTCATTGAGTCATTATTGGATTCTGGTGTGTACAAAATGTCAGATGGTCGCCAGCTGTATGAATCCAATGTAGCTGAATTAACGGAAGCATACAAGCTGCATGCCGACCATTGCTGGGACAGTATTTATATTAACTGATTGAACTGCGAATGGTTTCCGAAAGAATCTGTTCAACGGCGCGCTCTAAATCTGGCAACGTCCAACGTGTCTGCTCCTTCGTCGCTCCTACGTGAGGCGGCACATGAATAAAGCCCGCAGCCAACGACGGCCAGTTGTAAAGCACGTGATACATGAGGGCGTTACATACATACGTCCCTGCCGTGTTTGACATGCGCGCCCCCCACCCCTCTTTCATTAAACGTTTAACGAAAGCTTCATTAGGCAAACGACTGAACAATCCGTCTGGTCCCTCTTCTAAAAGCTTCCCTGGTGAACGAACAGCACGCCTTGTTTTTCCTTCCCCCCAATTGATAGCCACCCGTTCCGGAGTGATTTCCTGTCTTCCAGCAGCCATCCCTAGCATAACAAGGGCATCTGGCAAGCCGTTTTTTTCAACCCATTCCATCACCTGCACAGGTGCTTCATCAAATTCGACCGGTAGGACAAGCCCTTTAATCGCTACACCTTCTATGTGCCGCCCATCCATTGCGGATACAATATGAGTGGTTGGATTGTCGCTGTGTTCTCCGAATATACCAAAGCCTGTAAGCAGAATAGTCCTCACGACAGCAGCCCCCCCTCTCTCCCTTTAAAAAACAGCCACCTGTCCATCGGTTCGCATTTCCGTTCCTCCAGACAATACACCTGTTTCTTCATTTCGAGTAATGATCTGGCCCCTGCCAAAACTATAAGACGTTGGAGCAATTTGCACCTCATGCCCCCGTTGAACCAATGAGTGAACGAGTGACGCAGGCATGCTTTGTTCCACGAGCACCTTTTTCCCACCTGTCCATTGCCAGCGAGGCGCGTCCAAGGCAGCCTGAGGATTCAGTTGATAGTCAAGTAAATTCATGACCGCCTGCATATGGCCTTGTGGCTGCATAAACCCACCCATCACGCCAAATGCTGCATACGGAGTTGCCTCTTTCGTAATAAAGCCTGGGATAATTGTGTGAAATGTTCTTTTTTCAGGAGCGACAACGTTCGGATGTCTAGGGTCTGTCGAAAAGTTATGGCCCCGGTTTTGCAAGGAAATGCCTGTTCCTGGTACAACAATCCCCGACCCAAAGCCCATGTAGTTGGATTGAATGAAGGACACCATATTGCCCTCGCCATCTGCAGTGGAAAGATACACCGTCCCACTTGAGGATGGATCGCCGAAGGTCGGCTCGATCGCATAGTGATTTATAAGCTTTCGGCGCTCTTGCGCATAGTCTGACGACAGCAGACGCTCCAAGGACAACGTCATATGATCGGCGTCTGTGATGTACTGTTGTGCATCGGAAAACGCTAGCTTCATCGCTTCAATTTGCAAATGAACTTCATTTTCTGATCCCCACGAATGAAAGCTGTCTTCAGACACCATTTGCAGCGCCATCAATGCGGTAATCCCTTGCCCATTTGGCGGTAGCTCCCAAATGTCATGATCGCGATAAGGGATGGACACTGGATCCACCCAGTCCACTTTCATCTTGGCAAGGTCCTCTTTCCTGATGAATCCACCAGCTTGTTTTGACGCAGCGTCTATTTTCTCTGCCAATGTACCATGGTACATCGATTCAGCCTTCGTCTCAGCAATCTCTCTCAATGTCTCTGCATGGCGAGGCGACCTCCACAGGCTGCCTATTGCCGGTGCCTTCCCTTCAGGAGCAAACACAGCCATCCATTCTTGAAAGGCCTCCTCTGAAAGCTTTTGTTTGTATGTATGAAAGGCTCGTTCCCAATGGTACCCAAGCACTGGAGATAGAGGATACCCTTCCTCCGCATATTGAATAGCTGGGGCGAGCACTTCTGCAAAGGGGAGCTTGCCAAAGCGTCCATGAAGGGCAGCCCAAGCAGCTGGGGCGCCTGGAACTGTCACAGGTGTCCAGCCATATGTCGGAATGTAGGGAGTTCCACCCTCGGTTGGCAATGCATCTCGTGTCAGCATTGCCGGGGATCTTCCACTGGCATTCATGCCATGAAGCTCTCCCTTCACCCATACAATGGCGAAGGCGTCGCCCCCAATGCCATTCGACGTCGGTTCAACAACCGTTAGCGTAGCGGCTGTGGCAATGGCTGCATCAATGGCATTTCCCCCTTGCTGCATGATTGTGAGACCCGCCTGTGCCGCAAGCGGCTGAGAGGTGGCGACCATGCCATTTTTGGCGTACGAGACGTGTCGTTTCGATGGATGTGGATAGTGAAGAGGCATTGAAAAAACTCCTTTCCCAATTGTTTTAAGCGGTCATGACTTTGTGCGTTCTTCTGCAACTGCCAAAGGGTTGCGCGGAGGTGCAGTGCTCTCTCGAATGACAAGCTCCACCGGCAAGCTATACTTTTTCGCTTCCACCGTTTGGTTTTCCGCTTGTTCCAGCAATGATTTGGCGGCTAGGCGACCAATGCCCAAAAAGTCCTGAGCAATTGTTGTGAGGGAAGGCTCTGTATGCCGAGCCACCTCTGTGTCATCGAACCCTACGATAGAGAGATCTTCAGGCACACGGTATCCTTTGGCTGATAAAAGCTTGATAATTTGAATAGCCACCAGATCGTTTTCGGCAACAATAGCGGTCATTCCAGCAGTCATCATGTCGATCAGGGCTTCTGCGAGCTGTTCTGAGCGATTTTCGAGCTTATACGTCCCATTGACATTAAGGAGCATAAACTGCAACGAGGCTTCAAGCCCTGCATGTCTCAGCGCATCACAATACCCGAAATAACGGTCTCGCACAGTCGACGTCGTCTCTATCGGCACAGTGGAAATGTACCCAATGTGAGAATGTCCTAGAGTGATAAGATGCTGAACAGCTTTTCTGCCTCCATCACGATTGTCGGAAGTCACGCTCGTCATCGGCAAACCTTCATATTGCTTATCCAACAAAACAATCGGCGTTTGATTTGTGGTCAGACGATAGAGCACGTCCATGTTGGCCTTATCCGAAATCGGGTAAAACAAAAGACCCCTCACGTTTTGATGAGGCAACTCGACGAGCCAATCCCGTTCTCTTTCAATTTCTTCATGTGTCGTACAAATAGTAAACATGTATCGATGCTCGTTAAATACCTCTGCCGCCCCTTGCAAATAATTCATTAACCCCGTCGCTTTCTCAAAAGGAAGGACAAAAGCGACAATTTTATCCGCTTTGGCATTGTCCCCAAGACGCCTTGGCTTGACAAAGCTTCCGCTCCCACGTCGACGATAAATAAACCCTTCTCTCTCTAGTTCACTTAGAGCGCGCTTAGAGGTAATGCGGCTCACAGAAAACGTATCGGCAAGCTCAAGTTCTGTGGGGAGCTGTTGGTGCGCAGTCAACTTTCCCGTGACAATGTCTTTCTTTAGCTCCTCCATAATTTTCGCATACAATGGTTTTATGTCCTGTTTTTTCATTTGTTACGCCACTAAACAATGACTCGTTGGTTTAGACGTTCTTTCACAGTCTCTTTGATTCGTAACGTTTGTATACGTACACGACGTTTAGAGAATCATGTCAAACAACCACTTGCATTAGCAGCAAACTCACCTCTTTTCATATAGCTTATAGCAAACGCACCCATTCAAAATAAAGCGGTTTCGTTTATTATACTTCCTCCAAACCCTCTTCTAACAAAAACATTCAATTTTCTTTCAAAATGAACCCTTTCATAACGTTATTCTCATAATACAATTGTATAGGTTTATTCTGCATCACTGCAAGAAGTAGTTATTTGTTGCCCTTACACGACCTCTTCTTTTTCATCCAAGAAACAGAAAAAACGGCAGAAGCCCTTAAGCTCATGCCGTTTTTGTATTATGCTTGTGGCTCAGTTTCAGTGGTGTCGTCCTGACCGTTTTGATCATCTTCACGGTCCTTTTGATCATCCGCTGGTGGCTGTTCTTCGCCTTTGCCTTCGTCAATTACGGGATCCGTCGTGGCAGGAGGCTCAGTGTCGCCTTCCTTGTTGCCAGCGTCACGGTCGTCCTTGTTCTTCTCATCTTTGTTATGAGAAGCCTGTGCGTCCTCTGCTTGATCTTGTTCAGACTCTTCAAGTAATGAAGCAAGCTCTTTATCCATCACATCTTGTGGATTCACAGCCTCACCGTCTTTACGTACTTCGAAGTGAACATGAACACCAGACTCTTGGTTGTACTCACTTTGACCAGCTGTTCCGATGACATCGCCTTGCTTCACTGTATCGCCTTCTTGTACCTCGGTGTCTTGCAGACTATGGTAATACGTTTCCACACCTTCACCGTGGTCAATCTCAACAATATTTCCGAGCAAGCTGTCATTTCGAACTGCTACAACAGTACCACTGAGCGATGCAACGACGTCAAAGCTCTCTCCATTCTCTGCTGACAGGTCAATGCCTGTATTTGGGCTGAACTTGTTATTATGCATGACGAGAGCTTCTTCCTGTGCTTCTGGGTCTGCGTTTACATCATAAAATGCTTTAGCGACAACGACCTTTGTTTCCTTTGCTGCTGGCATAATAAATTGTTCATTTGGTGCTGCAACTTCGACAGCATCCTCACCAAACATTTCGGAGTCCAGTGTGAACTCTTCGTTCTGTCCGTCCTGTGCTTCCTCTAAAGCGTTATCTTGCATCCACAGAACCGATGTCAGAATCAATGCTGCACTTGCTAGATAGACTGCAGGGTAAAACCAGCGTTTCTTTGTGAGCTGCTTCCATTTGGATTGGCTCGAGGACTGCTTTTCTTCCTCTCTCATTCTTCATCACCTCAGCAATCATTCTGATCACTTTGGTGGAAAGTTATACCTGCATCTCAAAAAAATTTACTAGACGTCTTATTTGGCGGTACTGCTATCTACTAATTTATGCTCTGCCTTCATTTGAGCGACAAAGGGAGCCATCGTCGTAACATCAATGTCATGGTAGTAATAGGTCACAATGTCTTTGTAGGTTTTCCCTACCTCAGCCATTCCATTTGCCCCATACTGACTCATGCCAACCCCGTGCCCATAGCCTTTCGTAGAAAGCTCAATGTCTTGACCAACACGTCGCCATTCAAAATCGGTAGAACGTAAGTTTAACTGTTCACGCACGTCTCTGCCGGACATCACTTTTCCGTTGATATTGACCTCAGCCACGCGCTTTCCATCTGTTCGTGAAACAATGGTACCGACCGTCCCGTCGCCAGGCAATGCCACGTTCAGTTTCGCCTCAAACTCCTCAATTGGGATACGATTGACCTCTTTAAATTTTGGTGACTCCGTGTCCCAAGGGCTTTCTACAGAACGCAAGTAGGGAAACGCATTCGCCCAATAATCCTCAGAGTTTTCGGTATAGCCATTGCTCGTCGAAAAAAAGGATGCCGTAATGGGCGCATCGTCAAAGGTAAGAATTTGCCCTTGCGTTGAATTTACAGCTTGTTGAATTTTCTGGTGCTTCTCATCATACGCAGCACCCCAATTGTTCCTCAACTGGGCATCGTCGTAGTACACCTGATGCATGACAGTATCGGTCATATCCGCTCCCTCTGGCACTCCAATCACTTCCTCAGCCAACAGCTGCTTCACTGTGTACGTCCGTGCAGCCAATGCCTGCGCCTTCAACGCTTCCATTTCAAAGTCTGCCGGCATTTCCGCAGCCACCACACCAACAAGATACTGCTCTAAAGGCAACGTATCAATCGTTTCCTTCTCAGAACGATAGACGGCTACCTGAATGGATTCCGTTGTATCCTTCACATTCTCTTGAGCCGACTTCTCTTGCGGAGGTGACTGTTCATTCTGCTGAGTTGTGGAAGACGGCGGTGAAGCGAACGGAAGCACAAGAAGACTGGGAAGTCCGATGAGTACGACAAAAAAACCTACGATGATGATCAGTAGCCCTTGCAAAGATTTCATCCAATGATTCCTCCTAAAGCGATCTTCTCTCCCAACTATTCATATGAACATGGACAAGCCTTTAGACCACTCTTTGAAAGAGGAAAAATACTCTCTGAACGTGCCTAACTAGCGTTCAAGCGACGAAGAGCAAATGTCGGGATGAGGACAAGTCCTTACACCCCGCGCGGATTTTTTGAACCTACAATTATCTCGGACCTACTGTCGTATCGGTTGCGTGATCCCTTATCCCAATCATTCTTTGGCGCACATAAAAAAGACCCCCTATACGCTGGGAGTCCTTTAGACAAAATGATATACGTCGTTTAGGCAAACTTCGGTTTGACATTGACCGTAGAAGTGACTTTTTGAGTAACTTCACTAGGCAGACCGACTTCAATGGAGACTCTTTCAATGTCTGCACCTAATCCGGATAATTTTTCAACAAAATTGACGTAGCCTCGATCCATATGTTGGAGCTCAGTGACACGTGTATACCCATCGGCGACAAGGCCGGCGAGCACTAAAGCTGCTGCTGCACGGAGATCCGTTGCAGCGACTTCTGCGCCTTGAAGGTCGAACGGTCCAGACACAATCGCTGAACGTCCCTCAATTTTAATCGCTGCGTTCATACGACGAAATTCCTCGACGTGCATAAAGCGATTCTCAAATACGGTTTCGGTAATCATACTCGTTCCCTCAGCTTGCGTTGCGAGCACCATCATTTGTGCCTGCATATCTGTCGGAAAACCTGGGTGAGGCATCGTTTTAAGGTCTGCTGCTTTTAATTTTTCTGGAGCAATCACTTGAACACCTTCGTCTACCTCATTGCATTGCACGCCCATTTCTTCAAGCTTGGCAATTAACGACGACAAATGCTCTGGGACGGCACCCTTTACAATAATGTTCCCACCAGTAATCGCAGCAGCTACCATAAATGTACCTGCTTCGATTCGATCTGGAATGACGGCATGCTCGGTTCCATGAAGCTCAGCAACGCCTTCAATCTTCAATGTTCCTGTTCCTGCACCTTTGACTTTTGCGCCCATTTTGTTCAAATAATTAGCAAGATCAACAATTTCAGGCTCTTTTGCGACGTTTTCAAGGATGGTCGTTCCTTCAGCGAGTGTCGCCGCCATCATAATGTTTTCTGTTGCACCAACACTTGGAGTGTCTAGATAAATTTTTGCGCCTTTCAAACGGTCTTTCACATGCGCCTCGATATATCCATTTCCAACTTGAACGGTTGCCCCCATTGCCTCAAAGCCTTTAAGGTGTTGATCAATTGGTCGAGAGCCAATCGCACAGCCGCCAGGTAATGCAATTTTTGCGTGTCCACGACGAGCCAACAAAGGACCCATCACAAGGACAGAGGCACGCATTTTACGGACATATTCAAAAGGTGCTTCCGTTTTCAACTCTTTGGATGCATTGACAATTACTTGATTCTGACGTTCATTAAACGTCACATCAGCGTCCATATAGCGTAACACTTCATTAATTGTATAGACATCCGCAAGAGTGGGTACATCCGAAATGATACTTTCTCCTCGTGTAGGTAGAATGGAAGCAGCAATGACAGGAAGAACAGAGTTTTTTGATCCTTCTGTCTGAACCGTGCCGATCAACTTATTTCCACCACGGACGATGATTTTTTCCAAGCGATTCCCCTCCGCGTCCATTTTCACTTATATTAATATTCAACTGTAAGGATAGGTGTTCCAATGGTGACATCCACCGACTGCTCGGCTTCGTTTTCTCTTAAAGCCACTTGCAAATTCATAGGTCCTTTAGGTGTCTCGATTTGTTGGCTCCATAATTCATTATATGCAGAAACCGCTACAAACGATTGCTCATTCATCATTTCTATTGGTACTGCGTTAAATGAGCGAAGCAATGAACCAACCTCTTCAAGCAAACCACCTTCAATAATATCATTGACTTCTCCTTGGAGACAAGCAAAAATATCATTGTTTTCATTAAATAACATTGCTTTTGTTTCTACAAAAACGGACAATGCCTGTTGGTTAAAATGATCTCCAGTCATTCGATAGGAAAGCACAGACTGCCCATTTTTCTTTACAAAGCGAATATGCTCTGTGACGTTGGCTTGCTTGTCTATGCGCTTCGCATCCCAAGTGTTCTTTAATCCAGGCGTTTTGACCCATGAGAAGGCAGTAAAGATCCTCGCCAACGATTCTATAGAATCAAATCGTTCGCTGTCCACTGTTCTTGTATAAAGAGACCACATCGATTGACGAATGCCTCTCTCAACCATCATTTGTTGCGCCGTGTCTAAAAACTGTCCTGCTTCACTTATGTTGTCCTCTGATGTTCCCTTTCCCATTGCAGTATAAGATAAAACACAAAAAGCAAAAATAAGTGCACATGCGATTATTTTCAACTTCATACCTGTCATCCCCTCCTACGCTCAGTCTTAGCCTGAAACGTGGAGGAGATACGGAGAAAGGGTCGTCAACTTCCGACAAACTGTCTAAGCCATGTGTATTAAAAACCTTCGCTAAACACAGACGACCAAAGGTAATAGTCCATTAAAAAGCTAGCTACCCCTGCACCGATGCAAATGGTGAGAAGCACGAACAATACGCGAATCTGTGTGCTCTTTCCTGATTTGAACCAGGCGTCTAATTTTAAGCATTGCAGCGCCCACCACGTGACGGCAAAACAGACCAAGTGGACGACAATGCTGACAAGTGCAAAAGCTCCATCATAGGGAAACATGTATACGCCTCGTTTTCGTGTAGAGGTTATTACAAAATATTTTGGCTCATTTCCCTCTATTTTACTCTTTTCGACAGAATGATGCAAAATTCATGTGCTTTCTGAGACAATTATTTAACTGGCAACGTTTGCATCCATTTCACGCGTTGACGTCACGTTTTATTAGGTTTATCATTATGAAGGGGTTTCTTCGACAAAGTTAGCCATTTTTTTGATTTGGAAAGGTGGATTTCGATTCATGACAGAAAAAGAGATACTTAATGCTACGGAACAGCTCTGGTCTCAGAATAAATACAACAGTATGGCCAAGGGGTACGCTAGTTACGAAGCCGTTAAACGCGCGTTTAACGAAGCCACAAATGTTTCTGATTACCATCGTATCTTTTTGCGTATTCAAAATCTGCATGATGCTCCTTATTCTAAAAAAGCACTTGTGGATACATTCGAGCACATTTGGGGCTACTTTAAGCATGATGCGTCAGACGAGGAACGAGATCGATTTTTTGATTTGGTAGAGGCTTGCCATCCAACGGTTGGTGATGACTCTCACAAACAGTTGCCTGATGAGGCCCGCCGAGTCATTGCATACATTCACAGACTGCTTGCTATCCATCCAATTAATTTCTTACCCCAGAGCACTCTCTTATCCAATTCGAGCGCTTGGAACAACATTCAAGTGAACAACAAGCATTTTGCTGTAAATGAGTACCTTTATTTAGATGCCTTGCCTGTTCTTGAGGAATCTGTGACTGCATCTTAATTTTTTGAAGATCAAAAAGACTGTCTGCGACATCGGATATGATGTTGCAGACAGTCTTTTTGGATTCTTGCTGATTATTTGAGCACTCGTGGGTGTTTTTCGAGCGGTAAGTGGCGATTTTCGCGCACTCCCTCTACATTATCGCGCAACTTGATGTCTTTTTCGAGCACCAGGCGCGAATTCGAGCACTCAAGGCCCTTTTTCGAGCAGTAAGCGGTGTTTTTCGCGCACTCCCTCTACATTATCGCGCAACTTGATGTCTTTTTCGAGCACTGGGCATGTGATCGAGCACTCAAGGCCCTTTTTCGAGCAGTAAGCGGTGTTTTTCGCGCACTCCCTCTGCATTTTCGCGCAAATTAACGTCTTTTTCGAGCACCATGCGCGAATTCGAGCACTCAAGGCCCTTTTTCGAGCAGTAAGCGGTGTTTTTCGCGCACTCCCTCTGCATTTTCGCGCAAATTAACGTCTTTTTCGAGCACCAGGCATGAATTCGAGCACTCAAGGCTCTTTTTCGAGCAGTAAGCGGTGTTTTTCGCGCACTCCCTCTACATTTTCGCGCAACTTACCGCCTTTTTCGAGCACTGGGCGTGAATTCGAGCACTCGAGGTCCTTTTTCAAGCACTAAGCAGTGGTTTTCGAGCACTTCCTCTGCATTTTCGCGCAGCATAACGTCTTTTTCGAGCTCTACGGCGAATAAACTGATTTAGAAAAGTGGTTTTAAATTCTAGGCGCATGCAAAAAAAACAAGCACCGGAGAGCCTGCTTGCCCGATGCTTGCTTGTTCAATTCATTTATCGTTTGACGTTAATTCGGTTGATTGCGCGATTTAGCGCCAATTCAGCTCGTGCCTTGTCAACCTTTTCACTATTGTTCGTGCTGTTTAGTAATGCTTCGGCGCGTTGTTTCGCCTTATTGGCACGATCAACATCAATATTCTCAGGACGTTCAGCGGCCTGGGCCAAAATGGTGACTTTGTCCGGGCGCACTTCTAGAAAACCGCCACTCACTGCCAAATACTCCGTGTTGGTGCCGTTTTTTAGTCGAACTGCACTAATTGCCAATGGAGCGACCATTGGAATGTGACCTGGGAGTATTCCTAACTCGCCACGATTGGACTTTGCGACGACCATATCTGCACTGCCTTCATAGACAGGACCGTCTGGTGTCACAACATCCACATTAATTGTGCCCATTCTTTTCACTCCTTTGCAGAGGAATCAAACGCACATAGGACGCCGCCTGCCACCGAAAGGCAGCTGCTCCTGCGTCCTGTTGCGTTTATGCGTTTTGCTGCATTGCTTCCGCTTTTTCAACAACCTCTTCGATTCGTCCAACCAAACGGAATGCATCCTCTGGAAGGTCGTCGTACTTGCCATCGAGGATTTGTCTAAATCCAGTAATTGTTTCAGCGACAGGCACATAAGACCCTTCCTGGCCCGTAAACTGCTCTGCCACGTGGAAGTTTTGCGAAAGGAAGAACTGGATACGACGTGCGCGTCCAACAATTAGTTTGTCCTCGTCAGAGAGCTCATCCATTCCTAGAATCGCGATGATGTCCTGAAGCTCTTTATAACGCTGAAGTGTCTGTTGTACCTCTGTTGCTACACGATAATGCTCTTCTCCAACAATTTCAGGAGCCAAAGCACGAGACGTGGAAGCAAGTGGGTCTACAGCAGGGTAAATCCCTTGCTCAGTCAAACGACGCTCAAGGTTTGTTGTTGCATCCAAGTGAGCAAATGTCGTTGCTGGTGCTGGGTCAGTATAGTCATCGGCAGGCACGTAAACGGCCTGAATGGACGTAACGGATCCAAGGTCTGTCGATGTAATACGCTCTTGCAGCTGACCCATTTCTGTAGCCAATGTTGGCTGATACCCTACCGCTGAAGGCATACGGCCAAGCAAGGCGGATACTTCGGAACCAGCTTGTGTAAAGCGGAAGATATTGTCAATAAAGAGAAGAACGTCTTGTCCTTCTTCGTCACGGAAATATTCTGCCATCGTCAAACCACTCAAAGCAACACGCTGACGTGCACCAGGAGGCTCGTTCATCTGACCAAATACCATGGCTGTTTTCGCCAAAACGCCTGCATCCTTCATCTCATGATACAAGTCATTTCCTTCACGCGTACGCTCTCCTACACCGGCAAATACAGAGATTCCCCCGTGTCCTTGAGCAACGTTATTGATTAATTCCTGAATGAGAACGGTTTTACCTACACCCGCACCGCCAAAGAGGCCGATTTTCCCACCTTTAACGTAAGGCGCGAGTAAATCAACAACTTTAATGCCTGTTTCAAGAATTTCTGTTTTTGTAGAAAGCTTTTCAAATGTAGGTGCCTGACGGTGAATCGGATCTCTACGAACAGTTGTAGGAACAGCGTCCTCAAGGTCGATATGATTTCCGAGAACGTCAAACACACGTCCAAGTGTTACTTCTCCAACCGGTACGGAAATGGAAGCGCCTGTATCAATGACGTCAATACCACGAACGACACCGTCCGTTGACGCCATTGCTACGGTTCGAACCGTTCCGTTTCCAAGATGAAGAGCCACCTCAAGTGTCAACGTTTTTTGCTCGCCTGCCGACTCATACGTGACAGTTAATGCGTTGTAGATGTCAGGCAGATGGTCATCAAACCGAACGTCTACAACCGGACCCATTACCTGGATGATCGATCCTTTGTTCATCATGTACCCTCCTCATGATCTATTCAAAGCTGTGCAACTATTCTAATGCAGCGGCACCGCCAACAATTTCTGTAATTTCTTGCGTGATCGCCGCTTGACGCGCACGGTTGTAGGAAAGCGACAAATCGCCAATCAAATCGTCCGCATTGTCTGTCGCACTGCGCATTGCAGTCATACTTGATGCGTGTTCACTGGCCTTGCCATCCAATAATGCTCCGAACATTAGGCTTTCTGCATATTGAGGAAGAAGAACCTCTAAAATTTCAGCTTCAGATGGCTCATATTCATACATGCTTTCCTGCCCTGACTCCTTCGATTCGTTCATTAAATCGGTAAGGGGGAGCACTTTTCTTTCTGTTAGCTCCTGCGTCATTGTATTGACGAAATGTTGGTAGTACATATAGAGGGCATCAAATGTCCCTTCTGTGTATCCCTCAACCACCTTCGTCGCTACTGTTTTGATGTCTGCAAAGGATGGATGATCTGGCATATGAAGAGCAACATCTTCGACAGGAATTTTACGAGCACGGAAAAAATCAGCACCTACGCGTCCGATGACAAACAACGCATACTCTTTTTCAGAGGTATGTCGTTCTTGAATCAATCGATACACATGACGAAGTACAGTCGAATTGTACGGTCCAACAAGCCCGCGATCCGACGTAATGACTAGATAGCCCGTCCGTTTGACTTCACGGCTTTCTAACATCGGATGGCTCACGTCCGTATTCCCACCAGCAATCGATGCAACAACGTCTTGAACTTTATCCATATAGGGATGGAATGCACGCGCATTCGCCTCTGCACGATTCAGCTTTGAAGCAGATACCATGTGCATTGCACTCGTAATCTGTCTAATTTTTTTGGTCGACGTAATCCGGTTTTTGATGTCTCGCAAGTTTGCCATGCATGTTCACCACCTTTTCATTCGCAAGCCACCATATACATTGGCGGTTGCCTTTCTATTTTAAGGTCAAACGTTCTTTTCAAAAAGACCAGCCAGTCAGGTCGGTGGTGCCATGTCCGGCTGGCCTTTTGTATGCATTATTTCGATGCCGTAGGCGAAAAAGTGTTTTTGAATTCAGTGATTGCTGCCTTAAATGCGTCACCGTCTGGAAGCGTTCCAGATTCACGAATGCCATTCATAAGATCTTTTTGGTTATGTGCCATCCAGCCATGGAATTCAGCTTCGAAACGGATGATGTCTTCCACAGGAATATCATCAAGATAGCCTTGTGTAAGAGCAAATAAGATCGCTACCTGCTTCTCTACAGCCAAAGGCTTATGCAAATCCTGCTTTAGCACTTCAACCGTACGAGCCCCACGATTCAGCTTCGCTTGTGTCGCTTTATCTAAGTCTGATCCAAACTGAGCAAAGGCTTCTAGCTCACGGTAGGATGAAAGGTCTAGACGAAGTGTCCCGGCAACCTTTTTCATCGCTTTCGTCTGTGCGTCTCCACCTACGCGGGATACGGAAATCCCTGGGTTGATGGCTGGACGAACACCTGAGAAGAAGTAATCACTCTGTAAGAAAATCTGACCATCAGTAATGGAGATAACGTTTGTCGGAATGTAAGCCGATACGTCACCTGCTTGCGTTTCAATAAACGGAAGGGCGGTTAATGAACCTCCACCATTTGCATCACTAAGCTTCGCAGCACGCTCAAGCAAACGAGAATGCAAGTAGAAGACGTCCCCTGGGAAGGCTTCACGACCTGGAGGGCGACGAAGGAGCAAGGAAAGCTCACGGTACGCAGCCGCTTGTTTCGACAGGTCATCGTACACAACAAGCACGTGCTTGCCATTGTACATAAAGTCTTCACCGATTGTAACGCCTGTATATGGCGCGAGGAAAAGCATTGGTGCAGGCAAAGATGCCCCTGCGTTTACGACAATCGTGTAATCCAATGCGCCATGGTTACGCAACGTTTCAACTACCGTACGAACAGTAGAGTCTTTTTGTCCAATCGCTACATAGATACAGATCATGTCTTCATCTTTTTGGTTGAGGATCGTGTCAATCGCAATCGACGTTTTCCCTGTTTGGCGGTCACCGATAATAAGCTCACGCTGCCCACGGCCAATTGGAATCATGGAGTCAATCGCTTTAATCCCTGTTTGCAACGGTTCATGAACCGATTTACGATCCATAACCCCTGGTGCTGGTGATTCAATTGGACGTGTTCTTGTTGTTCCAATTGGTCCTTGTCCATCGACAGGTTGACCAAGTGAGTTAACGACACGACCGAGGAGTTCTTCCCCAACAGGCACTTCCATAATACGGCCTGTGCGTCGGACTTCATCGCCTTCACGAATGTCAGTGTATGGCCCAAGGATAATGATACCAACGTTGTTTTCTTCAAGGTTTTGCGTCATTCCAATGACACCGGTTGAGAATTCAACGAGTTCTCCAGCCATTACATTGTCTAGTCCATGAGCACGTGCAATTCCGTCCCCGATGGTAATGACTGTCCCGACATCTTGTACTTCAATTTCGGATTGATAGTTTTCAATCTGCTTTTTTAGCAGTGAACTGATTTCTTCCGCTTTAATACTGCTCATTTACTTCACCCCTGTCGTTCTCATTTTGCAACGAGCTGGCGCTCAATTTTTTCAAGCTTGCGACTTACACTTCCGTCATAGATACGATTGCCGATTCGAACACGAATTCCCGCAATTAATGTCGGGTCAATGGTATTGCTAAGGCGCAGTGATGATTTGCCTGCTTTTGCGGCAAACACTTGTGCAACCTGATTTTTTTCAGTCTCTGACAGTGCTCTGACACTGTAAACCGTAGCCTCAGCTACATTCAAAAAGACATCTGCTTCATGCGTAAAAGCGGCCTGTAAATGCGGAATGTCTGCTGTTCTTTGGCGATCTACCATAAGTTTAAGCGTCTGTAAAACGTCCGGCGAAAGCGTTTTGAACCCGTCATCTAAAAGACGTTTTTTCTCCGTCTTCGATACATTTGGATGCAGAAAAAAAGAGCGAATTGAACGGTCATTTTGAAAGACGTTCTCAACTACCGTTAAATCCTCACGGAAGCTTTCAATCGCTTGCTTTTCTTTTGCAATCTCAAACAATGCGGATGCATAGCGAGCGGCAACTACAGTCATCGCTGATCGCCTGCCTCTTTAATGTAATCCTCAATTAATTTCTCTTGATCTGCTGCATTCAATTCTTTCTCGATCACCTTAGAAGCAATGAGAACGGACAACGATGCAACTTGTTCACGTACAGATACCAATGCCTGCTCACGCTCATTCTGAATGTCACGAATAGCTGCTTCGCGCAAGCGCTCCGCCTCATCCTGTGCTGCTTTTAGAATGTCCGATTGACGATCCTCGCCCATCTTTTTCGCATTTTCAAGAATAGCCTGAGCTTCTTTACGAGCTGCTTCAAGCGTTTCCTGTTGCTGCTTCAAAAAGCTTTCAGCTTCTTTTCGGCTTGTTTCAGCGGAGTCAATTTCATTCGCTACGAAGGTCTCACGATCCTTCATCACTTTAATCAATGGCTTCAATGCAAACTTTTTCAGCAACAAGAGAAGAAGAGCAAAAGCTAAAAGCTGAACAAAAATGTCTCCAATGGCAAGACCCGACGCCATCAAGACGTTTGGTGCGAAGTGATTC
The DNA here is from genome assembly GCF_004363045.1 of Aureibacillus halotolerans. Lineage (NCBI taxonomy): Bacteria > Bacillati > Bacillota > Bacilli > Caryophanales > Bacillaceae > Aureibacillus > Aureibacillus halotolerans. Next base: position 99,958 of record NZ_SNYJ01000009.1, read on the forward strand.
ACCGTCTTCACTCCTTTCGAAATAGTGTGTATAAACGTAAAGTCATGGTTTTACTAAGTGGTTATTGAAAAAAAGCTTGGCTTTCACCAAGTGTGGAAAGATCTCTTTATACAAGAGAAGAGGCGAAGATCCTTTGCGGAGTCCGCAGCGAACTTCGCCTCACGCACTTATATTAAGAGCCCATTACGATAAACGCGATAACTACCGCGATGATTGGAATCGCCTCAACCAAGGCAACACCGATAAACATTGTTGTTTGAAGTGGACCTTTCAATTCCGGTTGACGAGCAATTCCCTCGACTGTACGACTAACGATCATTCCGTTACCAAAACCTGCACCTAGTGCGGCAAGACCAACGGCAATAGCAGCTGCTAAAGCTCCCATGTGTTCATTCCTCCCTTGAAATTATAAAAAATGTGTATAACTTTCATTTATAAGTTAATGGTCATGACTCACTTTGTGAGCCATATACACCATTGACAACATAACAAAGATAAAGGCTTGGATACTACCAATAAAGATACTAAATGCTTGCCATACCATCATCGGTATGATTGAAGCAACGGTTCCTAATACGCCTGGCAAAACGCCATTCAAATAGCCGTCTGTGCCTAGTCCAACGAGCAAGGCCAATAAAATCTCCCCTGCGTAAATGTTCCCAAAAAGACGAAGTCCTAACGTCAATGTGTTGGAAAATTCCTCAATAATTTTAAGCGGGAACAGCCACCACTGTGGTCGTCCGTAATCTTTGACGTACTCCGTTGTCCCTTTAAGCTTCACACCATAATAATGCGTCATCGCGACCACCATCACAGCGAGCGTTAATGCAATCACCGGATCGGCTGTTGGTGATTTCCACCACAGTGCGTGATCCACAACAATGGCAAATGGGAGCCCAATCATGTTACTAACAAATATGTACAAGAGCAACGTCGTGGAGAAGATTAAAAAGCGTCCGCCTGTTTTCCAGTCCATATTGCTGTTGATGATTCCTCTTACGAAGTCTACTACCCACTCCATAAAATTTTGCATGCCCGTTGGCTTTTGTTCGAGCCGACGCGTCGCTAAAAGACATAAGAGGAATACAATGACCGACGACACAATGATCATCAACACATTGGACGGGTTAAATGTAATCAGTCCATCAAATAGCGACCATGATTCCGGGGCAACATGATCCACAGTAAATCACCTCTCTTCCTGGGTTTTCCTAAGAATGGTTTGTAAGAATGCATCTATCATAATGACTAAATATGGTGTCATTAATCCTATCACTACAGCGTGCAAATGAAGAAATTGTTCAAATTCAATCGCCAGCAATGTGGCGAAGATAGCTGTCGCAAAGCGTGAAGCTGTGCCTAATGATTTTACTGATCTGCCTTGAACGATGGCCGTACCAAATTGCTTAATTTTTCTAGCGAGTAGCCAGTGATTAAACATGCCTAGCACCGTGCCTAACTTCAAACCAAGGAAAAATTCCTGTAGCTCAGAAAATCCCCAACCAACAACAAAAAGCGCCAATGCGAATAAAAGAAGTTGCGTTTGTCGCCTATACGCGCGACTTATGTCATGCATGGACTTGTCCCCTAATAGCTTATTTTCCCGAATCCTATTTACTATTGCAATGAATCGTTTAGAGGAGATTGCTTTCGACGTTATGTGCAAATAAGGAGCGAGTTTCATCATTCTTTGCATCGTTAACGTGAAAGTCGTAAGAAATGTATAATTACACATTAAAATGAATCTAATGAGGCAAGGCTTGAGGGCAAAAAAAGAGAGGGTAACTGCGTTATACTAGCCGAAGTGTCGATGTATAAATGGCAAGCAGCACCGCGTGCAAACCCTTTTGAAAACCTTGTCATTCACATCCTTTGTTAGCATACAATAGGGCTAGTATTGTGTCAATGGCTGCCCTCACAAAAAAGCGTCAAAATTATGAACGGACCGTCACATTTCACGGTCCGTTCTGCTCCATGTCGATCATCGTTTCAAACGTGTGTTGCTCACCGTTTTGTCTTGCATAAACAAGGGCACGATATATCCGCTGTCCAGTCAATTTATGCTCAGGCAGTGTTCCACGGAAGACACCGCGTTGAACACGTCGTTGAATGTCAAGAACACGAATAAAATCAAAGGTCACAGGATCATACAAAAGGATGCCCATTTCCTCCGCCCCTTCAGGCAGATAGACCTCATAATCATACGTTTCTTTTTCATCACCAGGCATCATCTCAAAGCCCATAATTCGTGGAAAGTCAACATTTTTCCAGACGTATAGGAAAGGAACATTCACCACCGACTCATCTGACACAACCTCCAAGGTTCCTTCGTGCAGTCCTTTTTTGGCTTTGTCCACAGTGAGTTGAATGCCAACCTGTTTTTTATGCCCTGCCGGAATGGTTACTGGTGCCGGTAACCTCCATGTAATTCCTTTTTCTCGTGGTGCTTTTATAAAATACGTCTTCGTCTCTTTGGATAAGTTTTCGATCACAATGCTTGTTTTTTTCGTGCGCTCATTATCCAATTGGCCGAACGACAAGGAAGAAGGATAAACGAGTGAATGGATCTTTTGTGCTTTATTCACTTGAATTCGTCCTGCCCCTTGAATATGGGCTGGATAGGGATCGCCATATTGATTCACCAGTTGTTTCGCAGAGTTCATCAATGCTGCCTTTACCTGTATAGGCGACCAATCCGGATGCTGCTCTAGCAACACTGCGGCTGCGCCCGCAACATGAGGAGCCGCCATACTCGTCCCTTGCATGGCGCGGTAGCCACCAGGAACCGTTGATTGAATATCAACTCCTGGTGCAACGACATCCGGCTTAACCGCCCACGTATGTGTCACGGGACCACGGGAGCTAAAGGGAGCCATTTGATCCATTGCTTGAATATATTCGGTTTTAAGAGTGGTTTGTCCACGGTTAATTCGTCGAAGCAAACGTTGCCCATCTTCTCTCGCAAGCGAAGCCACAGGGATGTTAAGTTTCATCCCAGGATCGACTCCTCCTTGAAACTGGCCTTTTCCGTTGTTGTAAATAAGGACAGCTACGGCTCCAGCATTTTGCGCATTGTATGCCTTTTCCGTGAAGGGGATGCGTCCGCGTTTTATGAGCGCGACTTTCCCTTTTACATCAGTCATATCATCTTTGCGACCATACCCAGCCACCGTTGCCTCTTCCTTTCCTGATAGCACCCAGTTCGGTGCACCGTCCATAGGAAGGATAGACAATGGGTCCCCATTCACTGAGGGCATCAACAGGACAGGAAGTTTTAGCTTTGGAAACGAGGCACCAACCGAAATGGCACCTCCAGACGTTCCTGGCGACCCCACCGACCAAAGCCCTGGCCCCGTGTTTCCACTGGACGTCACTGCAACTACACCTTTTTCAACTGCAGCATCAAGCGCTTCACTCGTTGGCCAATCTGGTCCGTTCACCGTATTGCCGAGGGAAAGATTGATGACGTCCATGCCATCCTCCACCGCTTTTTCAATCGCAGCGAGGACTTGATCTGTCGTTCCCATGCCTTGTGGGCCAAGAGCACGATAGCCATACAGCTCAGCGCCAGGAGCAACACCTTGCATATCGCCATTCGCTCCAATAATTCCAGCCACATGCGTGCCATGAAATGTCAATGTCGCTTTGCCTTGAACTGTTTCCATAGGATCCTTGTCCTGATCAATAAAATCGTAGCCTCCACGGAAATTTCCTTTTAAATCTGGGTGAGTGTAGTCAATGCCCGTGTCGATAACACCAACCTTCACGCCCTTGCCCGTATATTGACTCCGGTGATGCTGGCGCTGGTCCGGGTCACCATAAATAAGCGGAACACTACCTGCCAGTGCCATTTGATAATTCTGGACTGGTGACTGCGCTGTCACTTCAGTGCCTTCGCCGATACGGTTTAGGTCCTTTGGCATCCCTTTTACAGCAACGCCATTCCAGACAGTATCGTACACATGCGAGACTTCAATCTCAGGAAAACGCTGTTGAATCGTCGTCGAGAAAGCCTCTGCATCTCCTGCGACTTTAAAAAGCCTTACAGTCCGTGCCTCCTTCTCCGCCTGTACCGTTAGCCCAAAAAAAGGATGGCTCGCCAGCAGTGTCACACTGATCAACAGCCATACACAAAAACCCTTCATTATCCATTTCATCATTTCTCATCACCTTCTTCTCCTTAAGCTGTGTCATTCCGAAAGAAATAACCAAAGAAAAAGTTGGTTGAGAGGAAACATGTATCATCCGGCGCGCTGGATTGGGCTAAAAATGTTAAAAGCAAGCGGTTAATTATTGCTGTTACGAAAAGAACTAGTGCCCCATCAGGTAACGTAGATCTTATTTTATTCAGGATGAGTTATAGGTCTTGTTTTCGCACAAATGAACAGCTGGAAAACACTCTCTATAGACAAACGGCTATACGTTCGCTTTCCACCCTAAAGAGTACAAGTGCAACATCGATTCGAAAGGACTTCGTCGTGTTTTCATTGCCGTAGGAGTCTCGCTAGTTACCGTTTTTGGTTATTGTAAAGAACGAATCAAATGAGACCGACCTTTTATAGTTTCACTTCATTCCTTTCCCAAACGACATTCGTGTAAATTGAAACATTGCACTTGGTTGCCACACGGCTTTTACCCTCTATACGAGACCAAGCCACAATAAACAATGTACGCAGAAACAAACATCAGCGTAGTCAACATACGTAGACTCTAGTGGGATCAGCGCGAGCTGAAGATCCCCTCGGAAAGCCTGCTTTCCGAGGAAGCTGAAGCCGTGCCCCACAGTAAAGAAAACACGATGAGGTACTCGCGAATCGATGTTGACCTTATACCCTTTAGGGTGCAAGCGAAGTATGTTGACGGAGCGATCGTCATTCCCGTGCATCCTAGCGCATCCTCAACTCGAAAAAACCTCGTCATGACTTCTTAGTCGTGGAGTCTCGCTAGTCGTCGCTTTTGGTTTATGATAAAGGGCGAATCAAATGAGACCGACCTTTTATAGTTTCACTTCATTCCTTTACCAAACGACTTTCGTGTAAATTGAAACATTGTACTTGGTTGCAACACGGCTTTTTACCCTCTATACAAGACCAAGCCACAATAAACAATGTACGCAGAAACAAACATCAGCGTAGCCAACATACGTAGACTCTAGTGGGATCAGCGCGAGCTGAAGATCCCCTCGGAAAGCCTGCTTTCCGATGAAGCTGAAGCCGTTCCCCACAGAAAGCGAAGTATGTTGACGGAGCGATCCATAAAGACCTCGTCGTGTTTTCTTTGCTGCTGGAGTCTCACTAGTAGCCGTTTTTGGTTTATGATACAGAACCAATGATATGAGATAGACCTTGTTGATTCAATTTCGACCATAACCAACTAAGTAGTGGAAAGGGCGCTAGCCTACCTTCTCCGAAAACGAAATAAACCCCACAACGTCTACACGCTGGAGGATTGTATTTCGTGACTTTTGCTGTTAATAACGAGGACGCGAAGCATGGATGAAAGTTATTCTCTAAAAGAAGGCTTATTCGTTTGTTTTATCTATTTCAAAACGGACGATCTTACCTCCGAAAAATAACTCATCTCCAAGGAGGACGCATGCTTTGATTTCAAAGACACTTTTTTCTGACTCTTCTCCTCATTCTTGTGGTTGTTGGAGAAGCTTTTGCGAAAAGACCCTTCTTCTAATTTCATATCGATAAAATCGAGAATTTGTTGCAAAGAAGCCATCTGACCAGCAATCTTTTCCCGATGGTCTTGTACCTGTTTCATCAGCTCAGGATATTGTTCCAGAGAATCTGAATTGGAAATCGCCAAGAAAGGGCGCATCTGTTCCAGAGACATCCCAGTTTTTTTCAAACAAGATATCAGTTCGATCATCTGGAGATCCTTTTGAGAGTAAATCCGGTGGCCGTTCCTCTTTCGTTCAGCCTTAGGAAGGAGTTCAATCTTTTCATAATATCGAATTGTATCTGTTGAAATAGCAGTTCTCTCAGCAATTTGTTTTATTGTAAACATTTGCTTCTCGTTCATCGCTTGCCTCCTAATTGTATTGACTTAAGCTCGTTGGAATTCAAGACGATCTTTCTTCTTGACTTGAAGTCGACTCCAAGATATACACTACGAACGATTCACTAAAACCCACTCACAGGAGGCGTCAATTAATGAGTATAGAACAGCCATCACGCATTGCAATGATTACAGGTGCAAACAGCGGGATTGGATTGGAATTAACCCTGCAATTGTTAGCAAAGGGCTGGCAAGTCGTTACGTTGAACCGTTCTGACTTTCCTTTAGGTAGCTCGGCTATTCAAAAAGCCATCGCGTCTGGCAGACTTCGGAATTATAAAGTGAGGGACCTTACTGATTATACCAGTTTGCATGAGGCTTTAGGGGAAATCAAGAGCAAAGAACAACATATTGATGTACTGTTTAATAATGCTGGAGGAAGCTTTGATGATTTAGAGTCCTCTAAACAAGGGCGTGAGCTGCATTATGAACTAATGGCTGTCGTTCCATATATTATCGTGATGGAAATGATGTCGTTGTTAAAAACGGGTCACATAAAAACGGTTATAAACACTTCATCTTCAGTTATAGTAATCCCCAGTGAAGTAAGCATTGCTACTCTTGAGCACCCAACGAAATTCCGCAAGCTGTTTGGCCCCTATGCATCGTCCAAGCTGGCCCTTACACTATGGACCTATGCGGTTGCACCACAGCTCGCCAAAGATCAGATCAACATTCGAAGCGTCGACCCCGGAGGAAATAACACATTAAAAAAAGGGAAGAAATCCGGATTGCCCCTCCCTATCGAATGGCTTCAGAGATTTGTTTTCCCTAAACCAACACACGGAGCTAAACAGTTATACGAGGGAGCTTTTGAAACACATCTTAATGAATCAGGTGTGTTTATCTCAAAGGGAAAGATTTCAAAAATAAAGTTTATTGATCAGGCACCGGAACTATTAGAAAGAATGCACACGCTATACACCAATGAATTTCTACCTCTCAAAAAAAGGGTCTAAGTCAAATGTTGGGGTTGGCGCGAATACGCCTGCCCCTTTTAACCCTAGTACCTCCGTAATATACTGCACAAAACACACAACTCCTATCGCACGCTTGGTTTTGGTCGACTTAAATGTACGAGATTCCGGAGCTTGCGTGTTTTTTTGTGCAAATTGTGCCTATACCCCAACAAATAGTATAGAACCCCAAAAAACTACCCAGTAGTCTCTGTATGACTTCTGGGCAGTTGTAAAATATGAGCATTATTATTTTTTAGGCACGAATGCCGGTGGGCGTTCCTCTAACTTGTTGAAATGATATAGGATCGCTTCAACAATTCGGCGAGAGGCTTGTCCATCACCGTAAGGATTCGCCGCACGTGCCATTAGTTGATGGGCACTGTCATTGGTTAGTAATGCGGTTGCCTGATCGTACACAACTTGTTCATCTGTACCGACCAGTTTTAGCGTTCCTGCTTCAATGCCTTCTGGGCGTTCTGTCGTGTCGCGCAGCACAAGTACTGGCACGCCTAATGAAGGGGCTTCTTCCTGAACGCCGCCAGAATCCGTCAAAATGAGGTGTGCTCGGGAAGCGAGATTGTGAAAATCAATAACCCCTAACGGTTCAATTAAGTGTATGCGAGGATGATCCCCAAGTTCTTTATTGGCAATCTCCTGAACAGCTGGATTTAAGTGAACCGGATAAACGACTTGCACATCTTCTTGTTCATCCGCAATTCTGCGCACTGCTCTAAAGATATTGTGCATCGGTTGACCGATATTCTCTCTGCGGTGTGCCGTCATGAGAACGAGTCTGTCATTGCCTAGCTTCTCTAGAACGCTATGTGCATAATCGCTTTGAACGGTTGTAGACAGCGCATCAATAGCGGTGTTTCCAGTAATAAAGATATGTTCATTCGCTTTGTTTTCCTGGCGAAGGTTTCTTGCCGCTTTTTCAGTCGGAGCAAAATGCAAGTCCGCGAGCACTCCTGTAAGCTGCCGGTTCATTTCTTCAGGAAATGGAGAAAACTTGTTCCACGTCCGTAAACCCGCCTCCACATGACCGACCGCTACTTGATTATAAAATGCTGCCAAGCTCGCAATAAAGGTTGTTGTTGTATCGCCATGCACGAGCACGACGTCGGGCTTCACATCTTTCATGATGCCATCCAAGCCCTCAAGACCTCTTGTCGTGACTTCGGTTAGCGTTTGACGAGCCTTCATAATGTTTAAGTCATAGTCAGGTTTCACATCAAATACATCGAGCACTTGATCGAGCATTTCACGATGCTGCGCTGTTACAGTAACAATCGATTCAATTTCGTCGTACTTTTCTAGCTCCAGCACTAGTGGCGCCATCTTTACTGCCTCGGGGCGTGTACCAAAAATCGTCATGACACGAAGTTTTTCAGTCAAAGTAACGTTCTCTCCCTTCGTTATTTTGTTCCGAACAAGCGGTCGCCTGCGTCACCCAATCCAGGAATAATATAGCCTTTTTCGTTCAAGCGTTCATCCTGCGCGGCTAAATAAATGTCGACGTCTGGATGTTCTTTTGTAACAAGCTCAACGCCTTCTGGAGCAGCAATAATACAAATTAAGCGGATATTTTTCGCTCCACGCTTCTTCAAGGAATGAATCGCTTCGACAGCCGATCCACCTGTTGCCAACATCGGGTCAACGACAAGCAATTCACGCTCCTCAATATCCGACGGGAGCTTCACATAGTATTCGACCGGCTGTAATGTTTCCGGATCACGATACAGTCCTACATGACCGACACGGGCCGTCGGAATCAGTTGTTTAATGCCATCAACCATTCCAAGACCTGCGCGCAAAATAGGAATGATGCCAAGCTTTTTCCCTTCTAGCACCTTAGCTTTTGCTGTCGCTACCGGGGTTTCTACCGTTGTATCCATCAAGGGCAAATCGCGGGTAATTTCATATGCCATTAGCCCAGCCACTTCATCAATGAGCTCCCGAAACTCCTTTGTTCCTGTTTCTTTGTTACGAATGTACGTTAGTTTATGTTGAATGAGCGGGTGGTCGAATACATATACTTTTCCCATGCTCTCTCCCCTTTCGTCAATTGGCTCTAATCCTTAGAGAATTGTACAGAAAAAGCCTTGATAGATCAAGCACTTAACTGGTCAGTTAGCGGCATAGAAAAAAGGATTGGCATGAACCAATCCCATTTCTACGCATTATTACCCAAGTGACGGGTACATCGGAAACTTAGAAGTAAGCTTAGCTACGCGCTCAGCTGCTTCTTTTTTTGCTTCCTCTGAATCTACATTTTTCAAGACAAGGGCAATGATGGCAGCCACTTCACGGATGTGCTCTTCTTTAAAGCCGCGAGTCGTAACCGCTGCTGTTCCTAAACGAACACCACTTGTGACAAATGGTTTTTCTGGGTCAAACGGAATGGCGTTTTTGTTGCAAGTGACGCCTACCTCATCAAGGGCATGCTCGGCTACTTTCCCGGTGATGCCAAGGGTTTGCAAGTCAAGAAGGACAAGATGGTTGTCTGTCCCACCAGAGACAATTTGAACGCCTTCTTCTATTAACGTCTCCGCAAGCACAACCGCATTTTTAATCACTTGTTTAGAGTACGTTTTAAACTCATCTTGAAGGACTTCTCCAAAAGAGACGGCCTTGGCAGCGATGACGTGCATAAGTGGTCCACCTTGAATGCCAGGAAAAATCGATTTGTCGATCTTTTTGCCATCTTCTTCACTGCACAAAATCATCCCACCACGAGGACCGCGCAATGTTTTATGCGTTGTTGTCGTTACGAAATGCGCATGACCAACTGGCGTCGGGTGATCGCCTGTCGCAACCAAGCCTGCAATATGAGCCATGTCAACCATGAGGTATGCCCCAACTTCATCCGCAATCTCACGGAATTTCGCAAAGTCGATTGTGCGAGGGTATGCGCTCGCCCCTGCAACAATCATTTTCGGCTTATGCGTCAACGCTTTTTGACGAACATCTTCATAATCAATCGTTTGATTTTCCTTCGTCACACCATAATCAACGAAATCAAATTCTTTTCCGCTGAAGTTGACTGGGCTTCCGTGTGTCAAATGCCCGCCATGGCTAAGATTCATACCGAGAACTTTATCGCCATGCTCTAAAAAGGCATAATAGACGGCCATATTCGCTTGTGCGCCTGAATGCGCTTGGACGTTTACATACTCCGCGCCGAAAATTTGTTTGGCGCGATCTCGAGCTAAATCCTCAACGATATCGACATATTCACAGCCTCCATAATACCTTTTCCCAGGGTATCCTTCAGCATATTTGTTCGTTAAGACAGAGCCTTGTGCTTCCATGACAGCTTGTGACACAAAATTTTCTGAAGCAATGAGCTCAATTTTGTCTCGTTGTCTTCCAAGTTCCTTTTGAATGGCTTCAAAAACGTCCCGATCTTGATCACGCAGTGTAGAATCCATGGAATATCCCTCTTTTCAAAAAATTGTCTAAGTGCATGTGTCATTCGGCAAATGATTGATTTCTGTTGTACAAATGTAGAACATTCGCTTACATTGTACCTCATTCAATTTCTTTTTGTAATAAAATCCGTACGATTTTTAATTTTTTTTGATTTTTATTCGTTTTCTTATCGTTGAAAACGATTTATGAGGCTAAAAAAAGAAGAATCCTATACAACTTACTCCTGTACGTAGACCGCACGTTCGCCACCAATTCGCTTTAAACGTGTGGTCGCCAAAACAATTGGCGCTTCTCCAATACGCAAAATTGTGCTACGAAGTGGTACTGCCACGGGCTTTAAGTGCATGCCGATGAGCGTTTGTCCAATATCAATGCCACCGTCTGCTTGAATGTTTTCGACGACAACAGGGTCTGCAAACTGACGATAGGCATGTGCTGCCATGGCCCCTCCAGCTTTGGCTACCGGAATCACAAACACCGGATTGTAGCCTCGGCGTTGTGCAGCTTCACGTTCTAGGACAAGGGCACGATTTAAATGTTCACAAGATTGAAAGGCCAGCTGCAATTGATGCTGACGCGACCAGTTGTTCAGCTGGGCATATAGCGCTTGAGCTACATCTGCACTGCCACTGGAGCCAATATGTTGCCCTGACACTTCACTCGTGCTGCAGCCCACAACAATCAGGCTGTCCTTTGAAAATTGAGCCACTGACATAAATTCATCAAGAGCCGTTGATAGCTCTGAATACAGCTCATTCATCTGATCAACTCCCTCCGTCATCTGCTTCAAGACGCTTAAAAAGACGATCTAATAGGTCTGAAACCTCTGAAAACGTCTGTTCATACGCTGCTGAACTCCCACCAAACGGATCGACAATGTCCATATCTCCGAGCGATTGAATGGCCTGTTCCAACGTCTCAATGTCTTGCTGCGTGTGCTTAGTTGGCGTGTTTCCGAGAGCAATCTGCATCGCCTGTTCAGCCTTTAGAGCATCTAGCTGCTTCCAGAGATCTAATCCAAGGACATATTCCTTCAATGTAAAGCACCGATCAGCGACATGTGGGTGCGACATGACAATGACGGATTTATGAGTCATTTCCATTGTCAAAATAAGATCTGCCCATGCAAGCACGTCCTGCGACACGGGTGCTGACGCATGGTTTATCGACACGCCGCTTGATGCCAGGACAGCTGCTGTTTTTTGGTTTGCCGGGGCACCAGGTGCTGCGGATATGCCTGCGGATTTTGCGACCATCCCATTCGGTGCCTGTGCATTAAATATCGCCTCTGCCATAGGACTCCGACACGTATTTCCCGTACACACAAACAAAACCTTCATGTTTTCACCGTTCCTACCCACTTTTTTTCATATCATAAAGCCAAATCTGAGGCAACGCAAGTAAACAAGCGTAACACATTCCAAAATAAGGATTGCATTTCGTTGCAGAGTGGACGGTTCTCTCGGTGAGAAATCAGTCATCTCCAATCCAGAGAGATAAGACGCATATGTACTAAAATGTCCATTGGAGGATGATCGCCAGGAGATTCGACGGTAGTAAAAAATGAAAAGCCGCCCAAAAAGTCACAACGATGACTTTTTAGACAGCCCCTACCGTTCTCCAAATCAAAATACTTCTGTATGTTACGCAACAAATTTGAGACCAAATACAATAAGAACGACGCCACCGAGCACTTGACTGTATGGCCCTAACCACGCACTCAGCCGATGCCCTAACCATAATCCGAACCACGTCAAACAAGCACTGAATAATCCCATCAATGTAATGCTTAAGAAAACATGTGCACCCGATATGCCTAGTGAAAGACCAACTGAAAAGCTGTCGACACTTACCCCAAAGCAAAACGCGAAGAGAGCAAGTCCACGAGGTGCCTTCTTATATCCATTATGCTTTGAAAGTGACTGAATGGCCATTTGAATCCCTAGCAAAAGCAGGACAACGCCTGCAATAATTGAAGCCCCGCGACCTAAATGGACAGACATTACTTGTCCGATCCAGATCCCTGCCAATGGCATCCCCATATGAAAAACACCAATGAGCAAAGGAATGGAGACCATTTGACTTCTCCGTAGCTTTAACGTTCCTAAACCGATCGACACCGAAAAAGCGTCCATACTTAATGCGACAGACAGCAAACAAAGCGATACCAGCTCTGCAACCATCAAGGATGGCTCCATAATTTTCCCCCTTGAGCAATACTAGTCCAATGTATGCTTCAGAAGAGAAAAGTAGACCCTTGATTAGGGCTCCTGAGATTGGAACAAAATGGCCGATACGGTTTCCTTTTTCTCAGTAACTTTCACACCTTACATTTGGCAGACACTTTGAGATTTAGTGGGAAAACTGAAATTCATTGTTGGCTTTGCTTTTTATACAGCTGCCATACGCTCGCTTTCCGCGGGCGAACTGCGAGCCTCCTCGATCGCTTGCACGCTCTGTGGGGTCTCGCTTAGCTCGCTTTTCCCGCTGGAGTCTCGCTAGTGGCTGCTTTTAATGATGCACTTGTTTTTTATGCTATGACATGAATTAAAAAGGATTCATCTCGTTATTTGGAGCTTAGAGATTCGCTTAGTTACTAAAAAGCGATCCTTTAGAAAATAAAGGATCGTGAACTTTGACACTTTTATATTTTCTAAATACAGCAGGCGTTGTCTTGAAGAGGTTCATTTTTCTATGTCACCTCGCGTCCACTCAAGCATAGCCAGCGTTGATGTAACTTTGCATGAAACGATGCACTTCCTTGTCTTGTTCACAAAAGCAACACGCCTTAACACGCTTTTTTTCCGTTATACGAGACCGAGACAAAAAAACCATTTACGCAGAAACAACCATCAGCGTAGTCAACATACGTAGACTCCTGCGGGAACAGCGCGAGCTGAAGATCCCGCAGGAAAGCTTGCTTTCCGAGGAAGCTGAAGCCGTGCCCGCGGAAAGCGAAGTATTTTGACGAAGTGGTCGAAAGGACCTCATCTTGTTTTCTTTTCACCCTACGGGTACAAGCGCAACATCGATTCGAAAGTACCGCATCGTGTTTTCTTTGCCGCTGGAGTCTCGCTAATGGCAGCTTTTAATGATGCACTCATTTTTCATGGTGTTACATAAATTGTAAATTGTCTCAGTAAGAAAAACAGGAACGGTTCATGTTCTCATTTGGCAAAGAAACGTCGTGGGGCTAGAAAGTAATTTGAACGGTCACACCACATTAAAAAACAAAGGCTATCCTCAAAAGTCATGTCTATGACTTTTGGGACAGCCCCTGTTTTTTGCTCTACTGTTATCGTATCCTGTTGCGCTTTACTCGCCGACTCGATACCATTGATGGCCTGCCGCTTTCGTGAGGCGATTCATTATGGCGGCACCGATGCCAGTTTCAGAAACAGTCTCACTAAGGATGATATCCACAGGCTGGGTATCAAAGGCTCGCAAGCTTGCAAAAAGTGCACTTGCGACCTTATCTGGTTCGTTCACATTGCCACAAATGACACTGTACGCTGCCATCGCTTGCAGCGTCTCGTTTTCCTCAAACAAGAGAAGCCCCACTTTTTTCCCTTCGGCTTGGTATGCTTTTACAGCATCCTCCATAGAGATAGACTGCTTGTCCACAAGCAACAGTGTTGCTTTAGGTGCATAATGTGTATATTTAACTCCTGGTGATTTCGGTTGGATGGTGGCTTCTTTTAAGGCAGGGTCTATGGCGATCGGTCCTATAAGGGCTTCAATCGCCTCCTTCGTCACACCACCAGGACGAAGAATCACCGGCTTGTCCCCCGAACAATCCACAACTGTGGACTCTACACCAACACCAGCGAGCCCTCCGTCCACAAGTCCATCTATTTTACCGTTTAAATCCTCCCATACATGGGCGCCACTTGTAGGACTTGGGCGCCCTGACATATTTGCACTTGGGGCAGCTAATGGGAGGCCAGCGGCATTGATTAACGCTAAAGCGATTGGGTGCTCCGGCATTCGTATTCCAACGGTCTCCAACCCCGCGGTAACGGCTGCCGTGACTGCGCCGGCATGTGGTACGACAAGCGTGAGAGCCCCTGGCCAAAACGCTTCAGCCAGTGCCTCTGCATAGTCCGGAAGATCTGATGCCAACTCATAGAGCTGCTTCTCTGAGCTAATGTGGACAATTAAAGGGTTGTCTACAGGGCGGCCTTTTGCTTTAAAAATTCTGCGCACCGCTTCTTCGTTATACGCGTTCGCCCCGAGTCCATACACTGTTTCTGTCGGGAATGCGACGGTACCTCCTGCTCGTAATACCTTTGCAGCCTCCCCAATTTTCTGATCATCACCAGGTGTTGCTAACAATTTATCCACAGACCAGCGAATGGTTTGTTTACTATTCAATTGATGACACTCCTGACCTGTCAATGTTTTCAACAACGTAAACCAAGTTATCCCCATTCAGTGGATAACTTAGTCCTCAGTTGTGCATAACCTGTGGGTAGCTTATGGCCGACACGCAAGAACTCGGTGCGTTCCTTGCTGCTCGAGCTGCTGTTCTACCCACGCCGGTACTAGTTCTGTTCGCTCAACGAATCCGAACCACGAAAATAATTCATCCAATGCATTGGAGGTTTGACCAACAAATACAGTGGCCATGCCTCTCTTTTTTGCTGTATACAAAACGCCTTCAAAAAAAGCGTATAGTCCTGCAGATCCACCAACACTGTGATACACAAAAGCTTGCAGTAGCATTGCGTCATTTTCTTTCAGTAAATAACACGCTGCGATTAATTCTTCATTGGCTTTCATCAACACGAAGTTTTGAGGGTCCTTTTCCACCACATCGATTGTACACGGGGACGCATCGTAAAATCGCTGCAATCGTTGTGCATCTTGCTCTTGTCCAACACTCACTTTATGTGTCACTCCGCTCCTCCTTATCAACTCTTCTAATAAACGAGAGATTCTTCTAACTCTATGAAGAAAAGGAAGAGCATAGAACGAACATTGCATGAATCGTATTTCGTCATGAAATTGGCGTTAATTGGTCAACAATCCCCAAAGACCTTGAATCCATTCTACGATAAAGAATTTCATTTCGCCTGAGTCACTTGGTTTATCTGATTGCTGTGTATCTGATTCAGGTTCAGCAGGCACGGCATCGCCCCCAGAAAAGTCAATGAAACAAAGTGGGGGAAAGAGCACACACCACCAGTTTGCTCCCTTCGCCTCGCCTAATGAGATGACAACCGCTTCGTATTGGCCGGCGGGATAGACCATTTGTCCGTACATTTTCGTTGGAAACGCTGCTTCGCCGTAAGATACCTCTACTCGTTGCTGCACCCCTGCTTTTTTCAATTCCTCCTGCACAAGCTGTTCAATCGCAGGCACTTTTTCCGCAACAACGTTCCGCGCTTCATCAATGTCCTCTAGGTCCATGACCCATGTTGTCATGGCGTCCGTTACTTGATCACGGATCGCTCGTTTTAATTCTTGATCAGCAGCAGAATCGCTATTGGCCAATATACGCAAGCGGATCGCCTCATTGGGAATCACCCGCGTTTCTACCATTGTTTCTCCCAAAGCTTGTACTGGGGAAGCTTGTGAAAATAAAAATGTATTGCTCGATAATAATAGAATATACATAATGGCTAGTTTTTTTAGCATAATGCCCACCGTCCTCTCACTACAACAGTGTCTCCGGCTTTATGCTTTTTAAACTATGAATCTTTTATTTTTTCATACAGGATGTCCTTTCATTGCACAATCATGACAATGCGATCCCTATGATTCATATCTTGAAGACATCTTACCGACGCGTGAGGCATGGCCTCTTGCATAATCTTAGACACCGACGCTCCTTGATCGTAGCCAATTTCAAAAGCGGCAATGCCTGGTTTTTCTAGTACGGATGGAAGTTGACTGGCGATCTGCTCATAAAGCTCGACGCCTCGATCGCCGCCGATAAGCGCTTGCTTCGGCTCATACTGACGTACAGTCTCTTCAAGGCCTTCCCAATCCTTTTGTGAAATGTAAGGAGGATTGGACACAATCACGCTCGCTGTTTCGCCTTTTTCAATGAAAGGCGACAGCAAACTGCCATGGTGAAAGTCGATATGCGCATTGTGCCTAGCAGCATTTTGTTTAGCAATGGCAATGGCGTCTGCGGAAATATCCACAGCCAAAACTGAGCTATGTGGATAAGTCCCGGCCAAGGAAACGGCAATAATGCCACTTCCTGTCCCTATATCTACGATTGTTGCTGGCGGTCCAGGAAATACATCCTTAATCGCCTCTTCAACCGCCATCACCAATTCCTCCGTTTCTGGTCGAGGAATGAGGACATCTGGTGTCACGCTAAACGTTCTTCCTAGAAATTGCTCCTGGCCTGTCAAATATTGCAGTGGCTGACCTTTCGCATGCTGATGAAGTAGCTCATCCAGTTGTGCTTGAGTGTTTTCTGGCATCGGGTCACGAAGTGAAGCTAGAAGCTTGGCTCGATCCATTTGGAGGACATGCATGCAAAGCCATTCTGCGACACGCTCTTCTCGCTGGTGCTGACGTAAAAAAAACGAAGCCTTACGCAGGACTTCGTCTATCGTTCGAAGCGTCATTCGGCGTTGGCCTCCATCGCATTTGTTTGTTCTTCCATAATGAGCGCATCAATAAACTCTTCAAGCTTCCCTTGCAGGATTTGATCAAGCTTTTGGATCGTAAGCCCAATTCGATGATCCGTCACTCGGTTTTGCGGAAAATTGTACGTTCGAATTCGTTCTGAGCGATCGCCGCTTCCAACAGCCGATTTTCTCGTCTCATCGTATTCAGCTCGTGCTTCTTGAAGAAATTTATCGTACACGCGGGCACGCAAAACTTTCATTGCTTTTTCTTTGTTCTTGATTTGCGATTTTTCATCCTGGCAGGACACGACAACGCCTGTAGGCATATGCGTTAGTCGCACGGCTGACATCGTCGTATTGACGCTCTGTCCGCCTGGGCCACTAGAGGTAAACGTATCCACACGAATATCCTTTTCGTGGATATTGACCTCCACCTCTTCTGCTTCGGGGAGAGCCGCAACCGTAGCTGTTGATGTGTGAATTCGCCCGCCTGATTCCGTTTCTGGAACACGCTGCACACGGTGAGCGCCATTTTCAAATTTCAGTCTTGAGTATGCTCCTTGTCCAGTGACCATAAAAATGATTTCCTTGAAGCCCCCGACACCTGTCGAGCTCGAATCAATCACTTCCGTCTTCCAACCTTGAGATTCAGCAAAGCGGGAGTACATACGATACAAATCGCCAGCAAACAAGGCTGCCTCGTCTCCACCAGCGGCACCGCGAACTTCCATAATAACGTTTTTGTCATCATTAGGGTCCTTCGGGAGCAACAAAATTCGCAGCGCATCAGCTAAAGATTGCTCGCGTTCCTGAAGCTCAGAGATCTCTTCCTTTACCATTGTTCTCATCTCATCATCCAGTTTCTCATCGAGCATTGCTTTCGCTTCAGTCAATGCTTCATAAACCTCTTTATACTCTCGATACACTTCTACCTTTTCGGTCAAATCAGACTGTTCTTTTGAGTACTCTCTAAGTTTATTCGTGTCACTAATTATATCTGGATCACTTAACAGACCATTTAACTTTTCATAACGTTCTTCAACTGATTTTAATCGCTCGAACACCTAGGTCACCTCTATTTTCAAATACTACAATCTCAATTGTCTAATCAATTGCCGTACATATCACATACGTTCCCTATTGTAGTATAGAGGAGGACAAGGGTCAAAAGCAATAACCCACCCGTTGAAGTTGCTTGAAAGGGTTCGTTTTAGGGAAATATGATGATAGGTTTTGGATAGGAGGATGAAGACATGCACTTTGTAATCATTGGTGGCGACGCAGCCGGCATGAGTGCTGCTATGCAAATCGTTCGAACGAAGGATTCACCTCGTATTACTGTGTTAGAGAAAGGGACAGTGTTTTCGTATGGCCAATGTGGGCTTCCTTACTTTATCGGTGGCCATCTCACCTCAAGTGATGACCTCATCGCCCGGTCACGTGAAGACTTTGAGAACAAATACGGCATTGATACACGAGTGCTCTACGACGTCCAAAAGGTGGACACTCATGAAAAGCTCGTCATGGGAATGGACTATGGAAATAACCAGCCCTTTTCCATCTCTTATGATGTTCTGCTCGTTGCTTCTGGCGCGAGCCCTAAGATTCCGGACTGGCCCGGTACCAATCTCAAAGGTGTTCATACGATAAAAACCGTACCCGAAGCAGAGCGCATTTATGAACAACTGCCTGACATTGAACATGTTGTCGTCATCGGCGGTGGGTATGTCGGTTTAGAGGCAGCTGAAAATTTTAAGGAGCAGGGCAAACACGTCACGATCATTCAACGATCAAACCAACTAGCGCCAATGCTCGACGAAGACCTTGCAGAGCTGGCCCTTAAAGAGGCAGAGGCGAACGGCGTCAATGTCGTTTTAAATGCCACTGTCGAGGGTCTTGAGGGGTCTTCAAAGGTTCACCACGTAATGACAAGCAAGGGTCGTTATGCTGCTGATTTGGTCATTATTGCCGCTGGTATTACGCCGAATACATCGTTTTTGCCCAATGATACATTTCACAAAGCCCGCAATGGAGCTGTTCTAGTGGACGCCTATATGCGAACGAACGTCGAGAATGTATTTGCTGCTGGTGATTGTGCCACCCATTACAATATCGTCAAGCGGACCCAGGACTATATGCCCCTTGGCACAACAGCGAACAAGCAAGGCCAAATCGCAGGGCAAAACATGGCAGGGCTGTCTAGGGCATTTAAAGGGATTACAGGTACATCGATTCTTCGCTTCTTCGGACTTGAAATTGCTAAAACGGGGTTGTCTGGCGCAGAATGCGAAGCGCTTGATTTTCCTTATAAGGTGACGGAAGCGAACGCCACGGATATTGCCAGCTACTTTACCAACAGAGAAAAAATGACCATTCGCCTGTTCTATCATGCCGACAATCAAAAGCTACTTGGCGGACAAATCATCGGACGCCACGGCGTGGACAAACGTATAGATGTGCTGTCGGTCGCATTGTTCCACGGGATGTGCCTAAAGGATTTGGAGGATCTTGATCTTAGCTATGCCCCTCCATTTAACTCTGTGTGGGACCCTCTTCAACAGGTGGCACGCCGTACAAAGACATAAAACGAACAAAGAACGTGCCTTTTGATGCGGCACGTTCTTTGTTGTTGTTCTGATAATGAGAGCACCGCTCCGGGCACTTTTCCTTCTTTTGGGCACTTCACACCGATTTTCGGACACTTTGACTGCTTTTTCGGGCACGCGCACCTGATTTCCGGGCACTTCATGCTCTTTTCCGGGCACTTTTCATTCTTTCGTGCCCTTTTATTGTTACCGAATCGTCAAATGAATATCGTATCTAGGCATTTGCGCTCGAAGTTGGTCAAAAAGCAAATCGGTTAAGCGTTCTTTTTCCGCAGGTGTAAAACGTTTTTGAAAACGGGCCTGAATTGTCACGCGGTTGCCATCAATGGCCACCATTGTTGATCGTACCCCTTCTGTCTCATTGACCGTTCGTTTGATGGCACGTTGATCGTCACCTAAGTCAGGGCGATTTTCTACCAGATCACGAAATGCGGGATTTTGGTTAATCGATGAAGGGTCTCCATCCGCCAGGTTTCGTGCATATAGCCCGTTACGGTTCTCTGTATGTTGCGTATTTGATACAGCTCCATTTTCTTCGAGAGGGTCACTTGCCCCACCACATGCGGTTAGTAAAAGCACTAGGCTTGCACTCATAAACACTCGTCGCATGCCACCCACCTCCTTTTAAGAGGTAGTTTGCGCTGGTCACAAGCGACTTATTCAACTACGTGGCGACGATATGACAAACGCGGCAACGGGATTCGTAAGCTTCTTCACCACCAACAACAATTAATGGGTCCGTCGCCCTTGCAGGTTTCCCGTCAACAAGCCGTTGTGTGCGGCTGGCTTTTTTGCCACATTGGGCGCACACTCCCTGGAGCTTTGTGACACGGTCAGACATTGATAATAAGCGCGACACATGAGGGAAGGGTTCTCCTTTAAAATCAAGGTCCAGACCGGCTGCGATCACGTGATGGCCCCGATCAGCTACGCGTAACATATTGTCCACAATGGCTTCGTCAAAAAATTGAACTTCATCAACCGCTACCCACAGGATATCCTCATTCACCGCTTCTAAAAGCGCTTCGCTAGACATCATCACGTGACTATCCTCCGCATCGCCGTTATGCGACACAACACGGGTTTGGCTGTACCGATGATCAATGGATGGCTTAAAGACTTGAATGTCTTCATTTGCCTCCCGAATCGCTCGGATACGTTGGATCAATGCTTCTGTTTTTCCTGCAAACATACTGCCACAAATGACTTCAATACTGCCCTGACGCACAATCGTCTGTCCTTTCATTTCAAACACCCTGCCTTTTTATGTAAAGATCTTTATTAATTAAACGAAAGGGACAGTCCTACAACCGATGCCCTCTCACTTCTTCACTTCGTCATTTCAATAGAAAACGGCCCATCGAGGCGCCGTATGTTTATTATGAGGTTGAGGACGTGCTTCTCTTCCTTGCTTGCTGCTGTTTAAGCTCTTCGTCCATGAGCTGAAAGAACTCTCCGTTTGTTTTTGATTGCTTTAGCTTGCGAATAAAGCGATCCAGAAAATCTGAAGAATCGTTCATTGTCTTACGCAGCGCCCACAGTTTATCCAAGTTTGGCTTTGGTAAAAGGAGCTCTTCTTTTCTCGTACCCGAGCGACGAATATCGATGGCAGGAAAAATACGCCGTTCAGACAACGCCCTATCTAGGTGCAACTCCATATTACCGGTTCCTTTAAACTCTTCGTAGATGACGTCATCCATACGAGAGCCTGTGTCCACCAGAGCTGTTGCCAAAATTGTTAGGCTGCCACCTTCTTCGATGTTTCTTGCTGCACCGAAAAAGCGTTTAGGACGATGAAAGGCGGCTGGATCAATCCCTCCAGAGAGCGTGCGTCCACTTGGAGGAATAACAAGATTGTAAGCCCTCGCTAAGCGCGTGATGCTGTCCATCAGAATAACTACATCCTTCTTGTGCTCAACAAGACGCATCGCCCGCTCAAGCACAAGCTCCGCAACTTTAATATGGTTTTCTGGGACTTCATCAAATGTCGAGCTTACGACATCGCCTTTCACAGACCGTTCAATATCGGTCACTTCCTCTGGACGCTCGTCCACAAGCAGAACGATAAGCTCTGCATGAGGATGATTGGTCGTGATGCTGTTCGCAATTTCTTTTAGCAGCATCGTTTTCCCTGCTTTTGGCGGCGCGACAATAAGGCCACGCTGTCCAAAACCAACGGGTGCGACCATATCAACAATTCGCGTTGACATCTGGTTTGGCTGATTTTCCAAATGCATAAACCGATCTGGATAAAGTGCCGTCAAGGCCGGAAAATGCACACGTTCTTTAGCGGTTTCCGGATCCTCGCCATTCACAGCCTCAACATGGAGCAACCCGTAGTACCGTTCATTTTCTTTTGGCGGTCGCACTTTGCCTGATACACGGTCTCCGTTTCTCAAATCAAAGCGACGGATTTGAGACGCAGAAATATAAATATCCTCTGAGCTTGGCGAGTAATTGATCGGCCGAAGAAAACCAAAGCCCTCAGACTGGATAATTTCGAGAATGCCTTCCATAAACAGAAAGCCATCCTTTTCAGCTTGAGCTTTTAGGATAGAAAAAATAAGCTCTTTTTTATTGAGTTTACTGTAATAGGATATTTGCAGCTTTTTTGCTTGATCGTACAATTCGCGCAGCTTCATATTTTCTAAATTTGATAACGTCAATTCCATAAATGCACCACTCTTTGTTATTAGTGAAAGATAGATGTTTGAAGATGAGGGGAATAATCGTCTGAAGCAAATGTGGATGTGTGCGGACAATACCTTATTTTAACCCTAACGCCTTGTTTGCATCAAGTTATAATTCGTTTTGTTAAGACAATGTCCAATTGCATTAAGATATTTGAAAATGCCTTGCCATAAAATACGCCCCGCCGTAAGGTTCATGAGATCCATTCCAATTATCTCGATGCCTCCGCGAGTGACACCACGTTTACGAAAGTGCCGGGAGCCTAAGTGAGGGCTCCCGGTACCTTTTACGTATTTTGGTATTGTTTAATTTCCTGCTCGACCATCTGTTCACGCCAAATGGACGCCCCAATGGAACTGAGCTTCTCTACTAAATTCTCATATCCACGATCGATATGCTCTAAGCCTGTAATCTCAGTGATTCCATCAGCTAAAAGGCCAGCAGCAACGAGACAAGCACCTGCACGTAAATCTGAGGCTCTAACTTTGGCGCTTTGCAAAACGCCAGGTCCAGAAATCATGGCTGAATTTCCTTCGACTTTTACGTTTGCACCCATACGGCGCAATTCGTCAATATGCTTAAAGCGCGCAGAGTAGATGGTGTCTGTCACAATTGCCATCCCACTTGCTTGTGTGAGCAGCGTCGTAAACGGTTGTTGGAGATCTGTTGGAAAGCCGGGATAGACGAGTGTTTTGATGTCGACTGATGACGGCTTGACCATTTTTGAGACGCGCAATTGATCGTTGCTTTCTTCAATGGTTGCCCCCATCTCCCTAAGCTTTGCAGTTAATGATTCCAAATGCTGAGGAATAACGTTATCTATAATGACATCCTCACCTGCACCAGCGGCCATAATGGTATATGTACCCGCCTCAATACGATCTGGAATAATAGTGTGCCGACAGCCTTTGAGTTCATTGACCCCTTCAATTCGGATGACATCCGTTCCGGCGCCTTTGATGCGAGCACCCATGCTCGTCAGAAGTGTCGCCACATCAATGATTTCTGGTTCACGCGCTGCATTTTCAATGGTCGTCTTTCCTTCTGCTCTCACAGCGGCAAGCATAATATTAATGGTCGCCCCAACGCTAACAACATCCAAGTAAATTTTTGCGCCAATTAAACGATCTGCACGGAGATATAGTGCTCCTTGTTCATTCGTTATCTTTGCACCTAAAGCTTCAAAGCCTTTAATATGCTGGTCAATTGGACGGGGCCCTAGATAGCAACCGCCAGGCAAGCCAACAACGGCTTTTTTGAAGCGACCGAGCATTGCGCCCATTAGATAATAAGAGGCTCTTAGCTTCTTTACTCTTCCATTCGGTAAAGGCATCGAAACCATATGAGTTGGATCAATCGTGATTTGATCGTTCGTCAGTGTCGTTTCCCCCCCGATTTCTTCAAGCAGGTCAGAAAGAATTTTGACATCTGAAATGTTCGGCAATCCATCAATAACGACGGGTGACTGAGCTAAAATCGCAGCTGGCAATAACGCGACGGCACTATTTTTCGCTCCGCTAATTCGAACAGTTCCTCTTAGCGGGTGCCCCCCTTCAATTAAAAGCTTTTCCATGATTCTTGATCTCCTTTTCAAACGACTTCGCCAAGTATACATACAGCCTGCACATCCCCAGTTTTAAGCAGTATACGTCACACAAAGCGATTCACCGCTCACAAGGGGTATTGTATTAATATGGATCATTAAAGGAAATTGTATGCAGTTATTCTCTCGCGCTTTAAACGGATTCTTGATCGATAGTTTGAATTCCTTTAATGAGTTATCGACGGCTTTTTTAGACATTTTTAGTATGCATCTATTCATTTCATCTTACAAACTGGATATACAATGCTTGTTCAAGTAGAGAAATAGTCAACGTGATGCCTCCGAATAGGCATCATGCATGATCAGTTCATGGCGACTACTTCTCTTATTCCTTAATACAAACACCATGCTCTGAAAACATGCAAAAGCACCGCCATTGGAGGTGCTTTAACATAATTTCGGACAACATGTATGCTTTTTGGGTGCTTGCTTATATGCTTATGCTTTTTGTGAAGAACCAAATTCACGCATTTTGCCGATGACTGTTTCTTTAATGGCATCACGCGCCGGCCCAAGATACTTACGTGGGTCGTACATTTCAGCGTTTTCCGCTAGAACTTCGCGAACACGGGCTGCAGATGAAATTTGATTTTCAGTATTTACATTGATTTTTGCTGTACCAAGAGAGATAGCGCGTTGGATATCCTTCGTTGGAATGCCTGTCCCACCGTGAAGAACAAGTGGAATACCCGTTAGGTTTTTCACTTCTTCCATACGATCAAAGCCTAGGTTTGGTTCACCTTTATATGGACCATGTACAGAACCTAGTGCAGGCGCAAAACAATCAACATTTGTTTCATGAACAAGTCGGTCACATTCAGATGGGATGGCATAGGCAGCTTCTGCATCATCTACAACTAAGTCATCCTCTTGTCCACCGATACGGCCAAGCTCAGCTTCAACTGAGATACCTAAGAGATGGGCCACTTCGACAACTTTATTTGTAAGAGCAATGTTTTCTTCAAGTGGATAATGAGAGCCGTCAATCATAACAGATGTAAATCCTGCATGAATTGCCTCTACACATTTTTCAAAAGAAGAGCCGTGATCAAGGTGAATGGCCACAGGAACTGTAATTCCATAATCTTCAATTAACGCTTCCACGATGGAAACAACGGTTTTGAAACCGCCCATATAACGCGCCGCGCCTTCTGAAACACCAAGAATGACTGGTGAGTTTTCTTCATGAGCAGCTAGCAAAATAGCTTGCGTAAACTCTAAGTTATTTAAGTTAAATTGCCCTACAGCGTACCCTTCCGCTTTTGCTTTGTTTAGCATATCCTTCATTGACACTAATGGCATGCACGTTGCCTCCTTGGGATCTAAAAGTTTCGGGTGAAGCTTACAAAAAATTAAAACGCTACTTCACCATTTCGACAAATTCTTTTAAAATCATAGTCATTCATAGCATACCAATATCCGTCGCTGTCGGCAACTCTTCAAGAAAAAGTCCGCCTGGTATTCCTTTTATCGGCATGACATACATTTCACATTATTTGTTTGGCAAATTTCGAATGGCTCCCCGAACATCATCAATATCAAATGGCTTTGAAAAATGACGTTTAGCACCAAGGCTTTCCGCTTCTTCAATCATATCAAGCTCACCATATGCTGTCATAATCATGACATCAATATCGCGATCCAAGAGCTTCATTCGCCTCAGTATTTCAATACCATCCATTCCAGGAATTTTCATATCAAGCAACACTAAGTCAATTCGTTCTTTTTCAAGTATAGAAAGTGCTTGTACACCATTGGCTGCTTGAAAAGTAGCATATCCTTCCTTTACTAAGATCTCATTTAGTAAAATACGTATACCGTACTGGTCGTCAACGATCAAAATATTCTTGCTCACCTATATTTCCCCGCCCTTTCAATAGGAATAAACCACGCTCCTATTAAAATCTCTGTAATTACTAATTCTTTCTATAAAAAACTTTTCCTTCTTATATCGGTCGATTCTTCCCGAAGATAAAAAGATTTTGGTGATTTATGCTTTTTATTGTAGGATAATGTGAGGAAATTCATACTACGATTAGCGAATATCTAGACATTATGTCGAAGTATGCATATTGGAGGCAAAAGAAATGTTTCAAATTATTCCCACCCAGCTTTTCGGTCATTTTAAGGCCATGGCTGAAGAAGAGCCCGCGTATGAAGATGGGGCTCGTCTCCTTGCTCAAGCGAACCATGGGACTCTGTACTTGTTCACAAAAGAGGATGCACGCATTCTCGATACGCTAAATGCTTCCACAACTGAGCAAACCTCTCTACATGCTATGACATCAATTGCATCGTTAGACCATATTCCGCGCTTTACGACGGCAGACCGTGTCATTATTGCAGTGCCTAGAGAACATCACACGGAAGCAGTCTCTTTGTGCCAAAAAGCGCAATCTATGGGCGCTCAAGTGCTTGCGCTATCAACTTCAGATCCAAGTTCTTCTGAGAAAGGTCTATATTCTTTAGCGGACATCTTCATCTCCATGCATGTGAAAGACGGTCTTTATCCAAATGAGAATGGGAAAAGAGTTGTCATCCCCCACGCATTTTCTTTCTTGATGGCTTACTACTGGCTCAGTTTAACAGTACAGGATATTTTGGATGAACTTCACTGAATTTAACGAACCCAACTTTCGCACCTTACATTTAGCAGACACGCTTAGGTATAACTCAGTAAACCCTGCAATTTATTGTTGGGGTAGCTTTATATACAAGCTGTCATACGTTCGCTTTCACCCTAAAGGGCACAAGTGCAACATCGATTCGGAAATACCTCATCGTGTTTTCTTTGCCGCAGGATTTTTGATGTGACAAGAGCTAAAAAGGGGCTCATCTAGTGATTTAGCTTCTAAAAGTCAGCTTCTTTACTGAAAGACGACCTTTTAGAAATACAGAATTGTGGGCACCGGCATCATTCCTATTTACTGAATACAGCGGGAGGTGTTTTGGAGAGGTCAATTGATCTCATAAGTCCACCGCTGCATCAATACTGCATTAGGTGATATAACTTTGTATGAAACGATGCATTTAGTTGTCTTGTTTGCCGAAGCAAAGCAGCTTAACTCACTTCTCCATTTTCTCCGTTATATGTGACCGAGACAAAATAAAAACAATTTACGCAGAAACAACCATCAGCGTAGTCAAAATACGCAGACTCCTGCGGGAACAGTGCGAGCTGAAGATCCCCTTGGAAAGCAAGATTCCGAGGAAGCTGAAGCCGTGCCCGCGGACAGCGCAGTATTTTGACGAAGCGGTCGTAATTTTGTTACACCCTAAAGGGCACAAGTGCATCATCGTTTCGAAAGGACCTCATCGTGTTTTCTTTGCCGCTAGTTATTTAGAGGATTGTGAGCACTGCCAGCAAGATGTAATTCGGTCTCACCTTGCTTCTACTCAGTCAGGCACTACGAGCGTTAAAGGTGATTTTTGCACTGCGGAAGTTGTCTAACAAATTAAAGATCTCACCAAAAAAAGCTGTCCGCAAGTCATACCGATGACCTGCAAGACAGCTTTTTTAAATGTGATGATTATAAAGATTGCTTTAGCGAAGCACCTACGAAATCTCTAAATAATGGCTGTGGACGGGTTGGGCGCGAACTGAACTCCGGGTGAAATTGAGACGCGACAAACCAAGGATGGTTCTTCAGCTCAATAATTTCGACGAGTCGACCATCTGGGCTTGTTCCTGAAAAAACAAATCCTTGCTTCTCCATCTCTGCGCGGTACGTATTGTTAAATTCGTAGCGGTGACGATGGCGCTCATAGATGACTTCTTTCCCATACGCCTCGTAGGTTTTTGTGTCTTTATCTATTTTGCATGGGTAAAGGCCTAACCGAAGCGTCCCACCTAAGTCCTCTACATCCTTTTGTTCTGGCAATAGGTCAATAATTGGGAAGGTCGTTTCTGGATAAATTTCCGCCGAATGCGCGTCTGAATGACCGAGCACATGACGAGCAAATTCTACAGAGGCCAATTGCATACCTAAACAAATGCCTAGGAAAGGCACATTGTTTTCACGGGCAAAACGAGTGGCTTCAATTTTACCATCAATCCCTCGGTTGCCGAAACCTCCAGGTACTAAAATGCCATCAACATCGCTCAAAAGCTCGCTGACGTTTTCTGACGTCACTGCTTCAGAATTTACCCATTTAATATCAATATCTGCGTCATGCTCATATCCTGCATGTTTCAGCGCCTCAACGACAGAAAGGTACGCATCTTGAAGCTCAACATATTTCCCGACAAGCGCAATGCGTGTCGAATCTTTTAAGTTCGTCACGCGATCGACGAGCTTATTCCATTCCGTCATATCCGCTTCCTGGCAATTCAGCTTCAAATGGTTGCAAACAATCTGATCAAGCTTTTGGCTTTGCAACGCTAGAGGAATCTCATACAAGTTGTTGGCATCGCGGCATTCAATCACTGATTTCGCATTGATGTCACAAAACAACGCAATTTTTTCTTTCATGTCCGTTGTTATCGCAGACTCCGTTCGTACGACAATGACATTTGGTTGAATACCGAGCGAGCGTAACTCCTTCACAGAATGCTGCGTAGGCTTCGTCTTCATTTCGCCCGCTGCGCGAATGTATGGAACGAGTGTACAATGAATGTACATGACCTGCTCAGCACCAATATCACTTTTAATCTGACGGATGGCTTCTAAAAATGGCAACGACTCGATGTCGCCCACTGTACCACCAATTTCGGTAATAACGATATCTGCATTCGTTTCACGGCCCGTCCGATAAACACGTTCTTTAATTTCGTTCGTTATATGTGGGATGACCTGCACAGTGCCGCCAAGATAATCGCCGTGACGTTCCTTTCTTAACACTGTGGAATAAATTTTTCCAGTGGTCACATTTGAATACTTGCTTAAATTAATGTCGATAAAACGTTCATAATGACCTAAATCCAAATCCGTTTCTGCGCCATCATCTGTCACGAAAACTTCCCCATGCTGGTAAGGACTCATCGTTCCAGGATCGACATTGATGTATGGATCGAATTTTTGAATCGTTACGTTCAGACCGCGATTTTTTAACAATCGGCCTAAGGACGCAGCAGTGATGCCTTTACCTAGGGACGACACAACGCCTCCAGTTACAAAAATATACTTTGTCATACAGTCCACCCCATCTATACGTAATATGTTGTTCGTTCAGAGCAAGCCGTCTTTTCTTATGGGCACACAAAAAAACAAAAGTGACCCCTTTTTATTGTGCGGGAGCACTTTTGCTTTGATTAAACTATTTCCATGAATAGCCTATATTCCGTCAAGAGCCCACACCTATTTTACTTGCGGGTGTGAGAGAAGTCAAGACGGCTATTTCAGGTCATCCTCGTCGTCATCATCATCGTCATCGTCGTCATCATCATCATCTAAATCAATGCTTTCAGACTCAAGGTCATCGTCATCAAAGTTGTCCTCGTCGTCATCATCTGCACTATCCAGATCGCTTTCGTCGTCCTCATCAAAATCATCCAAATCATCAAGGTCCTCTAGATCCTCTAGATCATCATCGTCGTCAAAGTCATTTTTGGCTGCTTTCTTACGTTTGCGTTTTGGCTTCGCTGGCGTTAGGTCCTCTTCGGTAGTGTCTACAGGATACCAACGCTTCAAGCCCCAGTTATTGTCGCCAGCACTCATAAACCGTCCATCCACATTGAGGTCGGAAAACAAGCGAGCAATCTTGTCTATTTTTTGCTCTTCTGTAAAATCTTTAAGCTTGCAAATTTCTGCAAAAAGAACGTCAAAATCAATCGTTGCTCCTTTGTCTAATAGAAGCTCATAGGCAATGTCGAGCATCGAAAGCTCAGCAAGCTGCTCTTCATTGAACTTTTGTTGAATCATTTACGCGTCCCCTTTATCCCTTAGTCAATCTGCCTTTTCGTTGCAGATGCATATACTATTCACCATTATAAACACTTTACAGTGGTCTATGCCACCTTTTCGTAAAGAATTGAGACATCCTAATGCGAATTCCTTGTGAGAATGTCCTTTTTGTTGATTTTTCCTTTGAGTGAATCACACCGAAAGCGGTCATACTAATGAAAATTCGCTTTACTATTTTACTGGAGGAACACTTGATGAGTATTGTACTACTGTGCCTTAGTTTAATCGTGATTCTGATTATTTTTATTTGGGCAGACATTTATTTTGGAAAACGTGTGTTTACAAAAAATAATCCTTCACTCTATTCTGAGGGCTTTAATGATACACCACAGCTGTTTACAGATGGCGGTGAGTTTTTCGACACGTTATTTGCCGATATTGAAAACGCCAAACACGACATTTCTGTGTCATTTTTCATCGTCAAAAAAGATGCCCTTTCACGATTGTTTTTTCAGCATTTGAAAGAGGCAGCACAACGCGGCGTCTCCGTTTCTCTCCTTATAGATCGGCTAGGTAGTTTTAGAATTGGCAAAAAGGTAATTAAAGAAATAGAAGAGGCAGGCGTTCGCTTCGCTTTCAGCCATACCCCTAATTTCCCATTCATCTTTTTTAAAGCTTTGGCACGAAATCATCGTAAAATCGCTGTCATAGATGGAGAAATTAGCTATCTTGGTGGATTCAATGTCGCCAAGGAATACCTCGGTGAAAAACCTAAATTTGGCCCTTGGCGAGATTATCATCTTCGGTTTACTGGGGATGCAGTCCCAATTGTCCAATCGGTTTTTGCCAAGGATTTCGCCAAGGCAAAACAGATCAAAAACGAGCCCCATTTAAATAAGGCAACAACGCCTCTAGAGCAAAAGTCGTACACTTTTTTTATTTCAAACGGCTCGAGTGTAGCTCATCACTACATAGAGCTTTTTAACAAGGCAAACGCATCGATCTTTATTGGGTCTCCTTATTTTATCCCAAATCATCCGGTCATGATGGCTTTAGTGGATGCGGTGAAACGAGGAATTAAGGTCTCCGTGCTCGTACCGAAAAAGACAGATCATCTGCTCGTTCAGGAAGCATCATACCCTTACCTAAAGCAGTTACTGGAGTTGGGTTGTCCTGTGTATCAATACGAAAAAGGGTTTTATCACGGGAAATTATGTATGATTGATTCGTCTTACGTGGACATCGGAACGGCGAATTTTGATCGGCGCAGCTTTTTCTTAAACAGTGAGATGAATTGCCTGTCTTCAGACCAACAATTGATAAAGCTTTTGCAGCAACATATTCAACAAGACATTCAAAGCAGCTCAATATTAACACTGGATGAGCTGACAAAGTCCAATCCGATCCAGTGGACGAAACGCGCAGTTGCCTCATTCGTTGCCGGATTGCTTTAAGACAGGAAAGGAGCTTCATGTCATGCGCATACGGTTTGGCTATGTAGCCAATAATCTTTCGCTTTGGGATGGGTCACCATCAAGCACAATGACCTTTCGTCACTGGTCAACATTATCTGCCGCCGAACGTCAGCGTAAGCTTGAAGCAACAGCTGCTCATAATTTGGAGACCACCCTACGTATTCTTCATTACAACGTCGCACAAGGCATCCCGTTGTATCGTATGTCCTCCTCACTAATTCCACTTGCCACTCATCCAGAGGTGCAGTGGGATTACTCGCAGCGCTTCCAAACGCTATTTAGAGAAATCGGCACGTTCAGTAAAACCCACCAGCTTCGCCTCAGCATGCACCCTAACCAATTTACTTTGTTTACAAGTGACCGAGACGACATCACCGCCAATGCCATAAGTGACATGCTCTATCATCAACAGGTGTTCGAGCAGATGGAATTGTCCCAACGAGGAGTCATTAACATTCACGTAGGCGGCGCATATGGCGACAAAAAGGCCGCCATTGAACGTTTTTATAGCAACCTTTCACGCCTTCCCAAAAAAGCTCGTCTATTAATGACACTGGAAAATGATGATCGGACATACAATGCGGAAGAAACGCTAGCCATATGCCAGCAGGCAAATATTCCAATGGTGTTTGACTACCATCATCACAAAGCATTGCCTTCTGAACGTTCGCTTGAAGACCTTTTGCCAAGCATTTTCGCAACTTGGAAACGGTCTCCTTTCAAACCAAAGGTCCACCTCTCTTCCCCACGCAATGCAAAAGAGTTTCGCAAGCACGCTGAGTTCGTTGATCCGGCATTTGTAAGACCTTTTTTTCATCTTGCCACTAGCCTCGGCATAGAGTTTGACGTCATGATTGAGGCAAAGCAAAAAGAGCAGGCTCTCCTTGCCCTGCTCTCTCAGTTGGAGAAAGAACGCCGCGTCAAACGACTCGCTGGTGGTGTGTTGGACTGGCCGACCCCTTAAAGAAGGGACTAAAAAGTCCACTCCTTCTCAAGGCTTCAATCCCTCGCTGTTTTTACCGTTTAGCTTCAGCCGGCCTTCTTAATGCTTAGAATCAACTTTTCGAATCGTACGCCTACATCCGTTCTGGTGCGTTTACGCCAACAAGCGTAAGCGCATTTTTTAATGTCTGCTGAACCGATTTGACAAGCTGCAAACGGGCTTGTGTCAAAGGTCCATTCTCCGGATTAATGACCTTGTCCGCATTGTAAAAGCTGTGGAATGTACTAGCAAGCTCGTGCACATACTGCGTAATGCGATGTGGCGCACGTTTATCGGCTGCATCCTTCACCACTTCAGGGAAGCAACCGACTTTCTTTAGAAGGGCCTGCTCTTTGTCGCTCCCTAGCAACGACAAATCGGCTGATACAGCGACACTGATCCCTTTTTCTTCGGCCTGCTTGAAAATGCTCGATACACGGGCATGCGCATACTGCGCATAAAACACAGGGTTGTCATTGGATTCCGATTTCGCCAAATCAATATCAAAATCCAAGTGTGAATCAGGGCTTCTCATCGCAAAGAAGAACCTCATCGCATCAACACCGACGTCCTCCATCAGTTCACGGAGAGTGACTGCGTTGCCTGTTCGTTTGCTCATTTTCACCTTTTCACCGTTTTCAAACAGATTGACCATCTGAATAATCTCAACTTCAAGCGTTTCCTTTGAATGACCAAGCGCCTGAATGGCCGCCTGCATTCTTGGAATGTAACCATGGTGGTCAGCACCCCAAATATTAATCAACTTTGAAAACCCCCGCTCAATCTTGTCCTGATGATAGGCAATGTCTGGGGTTAGGTACGTGTAAGAACCATCGCTTTTAATGAGCACTCGGTCTTTGTCGTCGCCGTAAGTGGTGGAACGGAACCAAGTAGCTCCCTCTTCTTCGTAAATCTCACCATTTGCTTTTAATGTATCTAGCGCAGGCTGAATTTTTCCATTCTGATAGAGAGAGGTTTCGGAATACCATTCATCAAATGGCACCTTGAAATCCAACAAATCCTTTTTCAGCTTGTCCAATTCAAATTGCAGACCATAGGCTCGGAATGCAGCTAATCGGTCTGCTTCCGTTTGCGACACATAGCTTTCACCGTCCTGCTCCGCAAGCTGGCGGGCAATGTCTATGATATCGGCTCCGTGGTAGCCATCTTTCGGCATTTCCTTCTCCTGACCAAGTGCTTGAAAATAACGCGCTTCAATGGAACGAGCGAGTTGATCGACTTGGTTCCCAGCGTCATTAATGTAGTATTCCCTTGACACTTCGTGTCCTGCCGCCTGCAAAATATTACACAACGAATCACCAACAGCAGCTCCGCGAGCATGGCCAAGGTGCAGGGTGCCAGTCGGATTGGCAGACACAAATTCCACTTGAATGCGTTCAGGCTTGTCCGCATTCGAAGATCCGTAAGTGTCTTTGGCTTCAAGCACCTCTTCAACGACACCGATGAGCGCATGAACGTCTAAGCGAAAATTAATAAACCCTGGTCCAGCAATCTGAATATCGCTAACAGCTGTTTTTTGTTTATTAAAGGCAGCGACAATTGACTCCGCAATAGCACGAGGCGCTTTTTTCGCCGGACGTGCCAACTGCATTGCAATGTTTGTTGCATAATCGCCATGGGTTGAATCCTTTGGTGTTTCCAATAGGACAGTCGGGAGCTCTTCCTCTGTGACGAGGCCAGTTGCTAAAACGGCTCTTTCGACCTCCTTACTGATGGCCTGTTTCTTTGCTTCAAGAATGCTCATATTGTGTCCTCCATTATCTTTATCGTTGTATGATGAAACGCGGTAGCACCGCCAATGTCAAACTGGTAACGAAAGACCAAACTCGCATTAATGCCATCTTGGTCTTGAAAAGAGACCGATTCCGTTGTTGCTTTTGTAATCCATTGCCCCCACGGAACCTCATACTGCCCCTCTGTCGTCTCTCCTTCTCGATACACTTGACGCATCGAGCGCCCTCCGCTTCGAACGACCTTAAGCTCCGGTGGGTTCTTGTCTACCTCAAAGCGAACGACATTTTGTGTCCGTTCCTCATCTTCTCCCTCTTCATAAAAAACGAGAAACAGTCCGTTATTTGTTCTGCGGCGAATGCCTTTCGCTTCCACATGGATCGTTTCTTGTTCACCATCGCTTTTGATCATCGTATCCATAAGCACCTTGACTGCATGGGACGCCATCCCTTCACCTGCTTTCCTTACTCCACTCTGAACGTGCGCACTTTCTCTATTATAAAGTTCTTTAGGACCACCTGCAAACGAGGAAATAGTCATCCATCTATTGGTGATATACACAGGTTTTTCCTTGACGTTGCGCCTTTTTTCCTATAGTCTTTTTAGTATTAAACAGATTGTATCTTCGTATGTTCTTTCCAAAATGACCCTTAAAGGGAAGGGGAGTAGCCATGGCGAACGAAAAAATCATGGTCGTTGATGATGACATCGAGATCAATGAAATACTAACTCTGTACCTACGTAAAAATGGATTTCAGGTCATCTCAGCTGACGAGGGTCCAAAAGCTGTGGAATTGGTCAGATTGGAACAACCTGACCTCATTTTATTGGACGTGTTGTTACCAGGTCTTGACGGCTTCGACGTATGTCGAGAGATTCGTCAGCTTACGAAAGCACCTATACTATTTGTTTCAAGCAAAAACGACGAGATTGATAAAGTCCTTGGTCTCGGTCTCGGTGCCGATGATTTCATAACGAAACCATTTAGCCCGAACGAGCTTGTCGCTCGTGTGAAGGCTCATATTCGCAGAAATACTTTTTTCAATGAAAGTGACACCGTAAAAACGCCAAAAGTCCTTTTCGCCGGTGATCTGGAAGTTGATTTACTCCGCCATGTTTGCAAGCTTCATAACAAAGAGGTATCTCTTTCTAAAAAAGAATTTGAGCTTTTGTCTGTAATGATTCAAAGACCTGATCAAACATTCACGTTAGATGATTTGTACAATCGTGTATGGGGCCTTGAGAGTTTAAGCGATACGAGGACAGTCATGGTACATATTCATAATTTAAGAAAGAAGATTGAATTGGACCCTGCCAATCCAAATTATATCCTTACCGTTCGCGGCATTGGCTATCGGTTTAATGGTGAAGCGTGCACTGATGAACCGACCACTATCACTACAGCAAGCTCTAGTAATTAATTGTTCACCATGATGAGGCTGTCCCGAAAGTCACCATACGACTTTCGAGACAGCCTCATTGTTCTTCTATACAAGGGGCTTCCCAATATAGTGGGTAAACATCCCTTATTCGAGCTTACAAGTTAGGTCCTCACCGCCATTCCTTCATCACTTCAACGGGCAAAGTGGAAGGGAGAACACGAACACTGCGCCACTTGAGTTTGAAGTTGCCTCTTCGGCCCAAATACTTCCGCCGTGATAATGAATCAGCTCTTTGCAAATGGCCAGCCCAAGACCGGTCCCACCACCAGATTGTCTTCCTTGATAAAACCGATCAAACAGAAACGGGATATCTTCCTTTCTCAAACCGTTGCCGTTGTCTTCCACCTTTACATAGAGCGTCTGCGTTGAGCAGCGAAAGGTGATGTGTATTTGAGTCACCCCTCCCCCATGCTCAATGGCGTTGTGGATGAAATTGGACACCACCCGCTCAATGCTATCCATATGCACAGAAACACATTTTTCACCGATTTGTTCTCCATGAATATCAAATTGGACGCCAGCCTCCCAGAGCTCAAATGCCAGTTTCTCCGAAATAAAATCCATTAGCCACTGGACACGATGCTCCTGCCTCACAAATGTGGCATCTCCAGACTCTAGCTTTGCGAGCTGGAACAACGACTGAATCAGACCAGACAGCTTATTCGTCTTTTCTAAAACACTTTGCAAATATTTTTGTCGTTGCGCTTTGCTCGGTACCATATCATCCATTAACGTCTCTATATAGCCTTTTATCACAGCAACAGGACTTTGCAAGTCGTGTGAGATGTTTGACAGCAGTTGTCTTCTTGATTGCTCGACCTCAGCAAGACGCTCACTTTTTTGCTCAAGCTCCTGCAATGACTGCTCCAATTCATATGTCCTGCTACGGACTTCATTTTCAAGCTTCTCGGTGAACATCGCATTTTCTAGTGAAATTGCAATTTGGGACACTAAAAGTTCAATGAGTTCCATTTGAGCTGGCGAAAACGACTGCTGCGACATTCTGTTCTCAATATAAATCAATGCGATGAGCTTTTCTTGACGAACAATGGGCAAGCAGAGAACAAAATTCGGTTGTACACGAGCCATGTAATAGGCGTTCATCCAAATGCTTCGGTCGGCAGGGGAAGTGATACTCACCGGCTTTTTTTCTTCCATGACATATTGCAGGACTTCGGTTAAGGCACCTGGATACGTTTCAGCAGCAATTTTGTCAGATGCCAGCCATTCGTAGACTCCTTCCTCCATCACACCTTCTACAAAAAAGGTCTCCTCACGCCGCAGAAACAAAACGCCCCTGTGCCCTCCGGCATATTGCAACGCTAAAGTTAACAAGGTTTCTACTAATGTCGTTAAGTGGATGTTTTCAGAAATCATTTGTGACGCACGGACAATCGTTCCAACATCAACGGATTGCTGAAACGCTGCTCTAGACAATTCCTTTGAACGATTGATGTCGAGATCGCCACGCTGAGAAAAGGCAGGGAAAGCTATAAACACTTGTTTTTGTCTAAAAGAGCTCCCCCAGAGGGCGTAATCCTTTGCTGCTTCCTCAGCGAACCAGCTGGCTACCTTATCGCGGTGATACGCGGCATACATTTCAGCACCACGTTCACTCGCTAAAGCAGCAAAATGCAAGAAGCCGTGAACACGTGCATTTTCTGACGCCATCTCGTAAAATCGTTGCGCTTCATCAATATCAAGCTTTAGACGCGCACGTTCTGCGAGCACAAGGTACTTTTTATGGAGCAGGTCTTCACTGCGAAAGCGTCTCGACTTCTCAAAGAACCGCAGCAAGCTTTCTAGTTTAACGAGACTCTTTCTTCTATCTCTTCGTGAGCTTTTGGCCTCGATTAGAAATGCGGAGGAGAGTGCGTCCATGACCATTACTGTAACCACACCAAGTCCTGACCAGTGTGGCATTTGCCGACTGCTTTGAAGCTGTTCAACCTCTAAACAGACGGCCTTGTATTGACCTGCCCAGAAGGAAAATTGAACGTACAGCAATGGCCAAATTTCTTGTTCTCCATGTGACCACCATGCGGGTCGATTTGGTAAAGGGCGTCCATCGACAATGCTTTGTGCACACTGAGTTGCATAGGCAAAACGTTCCTTTGTTTCCGGTGTCCCCTCCATCTGACGCCAGTGGACTTGAGAAGCAATCAGTGGTTCTCCAGCCTCCATCGCGCACATAATCCAGGCTGATGCCAGTCGTGGCTGAATAGTGGACTGTGATCCTTGCCGAAAAAGGGAGAGCTGTTCTTCAATCATTTGTAAGCTTTGTCGGACACCCGTCTCCCAGTGATCTACCCAAAAACACCTGACATAGAGCACCCAGCCTAAAAACAGACCACCTTTCGACGAATCCTTTGCTAGATTCATCGCTGTTTTTGTCACCACCAAGGCTAACTCTGGTCGTTCTTTATACACTGAAAGGTACCAAGCATAAAAGGCAAGCAAAGACGGCGTGTGCAAATCAGGCCTTTTCGTCGTAAAAAACAATGACTGCTCTGCAGCTACTGAAAAAGCGATGTCCTTCTTTAGAAATAGCAAACACATGATTTCATTCCAGAGCATAGCCTCAACACTTGACTGCGGTACGACTGGCTGGTCCTCAAGTGCTTCAGCAAAGGATTGCATAGAGGCAAGTTCCCAATGATTTCTCCATTTACGCCACCATAGCGTTGGCAGCAGGAAGGACGAATGTGACGTGGCTTTTAACAGCCGTAATGCCTTCATACCGGTTTTTAATGCTTCTCCTGTTCGCCCGTCTAATTGAAAATAATGCATAAAATAGAATAGGGCTTCCGCTTGCTCCTCTTTCGATTGCGAGCATTGCTTTAATTGCACGCAATACGAATGAGCAAGTTGAGGTTCCTTTGACAAAATAGCGTTCTCCGCACAACAACGCAAGAGAATCCACCACAATTGCTGGTAGGTGTTTGACTCAGGCAGCTGCTCCATTAATTTAAGCGCCTTATCAAAATAAAATGTTGCCGTTTCGGGCACCCCGGTTTTCATTGCCTGCTCCCCTATTGAGATAAGCAATTGAACCATTTTCGGCTGAAGAGAAATAGGCAGTGCTGGCTCATCAGCAAGAAAATAATGCTGAGTGATACTGTCTTCCGCCTGGTCGAAAACGTCTGCTGAAAAAGAAAGCTTAAAGATGAGCCAACGGGTATGAATTTCCATGCGCTCTTTTTCAGGAATATACATGAGCAGTTCTTTTTTTAGGGTCTGGTGCAAAAAGCTGAGCTGTCGCCTATCGTGATCTAGAGTAAGGAAGCCTGCTTGTGACATTGACTGCAAGTAAAATAGTAAAGGCTCCTGTTCTAACGCCATAAATTCACTGAGCTGTGAGATCGTGAGTGTATCCACTTCGGCACATACCACATTGTGAAGAACCATTTTCTCATCATAAGTTAAGCGAGAAAATTTATCCGTAAAAAGACCTTGATTTGCTCCTTCGTTAATCAAAGTATTCATTTCACCAAAATTGCACATCCAAGCTCCTTCAAGAGCATTCACATAAAGCATTCCATTGTCATACATCTCATATAAATGAATGCTAATTTGCAGCAAATTCCCTTTTGCAAGCATGTTCAGACCTTCTGAAAACATGAGACTTTCCGTCTGATTCCAGTGAAAAAGAAGGGAAGACAACTCGGAAATTTCAGTAATGCCCAGGCGTCTCAAAGAATGACGCTGAACCTCAACATGTAAGCAACTGTCAAGCTCATTAAGACAGTTTGGACCTTCGTTTTCTTTAATGACAAAAAGCAAGCACACATGAGGAAGTTTTCCATCCTTCACCCACTGACATAACCGCCGTAACGACAAATCGTCAGCCCAATGCACATCATCAACGAACAAAACAATTGGCTGCTGTGCTGTTGCCGAAATCGACAAAAATATCTGAAAGTATTCTTCCCATATACGCCCTGTTGGGGTCAGGCCGCTCGTTGTCGCTGGCTCTCCAAAAAGCCATTCAAGTTCGGGTACTAGCCGCATAAGCCATCCGGGCGGAGAATGAATTTGTCGTTTCATTTGCTGTTTAATCGTGTCAAGCGAATGCTCATTACTCGTCAAGGTAAGTCTGATCAGCTTTCGCAACAATCCGATAAGAAAATGATACGGGCGCTCCATTGCGGTCGGCTGAAGTTTTAAATAGATTGACTTAGCACCGAAACGTTCCATTTCTGCTACTGCCTCTAGACCGATTGTCGATTTTCCTGAACCTGCCGCTCCTGTTATGAATGTGATCATACATTTTCCATGCTTTGTCTCGTTTAAGGACTGAGCAATATGCTTGGCAAGCTCGTCTTGATGCTGCAACGGCATTTTTTCACTAAAGCGTCCTTGCTTACAAAAAAGACCAGGTGACTCTGGAAGCGCATGCCCCCCGTTGACATGCAGCGCAACCCTTTGCAAGTCCATCAGCAAGCTTTTCACATTATCGTAACGTTGTGCGTTGTCCTTTGCCAACGCTTTCAGGATGATGTCCCCGAGAAACATTGGAATATCTTCTCGATGGGCTGCGGGGTTAGGCACTTCTTTCGTTTGCACATCATAATACCACTCAGTTGAAAGCTGTGGATCAAAAGGGACGTAGCCTAAAAGAAGCTCAAAGAACACAATCCCCAAAGCATAAATGTCTGAGCGACCATCTACGATGACAGACTGATTGGAGATCTGTTCTGGAGAACTGTATGCACTTAGCCTTAGAGATGGAAACACAGCTGTCTTTTCATTGCGGAATAGGACAGTGTCTGTACCTAATAAGGTCACTTTGTCCCTTCCGTCGTCCCAATAAATAACCTTGGTTGACAGTTGTTGATGGATTAAATCATTGCGATGAAGCTCTGCAACGGCTGTGACAGTTGCAATGGCTATTCGTAAAAAGGTAGGCAGATCGATAGGGGATGCGTGCATTCGGAGCGTGAGTGATACACCAGCAACGTCGTTTAAAATAAGCGACTGATTTGTAAAGGATGGCGACTGTGGCAAGCACTCAAGGCGCCAATTTTCAAGGAGTTGAAATTCCTTTTCAAGCTGGCTAGAAGCAATGGACGTTTCATATTCAGATGAAACGGTTTTAACGATCCGTTGTCTGCCATCCTCAAGAATATCTATCGTTTCTTGAAACAGATCCGGAAGGTCAAGTCGCGGCTGTGACTGCTGTACCACAGAGTCTCCTCCTTTTCATAATGGTTTGTAAATGAATTATTTCACCCAGCCAAGAAGCATTTCCCTCACAAGCTTTGAGGCAGTGATGGCTGTTTGATCTGAAGAATCATAGGCTGGAGCTACCTCAACCAAATCGGCACCAATAATCTTAAGGTCGGATGATGAAAGCAAATAAATGGCATCAAGTAGTTCTTTTGAGGTGATGCCCCCTGCCTCAGCCGTCCCTGTACCTGGCGCAAACGCTGGATCAAGAACATCAATATCAATCGTAACGTATACTGGGCGTCCCTTGAGCTCTTCCATGACTTCTTTGAGCGGTGCAAGAACCTCAAATGGGAAAAGATGCATGCCGCTCGTTTTCGCAAACTCGAACTCCTCACGTGCACCTGAACGAATGCCAAAGGAGTAGACGTTTTCCGCCCCAAGCAAATCACACGACTTGCGAACAGGAGTAGAGTGCGATAGAACCTCGCCTTCGTATGATTCTCTTAAATCTGCGTGGGCATCAATATGGATAAGAGCTACATCTGGGTATTGCGCGTGAGCGGCTTGGATGACTGGCCAAGAAACAAGATGCTCTCCTCCTAAGCCAAGAGGGAATTTACCCGCTTGAAAAACCGTATCCGCAAATTCTCGGATCACCTCTAGGCTTTTTGCGGCATTTCCAAACGGTAGCAGCATATCCCCTACATCATGATACGCTACATCTTCAAGATGCCTGTCCAAACGCAAACTGTATTCTTCAAGGCCAATGGAAGCCTCGCGAATTCGATTCGGACCGAAGCGAGACCCTGGACGGAAGCTGACGGTCCAGTCCATAGGCATGCCATAAACAACCGCATCAGCCTCATCAAAGGACGCTCGACTCATTATAAACACTTTGCCTGAGTAAGCCTCATCAAAATGCTTCATTCGCCATTCTCCGTTAAGAGTGTCTCAACAAAACGAGGCAACACAAAACATGCCTTGTGTAGCGCTGGGGTGTAATACTTGGATTCAATCGCATGAAAACGTTCGTCTCGTACTTGCAAAGGGTCCTGCGTTTTTGAACCAATCGTAAACGTCCATAGACCACTTGGGTACGTCGGAACATTTGCCGTATACACACGTGTGATCGGGAAGATCTCCTTTACATCCTTCACAACCTGCTGGATTAAGTCTGCTTTGAACCATGGGTTGTCGGTTTGCGCAACAAAAATACCATCTGCCTTTAAAGCTTTCGATATTCCCTCGTAAAAGCCCTTCTCAAACAGCTTCGCTGCTGGGCCTACAGGTTCTGTGGAATCAACCATAATGACGTCATACGCACTTTCCGACTGAGCGATATGCATAAAGCCGTCATCTACCTTGACCTCTACCTTCTCATCATCCAGAGCGCCTGCGATGCTAGGCAAATACTGTTTAGAGTAGTGAATGACGTCACCGTCTATTTCAACGAGTGTCGCTTTTTTCACCGAAGGGTGTTTAAGGACCTCACGAA
The DNA here is from genome assembly GCF_004363045.1 of Aureibacillus halotolerans. Lineage (NCBI taxonomy): Bacteria > Bacillati > Bacillota > Bacilli > Caryophanales > Bacillaceae > Aureibacillus > Aureibacillus halotolerans. The sequence goes on from NZ_SNYJ01000009.1 coordinate 142,066, forward strand.
TGACCCCACCGTCACCACCACCAACAACGAGCACGTGCTCAGGGTTCGGGTGCGTAAACATCGGTACGTGTGCCACCATCTCGTGGTACACAAATTCATCCTTTTCAGTCGTCATGACCATGTCATCGAGCAAAAGCATGCGTCCAAACTCTTCTGTATCCACAAGATCCAATTTTTGAAAAGCAGTCTGCTTATGAACGAGAGACTCCTTAACTGCTGCTGTGATGCCGAAATGTGGTGTTTGCTTCTCTGTAAACCAAATGCTCATTTCCATTCTTCCTCTCTATATCTTTCAGCTTATAAGCTCAATTCCAATTGATGTGAAACAACAAAAAGTATAGTCGATTTCAGCGAAAAAGCAATCCTTTTTTCATCTCAGCCTTCCATCTCCATTCCCTTAATGAATATGGCAGTAAAAGATGGACATACTGGGCAAAAAAGGTCTTTTGTCGCTCTCGGTTTTTTGAACATTTTGCTTTTATTATAGCTCGCGAGCTCTTAAGAGTACCTATTTAGCTATTCTTTGATGAGAAAGGAGCCCGATAAGTGAAGTACCCCCAGTGGTTAAAACGCATCGTGATCATAGCACTCATTGCCCTTTCTATTGGGCTTAGTAGTTTAGGCGTCGTGTTGCTTGTTGCCAAGCTATCCCCACCACCAGCCCTTTCCGTTCCTCAAACCTCTGTTGTCCTTGATATAGCGGGTAATCCGATAGGCGAACGAACGCCTGGTGGCATCACGCGGTATTGGACAGCGCTAGCGGACATTGATCAAGATGTTGTTCAAGCGACGCTTGCTGCAGAGGATGCACACTTTTATGAGCACAATGGATTTCATTACTCTCGAATTGCGGCAGCGGCGATAGCAAACCTCAAAGCAATGGCAAAAGTCCAAGGCGCTAGCACAATTACACAGCAATATGCACGAAACTTGTTCGGAGATATGTCCAAAACATGGAGCCGCAAGCTTCGAGAAGCCTACGTTACTTTGCAACTAGAAATGCACTATTCTAAAGACGAGATTCTAGAAGGGTATTTAAATACGATTTATTACGGTCATGGCATTTATGGGATTGAAGCTGCGGCACGCTTTTATTTTGGCACTTCCGCAGACGATTTGACAATTGCCCAGGCCTCGCTTTTGGCAGGAATACCAAAAGGGCCAGGGTTTTACTCTCCTAAAATCAATATGGAGAACGCAAAAAAACGCCAAGCGTATGTGCTTTCGCAAATGGTTTCTGCAAAGGTCATTGACGCAAGCGATGCACAACTAGCTGCAGAGAAAGTGCTCCATTTTGCTCCAAAAAAGGAGGATATTCGCGTCGCCCCTTATTTTCAAGATACGGTGTATCAACAACTCTCGAGCCATTTGCATCTAACGGAGCGTCAAGTAAAAACAGGCGGCTTGCGAATCTATACGACGTTGGATTCAAATCTGCAAAAAATTGCTGAAAAAGCGGTGGCTGAAAACCTTTCAGAGGAATCAAAGATTCAGGCCGCTGTTGTCATTATGGAACCTAAAACTGGGAGCGTCAAAGCCCTTGTTGGGGGGAGAGACTATCAAGAAAGCTCGTTTAATCGCGCGATTCAAGCACAACGGTCTCCTGGCTCTACCTTCAAACCAATACTTTATTATACAGCACTTCAAAATGGGTTTACACCTGCGACTCGCCTGATGAGTGAACCGACTGCCTTCCCTTACGATGAAGGCCGCGAAGTGTATAGGCCTGGCAATTATAATGGCTATTACGCACACAGACCGATAACTATGGCGCAGGCGTTAGCGTTGTCAGACAACATTTACGCCGTCAAAACAGGGTTGTTTCTAGGCACAGATCAGTTGATTCAAACCGCCAAAAAAATGGGCATTGATAGTCCACTTAAATCGGTCCCTTCACTATCGCTTGGTACGTCAGCTGTAAACGTCTTGGAGATGACCGAAGGGTACAGTGTGTTTGCCACAAATGGCCGTCATGTGCCACCTCAGTTTATTACGAGAGTCGAAAATGCGGCGGGCGAGGTCATCTATGAAGCTGAGCCAACGTCAACTCAGGTGTTAGACAAGGACCTTGCCTTTTTAACAACGCATATGATGACGGGCATCTTTGATGATCGTTTGAACGGGTATACGACTGTCACTGGCCGTGATCTCATTCCATTGCTCACACGCCCTTATGCAGGAAAGACGGGTACCACGAATGCCGATTCTTGGATGATTGGCTTTTCACCACAGCTTGTGACTTCGGTTTGGCTCGGCTACGACGAGGGCAAAACGATGGACATTCCTTCTGAAAAAGCAGCGCCGAAATACATTTGGGCGGATATCATGGAACAAAGCCATAAAGGACGACCACTACGAGCTTTTCAGCCGACAGAAGATACCGTCCCAGTCGCCATTGACCCTGAGAGCGGACTTCGCGCAACCTCAGACTGCCCCGTTCAACGCGTCATGTATTTCGAAGAAGGAACTGCACCACAAGGGTATTGCAGCTTGCCAACTGCAAAAAAAGCAAATGAGTCCCCTCTCCTGCCCGTTGAGGAACCAAAGCCCCCATGGTGGGAGCAGCTGTGGCCGTTTTGATCGTTATGCAGTAACTCAACCTTCGCACCTTACACTTGACAGACGCTTAGATAAAACTACCCCAAGCTGCCAAACGCTCGCTTTTACACCTTACGGGTACAAGTGTAACATCGATTCGAAAGGACCTCATCGTGTTTTCTTTGCCGTTGGAGTCTCGCTAGTGGCTGCTTTTAGGGGTAGAAGTCAGCTTCATTTCTGAAAGACGACCTTTTAGAAACACAGGATTATAAGCACCGGCAATATGTCTATTTACTGAATACAGCAGGTGTTGTATTGGAGAGCAATTGATCTATCTCACCTTGCTTCTACTGAGGCACAGCAAATGTTGAAGGTGATTTTTGCTCTGTGCAAATGATCAAAACATAAGTCCAATGCTGCATCAATACTGCACTAGGTGATGTAACCTTTCTTGAAACGTTGCACTTCCTTGTCTTGTTCGGTAAGCAATCACGCCTTAACACATTTTTTCTCCGGTATACGAGACCGGGACAAAATAAAAACAATGTACGCAGAAACAAACTTCAGCGTAGTCAACATACGTAGATTCCTGCGGCAAAGAAAACACGACGAAGTCTTTTTGAGTCGATGTTGCACTTGTACCCTTTAGGGTGGAACAGCGCGAGCTGAAGATCCCCTCGGAAAGCTTTTGCTTTCCGAGGAAGCTGAAGCCGTGCCCGCGGAATGCGAAGTATTTTGACGAAGCGATAGCGATTTCAAAAAATTCACCATTTGGTAATTTAATACTATTGCCTGATCCATCTCCCTTTACCCTTTGCTGTCTCAATTGAAAAAAGGCCGACTCTCCACCATCGTCCTTCGCGCAGAAAGATCGACAGATGGAGAGAACAGCCCTTTTTCGTGTCCTAGCGATGCTATGTGTGCACCTTTTACAAAGTGTACGTATTTTAGTGCGCTTTCTCAAGTGTTCTTTCTAATGTTCATAAAATGTTCACGATTTCAAGGCATCTTGAATTTCACTCGGCGACCGTTCCCACATGCCCAAATCGTAGCCCTCCAAAAAGGTCGCGAGTAAGGCACGCGAGTCTTGATCCATATGCTCTACAGCCACTTTATGCTTCATGGATTTATCCATGTTGTTCACATGCTCAGGCATTGATTTGTACCCTCGTTTAATCTCTCGATTCACTCGGATTTCACATCCCCCAAGACCAGCATAATAGGTGCCTTCCGGTCCTTTTGCGACTGTCACCCAAACAATCCAGTACAACCTGCCATTCGGAACCTCTGCTCGATCTTGCACAAACTTTAAACGCCGCTCGACTTTAGACCGGGCATGAAGCGCACCCATATCGATAAATGCCTCTTTATCTTCGGGGTCGATAATGACTGGTGTCACATTTTCAAGACTTAACGCCCCTACACCAAACCCACCGTGGCCATCGGTTGAATCATTTTTTAATATATTGAACTGACTTCCACCTGGTTTTTTTTGTTCACTCAAAGGGGTTCCTCCTTTTCCACTCAATCATGCTACAATCATATCATATTCCTTTTTCCTGACTCCAATGAGACATCGTTGGCGATGGCAATGGGATACCTACAATCATAAGGAAAAGGAGGCAATACATATGCCATACGTTACAGTAAAATTGTTAGAAGGTCGCTCAGACGAGCAAAAAAAGGCGCTCGCTGAGAAAGTAACAGCGGCTGTTTCTGAAACTGTCGACGCGCCACCTGAAAAAATCGTTGTATTCATTGAAGAAATGAAAAAAGAAGATTACGCAGTTGGTGGCAAACGCTTGGCTGATTAATGAACGACAATCCCTCGCATGAGGTTTCGGTGTTCATTAAAGCTTATGAATTTTGGTAAGAACCTTGCTTCAACTTTGCTATAAAAGCAAGCGCATCAGCGATTTCATTTTCCTGATAGCGCTGCTTTTTCTTGACCTGACCAATCTTTTCCACAAGTAACGTTTCTTGCAACTCTTCAAAATACAGCACAGTGGCTACCAATTCTAGAAAACGAGAGCTCTGCTGATTTAGGCACATCATGACTTCGCCTGTCAAAACACTTTCCAGACCGTATTGCTTTAAGAAATCGTCGCCATCTCTCGTTAATGCATATCGGTATTGTTCATACCCACCTTTGCGTTCCTTCGTTTCACTGATAAGACCTAGATTATGTAGCTCCTCCATTTGCAGTGTGAGTTCCTCTGAATAAGGACCATAAAAATGGAACTCATACTTCTCGTAAAATGGAAAGCGTAGCTTTTGCGCAACATACACCATTTTCTGTAGTTTTTTTCGTCCGATAATCTCTTCTGTTTCTGCTAGTACTTGAAGCAGCTTGGTATGTTCTTTTAACAAAACGCATTACCCCTTGCCATACAGAATGTCCAAAATCCTCTTCTTCTCTGTTTCAAACGTCGAGAAGTCCTCTAGTCTGTCCTTCGGAAAATAGAGCTTATGATCCGTACGCTTTTTTCCTGAGATGGATTCGACGATGTCCGATTGCCGTGACAGCTCTTGTAATTCGCCTCCAGGCATCAGCAAATGAATGGGCAAACGCTCCTCTTCCTCCCCTGGGCGATAAAAATCGTACGGAAGATCAGATGATGAATCAACGACGAGATAATACTCTGGTGCCAATCCAATGGTTTGAAACAACGTACTCAATTCGAGCCATTTTTTCATTTGCAACTCTAAATTAAACTCAACATACTTGTACAAACGACGGTTCATAAAGCGATCGCAAAGGTCGTTCAAAATACCATCCTTTTCATGCTGCCACATGTGAAAATAATACATAACGATCGCTTCATCAAGCTGCAAATACTCGTCCAATGAAATCTGCTCTTTAAAAAGACTCTCAAAATGCACTGGAGGGTATTGAAATGCATACCCCTGTTCAAAAAGCTCTTTTGCACGGTGAAGAACCTTTGTCAAAATCACTTCTGCACTGCGCGTAACAGGATGGAAATAGACCTGCCAGTACATTTGGTAGCGACTCATGATGTAATCTTCTACCGCATGCATTCCACTATGCTTGATCACGGCCTGATCTTCCGTTGGGCGCATGACCCGCAAAATACGTTCCATATCAAAATGGCCATAGCTAACTCCTGTATAAAACGCATCACGCTGTAAATAATCCATTCGGTCCGCATCAATCTGACTTGAGATTAAGCTGACAATCAGCTTGTTTTCATCTGTTTTTTCGATGACATCAGATACACGCTGCGGCAACGTTGGGCTCGCTTGCTTAAGAATGGCATTAATCTCCGTGTTTCCTAAAATAATGCGTCGACTCCATTCTTCGTGGTCAAGATGAAAAACCTTTTCAAAGGAATGTGAAAAGGGGCCGTGTCCGATGTCATGTAGCAACGCAGCACAAAGACAAAGCAGACGATCCTCTTCACGCCAATGAGGACGATCCTTAAACACCTCAACAATTCGACGAACAATCTCATACACACCAAGGGAATGATTAAATCTACTGTGCTCCGCCCCATGAAAGGTTAAATACGAGGTTCCTAATTGACGCACACGGCGCAGCCTTTGGAACTCCTTTGTACCAATCAAATCCCATATCAGCTTATCCCTCACATGGATGTAACGGTGCACAGGATCTTTAAACACCTTTTCTTCATCTAATTTTTCCAACATATACGCCATGGCTTAAGCAAGCCTCACTTTCTGTCTATACTTCCCAACAGTCGACTCTTTCTTTCATTTTACATGGTTTATCTTTTTCCTGACAACAGCGAATAGCCAACTCTTGTGGATTGTTTCCACAAACATTGGCTTGTGTGCTCCTGACGTATCTATTTTTTGTCCCACGTTACTGTTTTTCATATGGTGAACAGCGGAAGTCTCGCCACATTTAGTCATTGCACAGCTTTTATCACTGAGAAGTCTCGCTCCTAATGTGTCATTGCTTCCTCGTCACAATCAACGTATCGATTGAACCATCTACTCCCAGACCGTAAATGGCATGCTTATCTTAACTTTCGCACCTTACATTTGGCATACACTCTTTGATATAGATGGGTACACCTGCAATTTATTGTTGGGATTGCTTTCTATACAAGCTGCTTTTAATGATGAACTCATTTTTATGATGTGACATGCACTAAAAAGGAACTGAATAGTATTTGGAGCGTAGAACTCCACTTAGTTACTTAGAGCGGTTTTTAGAAAATACAGGATTGTGAAGCACTGGCACCTTTAAATTCCTGAATACAAATAAGATGTCATTCGGTCTATCTCACCTTGCCTCTACTCAGGCAAAGCCACGTTGAAAATGATTATTTGCTATGCAGAAGGTGTCTAAAATCACAAACAAACCTGAAGTACACCAATGTATTTACATTAGGTGATATAATTCCGCATGAAACGATGCTCTTACTTTTCTTATTAGCTAAAGCAACACATCTTAACTCACTTTTCCATTTTCTTCATTAAACAAGACCAAGAAAAAACAATTTACGCAGAAACAAACATCAGCGTAGTCAACATACGTAGACTCCTGCGGGAACAGCGCGAGCTGAAGATCCCGCAGAAAAGCTTTAGCTTTCCGAGGAAGCTGAAGCCGTGCCCGCGGAAAGCGAAGTATTTTGACGAAGCAATCATGTTTCTTTTCACCCTGTGGGCACAAGTCCAACATCGATTCGAAAAGACCTCATCGTGTTTTCTTTGCCGCTGGAGTCTCGCTAGTGGCTGCTTTTAATAATAAACTCATTTTTATGATGTGACATAAACTAAGCGACTCATCTATATTTAGATGAGTCGCTTAGTTATTAAAAGGCAATCTTTTAGTTATAACGGGCTTGTGTGCATTGGGACCTTTATATTTACTGAATGAAGTTGTTCTCAAGATTTTAATAAGCCATCTATCTCACCTTGCTCCCGCTCAGGAGAAATCAACGATGAGGGTGATTGTTTTACAGTGAAAGTTGTCTACTTAAAAACACGCTGCGATTATTTTTTCTTTTTGGCAAGTTTGCGAATCAACTCCAACATCTCAGGGTCAATGTGAGGAGTAAGTTCTTTCGCCATTTTATCGGTCTGCAAGTCTTTCGCCTCTTGATCCTTCTTGTCTTTCTTTGAAAACTGGAAGGGAGGCACCTCGTCCCATGCAAAATGTCCAGTAAGCTTCATTGTATATAAAAACATCTCATTTTCCTCCCTTATGTAAGGGATTCCCCTTGTACCTAAACAATACACATCAGCGTGTGTCGAAAGTCTACACTTGTTGACGATTTATGTCTACCAATCCATTTTTTCGCTTTATTTTCTAAAACCTGAACATTTTCTTGTTGCTGTCAGACGAATACTATGATTATATCGTGTCAAGAATGTCTTTTAATTTTCGGGGAAGTTCGCACCTCGTTCCATAACAAAAAAATTATACACGAGAATTCCCTTGCTGGATTGCGCTACTTCTAATCCTACTGATTTCTGAAAGAATGCCACTGTTTTTTATACTTTTTTAGATACTATCGCTTCCCTTTCCAGACAAACGAGGCTATACTTGAAGAACGTTATATTTTTTGGAAAAAATGTAACCGAGATACATCTTTAGGAGGAATGAAGGATTAAAAGGAGGCATACCTGTGAGAAGTGTCATGAATCGAACAGACGAAATTGAGATGCTCCGAAAAGAAATGTACAAGCTTTACAAAACGCTGGACAACCTTCAAGATCCACAATTGATTGAACTAAGCCAAAAACTTGATGAAAAAATGAATCAGCTTAGTGAAAATCGCGGACCGTCTGCTTCTTAAAGTCCGCTATAGAAGCCTCTTTTTAATAATTAAATCCGAGACGACTCCTTAGCAACCAGAGGAAGGCGTCTTTTTTGTCTTTTGCTCCTGCGCCATTTCGGATATGATAATGAGTAGTGAAGGGAGTTACGACAATGAACAAAACTTATCACCCCCTACTTTTATCCCCAACTTGGCGTGTGGTTGACCAATCACTTCCAGACCCCTCTTTTCGCGCGCTTGAATCATTCGCCATCGATGATACTCTTTGTGAAGCGGTTGGAAAAGAGCATTCTGCACCTATTTTGCGCTCATGGGTGCATCACGAAACCATTGTGCTAGGTATTCAGGATGCACGATTGCCAGGAATCGAACAAGCAGTTCGTTCCGCACATACACTAGGGTATGACGTGATTGTTCGTAATTCAGGTGGGCTAGCGGTCGCCTTAGATGAGGATGTTCTTAATATTAGTCTTATCTGTAAAGAGCCAAAATCCGCTATGATATCCCAAGGATATGAAAGCATGGTCGCGTTGCTTCGAGCTGTTCTAGCAAAGGAAGGCATTGCTTTTGATGTTGGAGAGATTGAAGGATCGTATTGTCCTGGAAGCTACGATCTAAGTATTCACGGAAGAAAGTTTGCAGGTATCTCTCAACGACGAATTCGTGGAGCTGTAGCTGTTCAGGTGTATCTTGGCGTAAAGCGGAGCGGTGCAGAGCGAGCAAAAATTGTCCAAGCACTGTATGACATTGCCGTTCAGGACAAATCAGAAACGTTTGTGCCTACCATAAAGCCAGAGGTTATGGGATCATTGGAAGAGCTCACGGGCATTCCTTTATCCCATTCAGACCTCATGCAGCACGTGTACACTGTTCTTGCTGACATAGGGGCAACGGTGCAGGCCTCTGCGCTCACTGAAGCTGAATCCGAGCGCCTGGTTTCCTACCGACAACGTATTCTTGATCGCAACACAGGGGTCTATATGGAGCCTATCAAATAAAACGATAGACAAGAAAAAGAGCGTTCGGCGAGTTTATTTCTCATTCGCCAAACGCTTTTTTCTTATTGGCCTGATTGGACAGCTGTCATTAAGGCAAGATGATACGCATCCTCTGCGCTGCAGCCACGAGACAAATCATTGACAGGCTTGGCCAAGCCTTGTAGCAACGGGCCAACCGCGCTATAGCCACCAAGGCGCTGCGCAATTTTATAGCCAATGTTCCCCGCCTCAAGCGTTGGGAAGACAAACACATTCGCATCTCCCTGGAGCTTTGAATCCGGTGCTTTCTTTTTCGCCACAGAAGGCACGACCGCGGCATCAAATTGGAATTCACCATCAATGATTAACTCTGGCGCTTGTTCTTGAACGAGCTTAACGGCGTCTGCCACCTTCGTCGTTTCCTCGGACACAGCCGATCCTTTTGTAGAGAAGCTAAGCATCGCTACTTTTGGTTCAACACCAAATAGTTCCGCGGTTTTTGCCGTTTCCTGAGCAATCTCTGCTAAGTCTGTCGCATCCGGGGATATATTGATCGCACAATCCGCAAAAACAAATGTTTCATCATCTTTGACCATTAAAAAGACACCTGACGTTTTTCGAACGCCTGGTTTTGTTTTAATAATTTGCAGCGCTGGACGGACAGTGTCTGCCGTCGAATGGGCCGCTCCGCTCACGAGTCCTTGTGCAAGCCCAAGGTGAACGAGCATTGTGCCAAAATAATTCGGATCAAGCAACATTTTCTGCGCTTGCTCGACAGTTGCTTTTCCTTTTCTGCGTTCAACAAAAGCGTCTACCATTTGATCGAAATCCGCGTAACTGTGTGGATCATAGAGTGTAATCCCTGAAATGTCCGTTCCAACGGCCTTTGCTTTTTGCTCAACCTCTTGCTTATTGCCAATTAAAATCGGCGTCACAACGCCTTCTGTATGCAACCTTGCCGCTGCTTCAAGAATGCGTTCATCTGTACCTTCTGGAAACACAATCGTTGCGTTTTGAACCGCAGCCTTGTCTTTTATTTGCTGAAACCAATCGCCCATTTTTGTAGGCCTCCTTAGACATTAAATCATCGATTCTCTCTAAACCATACCCCTTTTGACAGGGAATGAAAAGGTTTTGGAGAAGCTTTTCACCATTCAAAAAATTGAAGGGGTTTTCATAAAATGATCACTTTTGAAGCCTACGGTAATCTCTCCCACTATGGTATAGTATGATTGGAAGTTGACGGGATCATACCCTCATTGTTCGTGAGTACCACGTCTTCAAAAAGGAGTCGATGAGAGATGAATGAAGCAGCAAAAACATTTGACGGTTGGTATGTGCTCCATGATTTTCGTACAGTCGATTGGTCGTTGTGGAAACAAGCAGCTGGCGACAAGCAAGCCTCTGTACTGCGAGAATTTAATCATTTTCTATCACGGTTAGACGTTACCCAAGAGGCTAAGATTGGCAGCCACGGGCTTTTTACCATTCTTGGACAAAAAGCCGATCTCATGCTAATGACTTTGCGTCCAACCATTGATGAGCTTCAAGAAATTGAAACGTCGTTTAATAAATTGCAAATTGCAGAGTACCTTACACCTGCATATTCCTATGTGTCTGTTGTAGAATTGTCGAACTACATGGCATCAGGCTCTGAAAATCCTGAGGAAGATCCAAGAATCCAAGCACGTCTTAAGCCCATTCTGCCTAAATGGCCTTATGTCTGCTTTTACCCAATGGACAAGCGTCGCGATGGCAGTGACAACTGGTATATGCTCCCAATGGACGAGCGTAAAGAATTAATGTACAGCCACGGGAAAATTGGTCGCGGCTATGCAGGAGCTGTTAAGCAAATCATTTCAGGATCAGTCGGCTTTGACGATTGGGAATGGGGCGTTACGTTGTTTTCCCAAGACGTTCTTCAATTTAAAAAGCTCGTTTATGAAATGCGCTTCGACGAAGTAAGTGCCCGCTATGGTGAATTTGGCAGCTTTTATGTCGGCCAAAGGGTAGAACTTGAAGGCATTGCACCATTTTTCCACGTTCAACCAAACTAAACAAACTCAAGGCAGTCCCGAAAGTCAGAACGATGACTTTTGTGACTGCCTTCTTTGTGTTTTTCAAAAAATGCTACGACTGACTTAAACCATGAGTCTTAACAGCGCGGTATGACTCTGCACCCGTACATTTTTGTCTCTTCTCCTTTTTAATCAAGCCGTAAATAATGTGTAGTCGGAATTTCTATATGAGTTTACGTATTGACGAGCTCTAAAAAAAGCTCTCTCTGCATTTGAGTCCACACAAACGCCGAACGGTGAAAGAGTATACGACCATTTCTTGTACTAAGACACCTTGCCCTAGCATACATGTGAATAATGACAACAAAGAAGACTACAGAGAAATGAGGTGGGGCAATGGCCGTCGTTCAATATACAGAAAAAGGTGTACAGCTGCTTGCGCGATTAATGCGAGCTGAGGCAGAAGGAGACGGGGACCTGGGAATGCTCCTCGTTGGCAACGTCGGAGTGAACCGTGTGCGTGCGGAGTGTCTAGACTTCGTGGACATTGATAACATTAATAACATGGTGTTTCAGTCTCCAGGAGGCTTCGAGGCGACGCAAAAGGGTTATTTTTATCAACGTGCCCGTGAAAACGATAAGCGCCTTGCTCGCAAGGTCATTAAAGGCATTCGGTATGATCCAGGAAGTTATGCGCTTTTTTTCTTTCGTCCTCCGGGTGATTGCCCTGCACAGTGGTATGGCCAAGCAAATACAGGTCGTTACAAGTCCCATTGCTTTTTCGCTCCAACACAAACTGAATGTCCTGCCGTTTACGGTGGTTAAAAGGGAGAAGGAGGAACAACATGGCGAATAAAAACACGACAGGAAGTTCGGGCTCCTATTACGGGTACCCAACGCAAGGTCAGCAAGGGCAAGGCTACTATCCTTATCAAGGGTATGGGTATCCCCAGCAGGCACAGCAGACCCAACAACAGCAGCCATATCAAAATCAACCTCAAGCGACATTAGGGGTGACTGATGCACCAGGCCAATTGCCTATTCAGCAGTCTTATATTGAAAACATTCTAAGGCTCAACAAAGGCAAAGAAGCCACGGTGTACATGACGTTTGAGGCAAGTGAAGAATGGAATTCAAAGATTTTCAAAGGCATTATTGAAGCGGCCGGTCGTGACCACATCATTCTTAGTGACCCGAATACAGGCAAACGATATCTGCTTTTGACGATTTATCTTGATTACATTACGTTTGATGAGGAAATTAATTACAATTATCCGTATGGTCAGCAGTCGCAATCAGGGAATATGTCAACGTATTCCCCACGATAACGTTGTCGTCCTTAAAAACCGAGGCTTTCAAAGCCAACGGTTTTTCTTTTTTACTAAAGACTATTGTCCATCCTTTAGTTTGACGTAGTGAAATTCTGCTTCTTGCAATGATTGATTTAATAAAAGCGCTGCATCTACGACGAGAAACGCTGAAATGACCATTGCAGCTATTATAGCTAAACTTGACACTTTGACATCAACGTCTTTACGACTCTTTCCATATTTCTTATAAAAAATAAATGAGGTGACTACAACGATGATAAAGCACGATGCCCAAACAATTAATTTGGCAAGAAACGTGTTACTATCATTCACAACCTCCATAAACTGTTGTAATTCTTTTTCATTGTGACTGTTCTCTTCGATTATCGTTATATCCCCTTCATACCCAATCTGCCAAGCATTTGGCGATTGCCCGAAATTCACCACGTATTCGTACCCCAGTACATTTTCGCTTAATAGGCTCCCTGAAATTTCTTGTGTATCTTCATTGCTTTGACACGCCGTTAATAGGACCGCGAGAAAAAACAACATCAGCATACTATTTTTTTTCATGACGCCCCCTGCCTCTCTTAAAATTTTTTACCAGATGGAATTTATCCTTAATTCCCCAGATGCAGAACACGGATATTCAATATGTAAGTAGTATTACTAACTCAACTTTCACACCTTACATTTTGCAGACTCTCTTAGCTAATAGATGGGTAAACCTGCAATTCATTGTTGGGGTTGTTTTTTATACAAGCTGCCTTACGCTCACTCTTACCCTAAAGAGCACAAGCGCAACATCTACTCAGGAGTGCCTATCGACGTGTTTTCCTTGCATCCTGAATGTACTTAGTTGTATGCATTACGTGGAATCGTTTCATCTCTGAGTCCTTGTGTTTCATGATCGGCCTGCGTTTTATTTATTTTTTGAACCTGACTCTCTCATCCGACAGTACGTGCAGAATCTGCAAAAACTGCAAAATCCACAGCTACATGAAACAATTCGCTTCTTTATCTTATTTACTATTGCAACACAGTTCAACTCACTTTTCCATTTTCTCCTTTATGTGAGACCGGGACATCATAAAAACAATTTACGCAGAAACAGCCATCAGCGTAGTCAAAATACGTAGACTCCTGCGGGAACAGCGCGAGCTGAAAATCCCGCAGGAAAGCGTTTTTTGCTTTCCGAGGAAGCTGAAGCCGTGCCCGGCGGTAAAAAAAACACGATGAGAGGCTTTTCTGAGTCGATGTTGACCTTATACCATTTATGGTGCAAGCGAAGTATTTTTGACGAAGCGGTTGTGATTTCTTTTCATCCTAAAGGGCATAAGTGCATCATCGTTTCGATAAGACCTCGTCATGATTTCTTTGCCGCTAGTTATTTAGAGCGTAGAGATCGGCTCAGTTACAAAAAGGCGATCTTTTAGAAAATACAGGGTTATGAGCATTGGCACCTTTTAATTTACTGAATACAGCAGGCGTTGTTTTGAAGCGGTCAATCGATCTATCTCGCCTTGCTTTTCCTCAGGCACAGCCAACATTGAAGGAGATTTTTGCTCTGCGTAGTTTTCTTACTATAATGACTTACTGAAGGCTTGTTTTGTTTCAAAATATTAAAATTCGCAAAACGGATCAATTTGAGAAATTTCGTATTAATCCTCGTGTACTATAAATCCCAAACAACACGCAGTCATGTATGACATACTCTCCCAACAGCTTTTCTCCACTACATTTTCTTAAAGTGTGACGTTTTCGCTAAACCTTTCGTCTATTGTTTTAGATACGTACGGATTGTAATGTACACATTTTTCCATTATGCTGAAAAGAACGAACACTTAAGAAATCAGGTGGTACTTTGAGCGAAACGGCACCTAAATCGCTGTCTGATCGAATCGATTGGACGTTGCTTTTTTTAATCCTGCTGCTTGCAATGTTTAGCTTAGCGGGTATTTATAGTGCGCAGCTTCACGGCTCTGGCACAACTCGAGATGTGATGATGCAAGGGGCGATCTACGCAGGAAGCATCTTTCTTTTTATAGGGATGATGTTTTTTGAACCTGAACACTACCAAAAATTGACGTGGTATTTGTACGCGTTCGCAGCGATCATATTGTTTGCACTTATTATCGCGCCCCACTCTATTGCGCCTGTGATTAATGGCCAACGTAGCTGGTTTGTGATTCCTGGGTTTGGCACACTACAGCCTGCAGAGTTTGCCAAAATCACGTACATCCTTTCCATGAGTTGGATTTTGGCACACCACAAGTCGATTGATCAGGAACAAACGCTGAAAACAGATCTATGGTTGCTTGTAAAATTCATCGCCTGTACATCACTTCCTTGGCTGCTCATTATGATGCAGACCGATCTTGGTACTGGGCTTGTCTACCTCGCGATTTTTTCAGCCTTTATGGTTGTCTCTGGGATTGCTTGGCGGCTGATTATTCTGCTTCTATTAAGTGTATCAGCGATAGGTGGAACGGCCATTTATCTCGCTTTATTTCAATCAGAATGGCTACTATCCTTAGGTGTAAAGCCATATCAGA
This sequence comes from Aureibacillus halotolerans, assembly GCF_004363045.1. Lineage (NCBI taxonomy): Bacteria > Bacillati > Bacillota > Bacilli > Caryophanales > Bacillaceae > Aureibacillus > Aureibacillus halotolerans. The sequence continues at coordinate 157,235 of NZ_SNYJ01000009.1, forward strand.
TCAGCCGCGTTTTCGCCTGGTTAGAACCAGAGGTCGTTGCTAAGGGGGAGGGTCTGCAGCTCCTACGATCAATGCGAGCGATTGGTTCAGGACAAATATACGGGAAACCCTATGGAGATCGGGAAATCTATATACCGGAAGCACATACAGATTTTATTTTCAGTGTCATTGCTGAACAATTTGGCTTTATCGGGGCAAGTTTGTTAATTGCGGTTTTCTTTTTCTTGATCTACCATCTCATACAGATTGCCTTACGTACCCGTAGACCGTTTGATACATATGTATGTGTGGGTGCCATCGCAATGATTGCGTTTCATGTCTTTCAAAATATTGGCATGACCATGCAACTTCTCCCAATCACTGGCATCCCTCTTCCTTTTGTTTCATCAGGGGGGAGTTCCCTATTAAGTTCGCTCATGCTCATGGGTCTCATTCTTAGCATCCAGTTTCATGAAAAAAGCTATATGTTTGAATCCGATGTCTCAAAAATGCAAATGAAATAAGAATGGTTTAGGACGGATAGGAAGTTAGTTCCTATCCGTTTTTCATCTCTTCGAATGATACAAAAGTCATAAACTCAACACATTTATATAGTTAAATAGACTCATATAAGGTACAATTTACTCAGTCATATATAAATAAAGAGCTCCAGATAAGGCGGTTGCAATTCAAAAACGAAGAGGTGAACGATCACGAATGCTAGCAATGACTCATCATTACAACATTACGCTTGTGGTTTTGTCGATTGCAGTCGCTGTATTATCTTCCTATGCTGCGTTACATATTGGAAACCGACTCGTTCGCTCGAGTGGCTTTAAACGCCATCTTTGGCTCACAGGCGGTGCGTTCACTCTTGGTTTCGGGATTTGGTCGATGCATTTTATTGCCATGCTTGCCCACCACACTTCTATGCACGTTACGTACCAGCTATTTCCGTTGATTTTGTCAATTGTATTTGCTATTTTAGCTTGCTTGGTCGCCTTTTACATTTTAAATTATGGGCTTCAGAAACAATCTCAGTTTCTGCTTGGCTCGCTTTTTATCAGTGTAGGTATTGTGTCGATGCACTATGTTGGGATGGCTGCTATGGTTGTCGATGGCGTCATTCACTACGATCCGTTGCTCGTCGGTGCTTCCGTCCTCGTTGCGTTCACGGCATCGTATGTTGCTCTCCTTTGTATGTTTTATTTTCGAGCAGGGATTGAAAAAGCCGGTGGGCATTTACGCATGATGATTAGTTCACTCGTGATGGGGCTGGCAATTGCAGGGATGCATTACATCGGGATGGCGGGAGCCTCATTTAAAGTGCCTCTATCAAGTACCGATACGCCTCTACACTCCCCTTGGCTGAGTAGTCAAATGCTTGCCGTTCTTACAGGCATCGTTGTCCTTGTAACAATCGCATTTACGTTTGCGATGATTTATTTCGATCGTCGCATGGAGTCAACGTCAATTGAATTGCAACGAATTGACGACTTATATCAGTCCATTGTAATGACAGCGAAAGATGCGATTGTAATGACAGACACAAAAGGGCTCATTCTATCATGGAATGCATCAGCAAAGTCGATCTTTGGCTATTCAGAAGCAGAAGCTCTAGGACAGCCACTTACGCTCATCATTCCTGAACGTTTTCATGCGGCGCATCTTCATGCGATAAGCGCGCCAAAAGCAGCAGCATTTAGTAAGGTCATAGGCAAAACGATTGAAATGATAGGTTGTTGTAAAGATGGATCTGAAATCCCTATTGAATTGTCCGTGTCTTCCTTTAGTCATAACGATTCAGATACGATTTATACAGGCATTATGCGTGATATTACAGAACGGTTGCAATCACAGGAAAAAATTCAAACGCTTGTTTATCGTGACGAGCTTACGAAGCTCCCGAATCGACGCATGCTTCAGGAACACTTGAATTCTTTGCTAGAACAATCGTCTCCTGACCATCCGCTTGCCATCATGTTTATTGATTTAGACCGTTTTAAAAGCATAAATGATGTGTACGGACATAAAACGGGGGACCGTTTGTTAAAAGAAGTCGCACAAAAGCTGAAACAATGCCTGGATTCATCAGCAATGTTAGCTCGTCTGGCCGGAGACGAATTTGTTGTTATCCTTACAAAGACGACGCATCTCCATGCAGGTCAGGTCGCCAATCAAATCTTACAAACGTTAAATGAACGCATTGTCATTCATCGAAATGATTTTTATATTACAGCTTCTATTGGAATTAGCTTGTATCCGGAGGATGGTAAGGATACAGCAACACTTCTTAAGCATGCAGACATCGCTATGTACGATGCGAAGGAAAATGGCAAGAACAATTATCGGTATTTCACAACGGAAATGAATGAATCGATGACGAAGCGACTGGACATTGAAACAGGGCTCCGCAAAGGGCTGGAAGAAGGGCATTTTGAGCTCCATTATCAGCCCCAAGTATCTGTGCTGGATAAGAACATTAAAGGGGTTGAAGCACTGATTCGATGGCGAAATCCGGAGAGTGGCCTTATTCCGCCGAATGATTTCATCCCGATTGCAGAAGATACAGGGCTGATTCTACGAATTGATCAATGGGTATTGCAGGAGGCCTGCTCGCAGGCAAAGCTGTGGCAAGACGAGGGGAGCTTCCATGGACGGATGAGCGTGAATATTTCTGCCTTGCAGTTTAAACAGCGTGATTTCCCAGACACTGTCCGGAGAACGTTACAAGACACTGGATTGGACCCCACATTTTTGGAGTTAGAGCTAACTGAGTCCATCATTCAAGATCCTGAACATGCGTTTCCAGTAATGAAGGCCCTTAAAGACATGGGCATACGCCTATCGCTCGATGACTTTGGCACAGGGTATTCCTCCCTTAGTTATTTAAAGGACTTTCCACTTGATACAATTAAGGTCGATAAATCATTTATCCAAACGATGAATAATGGACTGAAGGACCAAGCCATTGTAAACTCAATCATCAATATCGCAACGAGCCTCGACTTGACTGTCATTGCAGAGGGTGTCGAAACAGATGATCAGCTGCTTTCGTTGCAGCAAAAGCATTGCCACGAATACCAGGGCTATTTGTTTAGCACGCCACTCTCAAGCAAAGATTTTATCGAAAAACTAAACCGTGGTGATTTTCAGGTCCTTCAAGGTATAAGCTAGTTACTTAAAAAGATAAAGGCTCACATGCGTATTGCTTGTCTCGTCGATCCTCAGCATATCAGAGTAAGGGGACGGGGCTTCTTTCAGAACAGGAAAAATTAAACCGTCAGTTTATAGACTGACATAGCGATTTAAAGCACAAATCATACAACTTCATTAGGCTGCCACGCTACCAAATTCTTTTGGTGCTTGGTAGTCTACTTTTTCTTGGATACGCTTTTCATTATAGTATTCCATGTAACGGTCAATTCGTTCTATAACTTATTCCTCTGATATGGAATTGAATTTCCCTGAACGAGTTTTAAGACACGCCCTAAATAAATAAAAAAAGACACTCTAATAATAGGCTGTCTCTCCTTTTTATATTTGGGCTAACCCCCCAGCTTCTTCTTCTTTTCCTTTTGGCTTAATTTCTTTAGTGATAAGAATTTCTACACTTGTATCCAAGGCCACAGCTATCTCTTCCAACTTCTTTATAGTCACGTTATGATTCGCCTGTTCAATCCTTGAGATAACTGATTGCTTAGTATGGATCATTTTAGCTAAATCTGTTTGCGTCATGCCTTTTAGCTTCCTAAGCATAATGATGTTCTTAGCGATCTTGAAAGGTAACTCTAATTCATCAAATGCTTTTCTATATTCCTTGTCTTCCTCATATTTCCTCATCGATCTTTTCTTAGCAGCCGTTCGTTACCATAGTTTTGGAAATTCGAGGGGTAAACAAATTACTGTTTTACTCGCCACTTCACTCCTGATCGTGTTTTCTACAAATAAGGAGTGAAGTGGCGAGTTTTTTCATTTCATAGTCGTTCGGATTTTTCTCTTTGTCATTTCTGTTTCCTATGAAAGCTTTAGCGCCGCTAAGCCTAAAAGCACCCAACCCGCTAAGAACAATACCCCACCAATTGGTGTAACCGCACCTAAAATCGTTTTTCCTGTTAACGCCATAACGTACAGGCTTCCAGAGAAAAACACAATCCCTGCTGTCATTAATGACCCAGCCCAGACAAGCATCGGCGTGGACACGAAGGTAGATAAAAATGCGACCCCTAATAGGCCAACCGTATGAAACATTTGATAATTCACGCCGGTGTGATAGTTCGCCAGCATACGTTCGGATATTTTCCCTTCAAGGCCGTGGGCACCAAACGCTCCAATGGCTACGGAGAGAAATCCGTTAATGCTTGCAATCAGCAAAAATAGTTTGAGCATACGCTCACCTGCTTTCTTTAGTCTTTGAGCCAATGCATGTTTACAATGAGTTTAGTATACTAGAAAGACATGATTGAATTCTAGAAGATGACGCTTTGTCAAACCCTTTAAAATGGCGTTCAATGCTAGCAGACCCTGTATTTTGTTGAATGTGCCAATCGTGTGAACAGTCGTATGAATGGAGGTTTCCAGTGAAAACACAACCGATCTTACTCCAACCTGATGGCGACCACTCGCTATTGCTCACTGTGCGAGAGAAAGATACAGAGACCCGTTTTCAATTACTGCAAGCGCTAGCTTCAACCCTTCGCAATCAACCCCTTGCTGGACTTCAAGAAATCGTTTCCGGCTATGACACACTGATGATTCACTACGACGCATCTTTTTTGTCCTATGAAGAGATCGCTCACGACGTAAATGCTTTTACAGAAACAATGATGCACTCTATGCCTGGTCCTTCTCAACGAGGTAAACATGTCGATATCCCTGTTTTATATGGGGGAGACAACGGTCCCGATCTAGCACACGTTGCTTTCTATGCCTCCCTTTCTCCTAAAGAGGTCATTGAGCTGCATACGGCGCCACTTTACCAAGTTCGTTTTATTGGATTCCTCCCAGGATTCCCTTATGTTGATGGGCTCCCTCCAGAACTTCATGTCCCTCGACACGAAACACCTCGACCATCTGTCTCGCCAGGCAGTGTTGGCATTGGCGGGGCTCAAACAGGCATTTATCCGTTGGAATCCCCTGGGGGTTGGAACATCATCGGGCAAACGGCTTTGCCGCTTTTTTCACCTTCGTTACCAGTGCCTTTTCCGCTTAATGCAGGAGATACGCTCTCTTTTGTCTCCATTGATGAAAAGCTGCACAACATCCTTTTGACCAGTCAAGATCCATGGAGCACGTTTGTAGACTATGTAGAGAAAGGGGTGTACGACATTGGCTACTCCAAAAACAATTGACCTTAATTGCGATCTTGGGGAAAGCTTTGGACAGTATACTATAGGCCGCGACGAGGAGATGCTTCCTCTCATTTCCTCTGTCAATATTGCTTGTGGCTTTCATGCTGGAGATGCCAACGTGATGAGGCATACCGTTCAACAAGCACAGTCTCACTCCCTGGCCATCGGGGCGCACCCTGGCTTTCAAGACCTTCAGGGCTTTGGCCGCCGTGACATGAAGCTGGCAATTGAAGATATCTACAGCCTAGTCGTGTACCAAATTGGCGCCCTTCAAGCCTTTTGCCAAGTCGAGGGTGCACAGCTCTCTCATGTAAAGCCTCATGGCGCGCTGTACAATATGGCCGCAAAGGACATGGGAATTGCAGATGCTATTGCGAGAGCGGTACATGATGTCGACCCTGCCATTCTCTTGTTCGGCAGATCAAGAAGTGCACTCATTGACGCAGGCCAGCGTCAACGTTTACATACCGTTGAAGAAGCCTTTATTGACCGCACCTACCAAAAGGATGGTTCTTTGACGCCTCGGCAGCATACGAACGCCGTGCATCTAACTGTTGAAGGAGCGGTCGCGCAAGCATTGGACCTCATTCAAAACCAAACCGTCACAACCGTTGACGGAGCTATCATTCACGTTCCTTGTCAAACGCTATGTCTGCACGGGGACCACCAACAATCTGTTGAGCTTGCAAAAGCGTTAAGAGAAGCGATGGCACAACAAGGGTTGTCTGTTGCGTCAACAAAGAGGCGCATAGGATGAAGGAAACCCCTGTCTTTCACGTTGAAAAACCAGGTCTGCTCACAAGTTTGCAAAATGACGGTCGCAAAGGCTATCAACATGTTGGCTTAGGTCCAGGAGGAGCGATTGATCCGGATGCCTTGTTTATGGCAAATCTGCTTGTAGCCAATGAACTTAATACACTTGCCATTGAATGCACGCTCGTTGGACCGGAACTCCATTGCCTTTTGGATGGAATCATTGCCATAACTGGAGCGGACCTGTCCCCTACATTAAATCGCGAGCCTGTTCCAATGTGGAAGGCAATGCGAATCACGAAAGGTGATACACTGCGATTTGGCAAGCCCATTCAAGGCGCAAGAGCTTATATTAGCAGACACGGCGGCTTTCTCGGGCAGGAGGACTTAGGAAGTGGAGCCTATCACTCGATGGCATCCATCGGCACTTTGTTGACAAAAAACGACGTACTCTCTGCTCACTCCCTCAACGGAAAAGGTCCATTACTCGGTCTCTCTCATGAACATCATCCTGTGTATAAAAAACATGTTACTTTGGCCGTCGTCGCAGGACCTCATGAAGAAAGGTTTAATCAAAAAAGCACTATGGCGTTTTACCACAGCACTTTTCGTGTGAAACATGGAAACCGAATGGCACTGACATTCGAAGGCGAAAACCTTACGCCAATGAAAGGCTCTTTGCTCTCTTCTGGTGTGAATTGGGGGAGCATTCAGGTTCCACCGAGTGGACATCCAATTGTTTTATTGCAGGACCGGCAGACGACTGGCGGCTACCCTCGCATCGGGACAATTGCAAGTATCCATCAGGCAGAATTGGCCCAGCTGGTCACGGGAGATACTGTGAATTTCCAACCAATCACCATCCAGCAAGCGCAAGACAAATGGCGAGAGCATCTAAAGCAAAGACGTAAACTGTATGCACGTGCTTTCGGTAGACGCATGCCTACCCTCTTAAATAAAGCATAAGCATGTCTCTTGCTCCTTGAATGTCTTCTATATCAAGTGTGATTTCGTAAGAATCATCTTCGACAATATGATCAAAATCAAACAACCCTTGTGTATGAAGAAATGAGGAAAGATCTTCTGACACTTTGTCAGCATGAGACATTTTCATCGCCCCAACGAATTCCCGATTCACATAAATGTTATACAGTAGCGGAACAATGGGTTCAGCGATATCCGGAAACACCTCATACGAGCTCATTTCCAAGTGATAGACCTCCAAATCATGCCCACCGACAAACCTATTGTTCGCAAAGAAAGGGTAAACTATGCTCTCAAGGCATGATTAAAAATCGAACAAGCTTTTCCCATTGCCGTCACCGTTTGCATCATTGTCGTCATTTTCTTCCTGGAATGTCGATCCTTGCATGCGCCGCAATTCTAGATCGTCTGCAGAGTCATTGACGATCATCTTTTTTATCGGCGCTGCTGGCCTTTCTACCTCCTCAGCTAACAAAAGCTCGGCGATCACTTTAACCGCGGCAACTTTTTCGCGCATTACTTGAGCATTGCCTTGCTGCTGAGCCACTTTCGCATCGGCTACATCCTGTTCCATCTGCCTAAGCATCGCCTGATAGCTAACTGACATAAAATCGCCTCAATTTCCTTTAAAATTTTTGCTACAAAGACCGATATATAAACCAACACAACATTCGTGATTTTAAGATTAGAAGGGGCGTGCTGCCATGATTCTCCCTCAGTGGCTTTTACTTATATCGGCAGTATTGACTGCCTTTCTTGCCATCATGCTTATTGTATTTGCCCGAAAATCGTTAAAATCCTTCACCGTTTTAGTTGTTGTCATCGCTGCTGGAGCGGGAACTGCATATCTCTCACAAAACGAACCATGGATAACGAAGATTTTTGCGAGCGACAAACCGGTAAGTACACCATTATCAAAATATGCTCACTCTACAAAGCAACCCCCTCATCCTACAGAAGTATTGCTTGATGTCCCTATCATTAGGCAATACCCTGAGCTGCCAAGAGGCTGTGAGGTGACATCACTCGCTATGCTACTTCAGTATGAAAGCATCAATGTGGACAAGCTTGAACTTGCACAGGCAGTTGCAAAAGACACGACGCCTTACAAGAAAATCAATGGTCAGACCCATTTCGGAAATCCTCATGTTGGCTTCGTTGGTAGCATGACGGATCTTTCACAACCAGGGTTTGGTGTGTATCAAGGACCAATCCATGACCTTGCCGAAGTATACGCACCTGGAAAAACCGTTAATCTAACCGGGAGTACATTCTCCAACCTACTCGCCTATGTCGGCAAAGGCCATCCCGTTTGGGTTATTACAAACGTCACTTTTGACGAGCTGCCTGCCTCCGAATTTACAACTTGGCAAACCGCTTCAGGTCCTTTTACTACAACCTATCGTGAGCACTCCGTTGTCATTACAGGCTACTCGAGTCACTATGTTTACGTCAACGACCCCATCGATGGACAGAAAAACAAAAAACTCCCTTTGGAGCCCTTCAGAAATGCTTGGCAACAGATGGGGTCGCAAGCGATCGCTGTACCTAATTAAGGCACATCATATGACACTCAGAAAAAAAGCACAAGGCAGGAGGCCTTGTGCTTTTAAAGTGGGCCAAAGCCAACCAATAGCATTGTTAAGATAATAAAAGCGAGCAATTCTCATCAGCCACATCTAAGCCGTTTGAAAACGTTTATCTTTCGAGGTGCAAAGCCTTGGCAGGCGCGGAGTTGCCATACGGGCAATGAGCACCGGACAAGGCAAAGCAACGACGAAAGCGAGCGTTTCTCATCAGTCGCACTAAGGCTGAATGAAAACGTTTGTCTTTCGAGGCGCAAAGCCTTGGCAGGCGCGGAGTTGCCATACGGGCAATGAGCACCGGTCAAGGCAAAGCAACGAAGCCAAGCGAGCGTTTCTCATCAGTCGCACTAAGGCTGAATGAAAACGTTTGTCTTTCGAGGCGCAAAGCCTTGGCAGGCGCGGAGTTGCCATACAGGCAATGAGCACCGGTCAAGGCAAAGCAACGACGAAAGCGAGCGTTTCTCATCAGCCTTAGATGGACATCGCCTGCTGGTTCCCCAACATCTCCTTCTCAAACGAATAAGCACCCTCCACATAAATCTGATGCCAAAGCATGAACATAAGAACGGTCCAAAGCTTTCTGCTGTAATCCGCTTTGCCTTCACGATGGTTGTCGAGCAAGCGTAGCAAGACGGCTTTGTGGAAGTAACGATCCGTATCACTTTGTTGGATCAAATTCTTTGCCCAATCGTACATTTCATTTTTCAACCAATGACGGATTGGCACGGGGAAACCTAACTTTTTTCGATCCAATACATGGGGTGGTACGATGCCGCGCATGGCTTCACGCAAGACAGCTTTGGTCGTACCATTGGCGATTTTCAATGATGGATCGATCGTTCGTGCACATTCAAAGACTTCTTTATCAAGAAATGGAACACGAAGCTCCAACGAGTGAGCCATCGTCATCTTGTCAGCCTTTAATAAAATGTCCCCACGTAACCATGTATGAATGTCAATGTATTGCATACGATTGACGTCATTGTAGGTTTGAATGTCATCATAGAATGGCTTCGTTACGGACTGGTATGTCTTTCCTTCTTGATAATGGACGAGCAAGTCTCGTTTCTCGTTTTCAGTAAACATTTTTGCATTGCCAATATATCGTTCCTCTAAAGGCGTGCAGCCTCGCTCCAAAAAGCTTTTGCCACGCATGCCCTCTGGAAGTATTGCTGCCACTCGTTTAAGCATGCGCTTCACAGGTGCAGGAACGTACTGGAAGAATTCTAATGATTGTGGCTCTCGATAAATATTGTACCCTCCAAAAAGCTCATCAGCGCCTTCCCCTGAAAGGACTACTTTGACATGCTTTCGTGCCTCTCTTGCGACAAAATATAAAGGAATAGCCGCTGGATCGGCTAGAGGGTCGTCCATATGCCACATAATGCGCGGCAGCTCGTTCATATATTCCTCAGGCGTAATGATGTACGAGATGTTTTCTACACCTAAGGCATCCGCTGTTTCCTTAGCCACATCGACTTCACTAAACCCTTCATGCTCAAAGCCCACAGAGAACGTCAGAATATCTGGATGATAGTCTTTAGCGATAGAGACGATGGCAGATGAGTCAATCCCCCCAGACAAAAACGAACCGACAGGCACATCGCTTCGCATATGTACTTTGACAGAATCTTTCATCGCTTTGCGAATATCGTCAATTACAGTGCGCTTATTTTTTTGCTCTGGTTGGAACGACGCCTGCCAATATTGTTCAAAAACCGGGGATTCTCCAGGTTTTTTTGTGAAACAATACCCTGGAAGCAACTTATGAATACCTTCTGTCACTGTCTGTGGTTCTGGAACAAATTGAAAGGTAAGATAATGTTGGAGAGCTTCTACGTTTACTGCCCCATGGTCTCTTGCCATCAGCAAGCTTTTCTTTTCAGAGGCCGCATAAAAACGGTCCCCATTCTGCATATAAAAGAAAGGCTTAATACCAAAGGGGTCGCGCGCACCAAAGGCCTGTCCTTCTTGCTTGTCCCAAATAATAAACGCAAACATGCCTCGCAGCTGTTTAACGGCATCTTTCCCTTTCGCAGCGAACAAAGCAATTATTGTTTCTGTATCTGATTGCGTTTGAAATGTATATCCTTCTGCTTCTAATTCATTTCGCAACTCAATGTAGTTATAAATTTCACCATTGAATATAATCCAATATCGTTCGTTTTCATAACTTAACGGCTGATGTCCACTCTCAACATCAATAATGCTGAGACGACGAAAGCCAAAATGAACAAATTCATCCTGAAAAAAGCCAGCATCATCAGGCCCTCTATGTGTAATCACATTGGTCATTTGTTTGAATTGGTCATTGAAGAGGTTGTCTTGACCTTGGGCTGTGTCACATATACAGCCGACAAATCCACACATGGTTCGAATCTCCTTCGTATCAAATTCTTTTCATTTCGTTAGTATAGCATACACACATCGCTCACATACAATTTTCGTAGAACGATGTCGTTTTTTGAAAGTTTTCAAGAAATCCAAAACGGGAATAGGAGAGAAAGGGGGATTGCCGTGGTTTCCGTGATCTTTTTTGCTGCTTTTACTATCTTATGGGCTGCGGAGAATATTGTTTTTCCGACGGCAGGTCGTCGCAATGATGTTTCCTTTTTTGTCTTGCTCAGTGCCATGCTTATTTCCGTCATTTCATCGATTGCTGGCGGCTATTTCCAATGGCTTTCATGGTCTGTTTCTACAACGAGCACCGTAATTGGTCTCGGCCTGTTCGCTACAGGTATCATCCTACGCTACTGGGGAATTCTAAAGATGGGCAAGTCCTTTTCTCGCAGGCTTCACTCCCCAGCCAAGCTTGTGACGAACGGACCTTTTCGTTATCTTCGTCACCCACTCTACTCAGGCTTATGTACGACGGTGATCGGTTTAAGTGTATACATAGGCACCTGGATTGGTGTCCTGGCAGCTGTTTTTGTGCTTTTTCCAACTGTGGCATGGCGAGCCGCAAAGGAAGAGCGAGAGTTACACAAGTTGTTCGGGGAGGATTATCGCGTCTTTTGCAAAAAAAGGTGGCGCATCATCCCCTTAATTTACTAAATGAAGGGTGGAATTGACTTGAAAAAAGTGGTTGTCATCGGGGCAGGTCTTGGTGGTATGTCAACGGCTATTCGCCTAGCTTCTGAGGGGTACAAGGTGACCGTGCTAGAAAAAAACGAACGTGCTGGTGGAAAGCTGAACATTCGAAGTGGTGAGGGCTACACATTTGATACCGGTCCTTCGATTCTCACGATGCCTTGGGTACTTCGTGACTTGTTTGCCTCCGCTGATCGCAATGTTGATGATTATATGGAACTTATACAAATTGAGCCTCAGTGGCGGACCTTTTTTGAAGATGGAACACGTTTTGATTTGACCTCTGACTTACCAGGTTTGATGCGTAGCTTTGAAAGTGTATCTCCTGTAGCCGCCTCTGAATTTTATTCGTATATGGCGTATTCGAAAAAAATGTATGACACGTGTATGAAAAGCTTTTACAATCAATCCATCACAGGTGTAAGCGACCTAAGAAAACTCCATTCGCTTGATGAGCTTCTATCGCTGGATCCTATGAGAACCGTCGCACAGGCGACAGCCAAGCATTTTAGCTCAACCCACATGCAGCAGCTCTTTAATTTTCTAGTGATGTATGTTGGCGCCTCCCCTTATCAAGCACCTGCTGTTTTGTCACAGCTAGCCTACGTTCAACTTGGACTCGGTATTTTTTACGTCAAGGGTGGCATGTACAACATTGCCCGTGGGATGCTTCGTCTCCTAGACGAGCTCGGGGTTCAAGTGAAAACGAACCAAGAGGTGGCCGAAATTCAAACTCGTGGAAGCCAAGTGACTGGCGTGCGGACAAGCGATGACGTGCTGTATGCAGCTGATGTCGTTGTTTCCAACCTTGAAGCCGTGCCTTCTTATGAGCTACTGTTTAAAAACAAAGGAGCCGCTAAGGCACGCAAGGCCGCCAAGCAGTTAAAAAAATATGCGCCTTCTGTGTCAGGACTTGTCATGCTGCTAGGTGCGGATCGTTCTTACGATCAGCTTGCTCATCACAATTTCTTTTTCTCAAAAGACCCTGAACGAGAGTTTCGCCAGATCTTTAAGGACCAAAAGCCCGCAGATGATCCAACTGTTTATATCGGAGTTTCTTCAAAGACAGACCCAAGCCAGGCTCCGCTCGGCACAGACAATCTGTTTGTTTTAACACATGTACCTCCGATGAAAGCAAACGAGGATCAATGGTCTGTGAATGCAGAATCGTATCGGCATGTCATTTTAAACAAATTGAACCGAATGGGACTTCCAGTGCACGAAGATCACATCACATGGCAACAGCAATTTACCCCAACCGATTTAAAGCAGCTATATGGGGCAACAGGCGGCTCCATTTACGGAACCGTCGCCGACAAGAAAACCAACGGCGGCTTTCGGATTCCAAACCGAAGTGAGGTCTTTGAGAATCTTTACCTCGTCGGCGGCTCGACTCATCCTGGTGGCGGCGTTCCGATGGCCACGCTCTCAGGCTTGCTGACAGCCGAGCAAATCTTTGAAGAGCATCGGAGCACGTTACGAAAGTCGGCACGATAAAAAAACAACCGTCTCATTTGTGGATTCTCCGCTGATTGAGACGGTTTTTTTAGATACAATACTCCTTTTGAGCGGTTAAAGCACAGTTGCAATTGATACGGTTGATCACAACGTCTTAAGTGTTACACTATTTTCATAAGACAGTTTCTAGTAATTGCATTTAATTTCAGAATAATCTACGTATTGAAAGCGGAGTTACTATGACAACTTTCGCAGTACAAAAATCACCTTCAATGTTGGCAGTGCTTGAGTAGAAGTAAGGTGTGATAGATCGATTGACTTCAAAGAAATTACGTCGAGGTCTTATCGAGTCGATGATGCACTTGTGCCCTTTTGGAGGCAAAGAAAAGACGATGAAGTCCTTTCGAAACGATGTTTCAATCACGTTCGCTACGTCAAAATACTTCGCTTTCCGCGGGCACGGCTTCAGCTTCCTCGGAGTCTTGCTTTCCTGCGGGATCTTCAGCTCGCGCTGTTCCCGCACGAGTCTACGTATTTTGACTACGCTGATGCTTGTTTCTTCGTAAATTGTTTTTATTCAAGACAAGTGAGTGCATCGTTTCATGCAAAGGTACATCACCTTGTGCAGTATTGATGCAGCGGTGGACATATGTTTAGACAACTTTCGCAGAGCAAAAATCATCTACAACAATGGCTGAGCTTGAGTGGAAGCGAAGTGATATAAATCAATTGACCGAATGATGCCGGTGCTTACAATCCTGTATTTCTAAAAGATCGTTTTCAGTAATGAAACTGACATCTACCCCTTAATCACTGAAAGAGTCTTTTATGGATTGTAACACTAATGTTGCATAAATAATTTCATAAAATTCTGTTCTTTGTTCATCGCGGGTAAAGCAAAAAAAGGAGAACCTGAACGAAAGGCGATCTGTCC
>NZ_SNYJ01000010.1 GCF_004363045.1 Aureibacillus halotolerans
GCCGCCAGCGTTCGTCCTGAGCCAGGATCAAACTCTCCATAATAGTATGGTCTGGCGTTCATCAGTTCTCACTGATGTTCCATTCCTGCGTTGTTGATTTAAGTAAAATCAACGGGATTTATTTTACATGTCTTTCAACATGGCACGTTTTTTGCATTTGACTTCTGTTCAGTTTTCAAAGGACAAACGTTCGTCGCTGTTTTTCAGCAACTTTCATATAATACCACACCAGAAAACATTTAGTCAACATTTTATTAAAAACAAATTTCAACATAATGTGCTTTGTTTTTGGCTGGACGTTTAATATACCATAAGGAAAAAACGAATGCAACTAATTTCCGTAGATTTATAGAGTACCGATTTCATAATTTTATATTGTTGATGTCGTTACGCATCATTCAAGCGAAGGCTATTTTTCCACAATTAGATCTCGAACAAATAAAAGACCTCTATCGCATCGCTATAAAGCGATGGAATAGAGATCTATAGCTGAAACAGTTTAGATAAGGAAGTAGCTGACCGCTGCCAATGCCGCCACACCAGGCAACCCTAAAAACCCCGACAGAGCCGCTGTGGCGAGATTAATTGGTACATTAATCCCTAAGTGGCCAAAAAACGTATTCAAGAAAAACAAGAATAGGGCACCAATTAAAACCTTCACAATACTCTTTCCTGCGAAACCAATAACCAGCGCTGCACCTCGCTGCCAAAACAAGAACACAATGACGATGGGCACCAACACAAGAAACCAAATCGGATCCACCTTGCCTCACCTCCAGGCCCGTCCAAATGTGTTCTATATATATGTAGTGACGATGAGAATGAGACCATTCATTCAGTAGAATTAGTTTCTTAATGCTTTTAAGTTTTCTTATTACTAAGTAAGATGATGTGATCAAATGCCGAACGACTACCACTATAGGCAAACAGCTACGTCTTCATTTCGCGAGCCTATAGTAAGGTATTGCGCATAGACGTAATCGTTTATTGAAACACTCTTATCCTTTCTTCATTCAATAGGACTCACTCTTCACATAAAAAAACAGCTGCTGCATGAGCATAGGGGATTCCATGCTCTAGAGCAAAACTGCTTCATTGTGAATTATGCGCGCTTTATGCTACGATACCTGGCTTCCTTCAATAAAAAGAAATACACTGCTTTTTCAAGCTGTCTTTCAGCGTCAAAATGCCTCGGCAAATCAACGCTGTCACGAGCAATGCGCTCCTGTGCTTCCCATTTGGCCTTCACACGATCCAGCGTGTCAAGTAATGTTTGGTCGTATTGCCGCTTAAGACGCTTTTTTTTAATTCCCCTCACAATTCACGCCGCCCTTCCATTGCTTTAGACAACGTAATCTCATCCGCATATTCGAGGTCTCCTCCGACAGGCAGCCCATGGGCAATACGAGTAATCTTTATTCCTGTTGGCTTGACGAGACGCGAAATGTACATTGATGTCGCTTCCCCTTCAATGTTCGGATTGGTTGCGAGAATGAGCTCTTGAACCGTTTCGTCCTGCAATCGCTTGAGCAAATCCGCTACTGAGATGTCTTCAGGTCCGATGCCATCCACTGGTGAAATCGCACCATGCAGCACATGATACAAGCCTGAGAACTCTCTCATCCTCTCCATTGCAATCACATCTTTTGGGTCCTGAACGACACAAATGACGGACTGATCGCGGTGGCCATCTGAACAGATCGAGCATGGGTCCTTGTCCGTAATATGACCGCACACACTGCAATGCGTTAGCTTTCGCTTCGCATTGACTAAGTTTCTACCGAAATCAAGCACATCGTCTTCTTTCATGTTTAAGACAAAAAAAGCCAGGCGCACCGCAGTTTTCGGTCCAATTCCCGGCAGTTTAGTGAAGCTGTCAATCAATTTAGATATAGGCTCCGGATAATGCACGTGTGTCCCTCCTTAAGTCATTACGCTTTAAAAGAGACCTGGGATGTTCATGCCTTTAGTAAACTGACCCATTGTTTCGTTTGTCATCTCTTCTACTTTTTTCAATGCTTCGTTCGTTGCCGCTATTACTAAATCTTGAAGCATTTCAACATCATCAGGATCGACCGCTTCCTGATCAATAATAATCTCTACAATCTGCTTACTGCCATTTGCAACGACCTTCACCATGCCGCCACCTGCTGTTGCTTCAACGGTCTTTTCAGCAAGCTCTTCTTGAGCTTCCGCCATCTTTTTTTGCATTTTTTGCATTTGCTTCATCATATTGTTCATATTTCCCATTCCGCCACGCATTGCATGACCTCCTCATGATTTAATATCTAACCATTCCTCAGGGACAAGCTTTTTTGCCTCAGCAATCAATGGATCTTCTTCCTCAGGCTCTGCTGATTCAGGAGTTTGCTCACGTTGTGTTTGAATAAACGATTCCCTAATGTCTTGCCATTGTGTCTGTGGGACCGTAAGCACTCTGTACGGTTTGCCCGTCGTCTTCGCTAGAACCTCTTCTATAATATCACAAACCTGATGCTTGTTATCAGAAACCATTTGACAATGAATGTCATATTTAAAAGCGAGTAAAAAAGTGTTTTCTGAGGCAGCTACAGGTTCGCTACTAATGAGGGTTGCATGGGCAGATATTTTTTCATTTTTTATTTGTTCCATCACATCAGGCCATGCTTTTTTGAGTGTTTGAAGCTCCTTTTTTTCAGCCTGAGAGAGCATTCGATGAATCTCGGCAACGGGCACCTTTATTTGCTGCCCGCGCGGTCGCTTCCTCGCGGTTTGTTGTGGCGAAGCATCAGAGGCAACCGCTCCAGTTGGTTGTTGTCTCGCTAGCTTGGACAGCTCTTGCTCTAAAGCAGCGATACGTTTAAGGAGCTCCTCACTCCCTGAACTCGATGTGGACGCTTGGACAGGCGTCGCTTGCTCCTGCATCACGTTTTCATCTGAGCCCGGGAGTCTCAAGAGAGCGACTTCAAGCATCACTCTCGCGTTACCAGACCATTTCAACTCTTGCTGACTTTCATTTAAAAGCTTCAGTGTCGCGTGCAACCACGAGGCGTTTGCTTCTGAGGCGAATGATTTAAACCCCTCATCAAGATCGGCCACCTGGAGCAGCTCCTCCATGCTCGGCGCTTTTTGATACAAAAGGAGATCGCGTAAAAAATAAATTAAGTCTTCTAGTAACCGCTGAGGTTCCTTTCCCTCAGAAATCAGCTGCTCCAGCAGGGTGAGCGTTGTGGCTGTATTTTCTTCGTATAGGGCTCGCGATAGCCCGAAAAGAGATTCTGCGGTCGCCATTCCTGTCATGCTCATTACGTCTTCTATGGAGACATGACCGTCACTGAATGAAATGGCTTGATCCAGCATGCTTAGCGCATCCCTCATACCGCCATCAGCAGCTCGTGCAATTCGTTTTAAGGCAACGTCATCTGCGGTAACCTGTTGCTCCTGAAGGACAAAAGCCATCCGAGCAACCATGCCATCTATCGTGTGTCGTTTGAACTCGAATCGCTGACAGCGTGAAAGAATCGTGGCTGGAATCTTATGCGGCTCCGTTGTTGCCAATATAAACACAACATGTTGCGGTGGCTCTTCCAATGTTTTAAGCAGTGCATTAAAAGCGCCTGTAGAAAGCATATGCACTTCATCAATAATGTACACCTTATACTTCACCGAGCTAGGGGCGTATTTCACCTTATCACGAATGTCTCGAATTTCGTCCACACCATTGTTCGATGCCGCATCAATCTCAATCACGTCAGCAATAGAGCCGTCCATAATACCTCGACATGCATTGCATGTATTGCAAGGCTCGCGAGCAGGGGCTTGCTCACAATTTATGGCTTTGGCCATTACTTTCGCGGCACTTGTCTTCCCCGTGCCACGAGGACCGGAGAACAAATAGGCATGAGAGAATTTGTTTTTTTCAATGGCATTTTGCAGCGTGGTCGTCAAATGCTCCTGTCCGACGACATCGGCAAAGGCTTGTGGGCGAAAGGTTCGATAAAGCGCCTGATAACTCATACGCGAGCCTCCTTTCCATCTTATCTTCTTCTATTATAGCGAGTACAGCTTCCTTTTTCAAAAAACCCGAACGCAAAAAACGTCCATGCGTTAGTTAACAGCATGGACGTTACTATGTAAAGGTAAAGCCGTGCACCTTCTGTCGATCAATTCGTCCCGTGCGTTACGCAAGCAGTTTGCTCGATCCAGGCAACCCCGCGGCACACAAAAGGGTCCGCTTACTGCTGCTTCCTTCCGGACCTGACAGGATTTACGGGTTTCTGTTGCGCAGGACCCAGATGTCAACACCACTTACTTGCGGCAGACCATACGACGAACGACCTCGAGAAGGGATTCGGTCCCACTATAGCGGATTGTGGGTACAGGGCACCGCTACCTCCCCACTTAGCACGGCAAATTTGATACCAAAAGTTAGGCACACCAAAAGTGTGCAAGATTTATTATAAAGGCTATAGAGCAAAACTGCAAGTCAGACCCTTTTTTTTCGCAAGTCCCTGAAAAAGCTGGACAGCATCGCTCCACATTCATCTGCCAGCACGCCACTTGTTACCTCGGCCTGGTGATTCATACGGTCATCCTGCAGCAAATTCATCAATGTTCCTGCACAACCGCCTTTAGGGTCACTTGCTCCAAAAACGACTCGGCCAATACGCGACAGTACGATAGCTCCGCTACACATGGCACATGGCTCTAAAGTGACGTAGAGAACAGCGTCATTTAACCGCCAAAAACCGGTGCGTAGACAAGCCAAATCAATCGCTAAAAGCTCCGCATGAGCCACAGCACGCTGCTCTGTTTCACGTAAATTGTGGGCTTGAGCAATGACTTCACCGTTCTGTACGATAACGGCACCAATCGGCACTTCTCGAATAGCCTCTGCCTGTTTTGCTTGCGCAATCGCCAGACGCATATAAGCTTCATCCTGTGTCCGGTCCATCTCCAATTTCACACCGCTTTCCTACCAATTCGTTTCTATAGTGTATCAAAATCGATGGCAGGAGAAAAGAAGCTAGGGCTTGCGCAACGTAAATTGCTCCTCTAGTCCTGGCCATATGGCGGGGTCCTCCATGCCAAGACGCCAAAGCGCAAGTCCATTCACCCCTAACGTTTGTGCAAGGCGGGCTTTTGCAATAATACTGCGCTCGTTTTCAAACCAAACCTCATGATCTTGCCCATTTTCTGCCGTGTATGTGTAGAACGGGGTTTGGCTTTCTTCATCAAATTGAATCGTCGCCCCAAATTGGTTGGCTGTCTCAATGGCTCCAGCATATGTTAAATAGCGAGCTTTGCCCGTTTCTAAATTAAAGTCAAACCCAAAGACCGACACTGCACCTAGTATTTTATTGGCGGGAATTAGTGATGCTGCATAGGTTAATGCCTGCTCCATCCGGCCAATGGACACCACTGGTCCTGGACCACTTCCCGGCCATCCGTGCTCGTTGTACAGCATAATAATCACTTGATCAGCTGCTCCACCAATCACCGCATAATCAAAGGGCTTGGCAAAAGCGCTTGGGTCCTCAGCACTCGTTTTCGACGGCACAGCCACTGAAAAAAAGTAGCCTTCTTGATGGAGTGCATTGCCTAGCTCAATAATAAACTGCGACAAGCCCTCGCGATCCTCCTCGTAAACCTCTTCGACATCTAAATCAATGCCATCGAAATTAAACTGACGGATGAGATTTAAAATGTTCGCAATCAATGCCTGTCGGTTTGCGCTAGAGGAAACGAGCTCTTTGACAACATCCTTTGAAATGGTCGCCGGGCCTTCCATATAGAGCAAGTTATGCACAACCGCTAACACGCGAACGTTTCGCGCGTGCGCTTGAGCCACTAAGGTTCGAAGAGCTTCATCTGTAAATTCCCCAAACTTACCGAGCGTCGTTGGATTTTCAAAGCGAATTTGATAATAAAATAAGCTGACGTCTTGTAAATCGTTTGCATGCGCCAAAAAGGAGGCTTCAGATCCTGGAAGCCCCGGACCCTCATCCTCTGTAAAGTACCCTAACAGTGCGAGCGGTTTGTCGTCCCTTGTACTCACTTCAAGTCGCGATTGCCCCTCGGTTAACCACCCTTCTCTTCCATCAAAAAGACGTACCTTTAGCCAACCATCACCAGAGCCCGTCACGGTAAAGCGTGCCCCCGTCACTGGCCGGAGCAGCACGCGACCTTTAGTAGACGGTCGATCGTAAATTTGCGCCTGGCCGATGGTCATCGCTGCAGTATACCCAGGAATTTGGAGGACTTGCCCTACCTGAAGCTCGCCAACATTCACATTGTTTAACGCTTCAAAGCTGGCAACGGTTGTTTGAAATTTATCCGCTAAACTAAACAACGTATCGCCAGCCTGAACGGTATAGGTGACTTGACGCAATAGAATTTGTCCAACCAACAGCTCCTCCGTTCGAAGGGTGTTTTGATTGACGAGAGTGGCCTTAGAGATGTTCCATTGCCGTGAAAGTTCTTCAAGCGTATCCCCTTCTTGAACAACATACCCCTGAACCGACTGCGGAATTTGCAGCCATTGGCCTACGAAAAGTTGACCAATGCCTTCGTTCGCTTCCATTAAAGCTTTAATCGGAACAATATGCTGACGAGCAATATCATAAACACTCTCTCCCTCTCTGACTTGATGCCAGATCATTGAAGACATACCTTCGCCTCCTGTACACTTTTTTACAATGTGTATTCAAAGCAAACGAGGTTTACGCGTAGACAAGCGTTGAAAAAATAAAGGCTTGAGATAATTTTGGAGAATACTAGGTCAACTTTCGCACCTTAATTTCGGGGACACTTTTAGATATAGATGGGTAAACCTGCAATTTATTGTTAGGACCGCTATTACACAAGCTGCCATACGCTCGCTTTCACCCTAAAGGGTACAAGTGCATCATCGACTCAAAAAGACTTCGTCGTGATTTCTTTGCCGCCGGGCTTCTGCTGCGCCTCCTCGATCGCTTGCGCGCTCTGTGGGGTCTCGCTTAGCTCGCTTTTACACCCTACGGGTACAAGTGCAACATCGATTCGAAAGGACCTCATCGTGTTTTCTTTGCCGCTGGAGTCTCACTAGTGGCTGCTTTTGATTTTTCTACGCATGTTTTAAGCTAAGGCATGGCTCACAAAAAATTTGTTATGAAATTAACTCATCCCAGCTTGAAAGATTCTTTTCCTTTTGGAAGTGTAGGGTAGTAAACATAATATCTTCACCTAGTAGGTGTCTCTCTTTATTTCAATAGACCTATCTCATATTTTCTCGATTATAAACGCTGCGAAAGTTGAGATACTAAGTAAAAGTGATTTAACTGTTTTATACAGCTGCCAAACAAAAAAATCCGAAACGGACTATGAAATTCCAACTGATTTCGTAGTCGTACGGATTTTTTCTTTATACATTTAGCACCGGACAAGCCAACGCAACGACGAAAGCGAGCGTTTCTCATCAGCCTGATTTAGATACGAACGGTTTGCCATACAACCCCCTCAAGAATATCGGTTGGCACATCGTCCTCTGGCCAGTCTGTAATGATCCGATCATAATCGGAAAGAGTGCCTAGCGCTGAAAAGGATTGTTGACCAAACTTGCTATGGTCCGCCAACAAAAAGGCTTGGTCTGCAATGCCTCGCATTTTCCGTTTGATCATACACTGCATCTCGCTTGGTTCACTCACAATTCCTGAAGGCAGATGCAAGCCTCTACAAGACATAAACACTTTATTAACATGATAGGAAGATAGGGCCTCTTCTGCCAGACGTCCGACAAACGAAAGTGAGGAAGGACGTAGTGAGCCACCTGTTGAAATCACTTCAATTTGTTCCTTTCCACTTAGGGCGGTTACCACTTGAATGGCGTTGGTTAAAACGGTCAAGCGCATGTCTGGAAGATGCTGCGCAACGTACCAAGATGTTGTACTGGCATCTAGCGCAATGGAATCGCCTTCCTTCACCCATTGAACAGCGGCTTTAGAGATCGCGATTTTTTCCTTTGCCTGCAGAACTTCTCTTTCCAAATAAGGGGTTTCTAAGGACTCCGTGATGCGCACAGCCCCACCATGTGTCCGCTTTAACTTCCCGTCCTTCTCAAGCTTAAAAAGATCTCTACGGATCGTTTCCTCCGTAACTTGATAAAAGGCACTAAGCTCGTTTACACGGACACTGCCTTGTTCATTCACCTTTTCGAGAATGTTCTGTTGCCTTTCTGCGACTAACAACATCCGTTTCTCCCCCTTAGTCCACAAGCTGCAAAAATCGTTTGTACGCTATCGTCCAAGCGTCGGCTTCCTTTGACGGCTCATATGTTGTCACCGTCTCAGAGCGAGCAACAATTCTTCTAGCTTCCTGCAAATCCTCAATCCGTCCTAATGCAATGAGCTGCACGAGCATGTTGCCAATGCCGGTTCCTTCAATGGGTCCTGCCCAAACAGGCCTCCCGATGGCGTTGGCTGTCATCTGACATAATACCTTATTTTGAATACCACCGCCAACCATATGAAGCCCTTGAAAGGTGTTTCCAACAAGTTGCTCAGTGCGCTCAAGCGTTCGACGGTAGGCGAGGGCCAAACTCTCAAGAATGGTACGTACAATCTCACCTTGCGTCGCTGGCACAGGCTGATTCGTGTCAGCGCAATACTGTTGAATGGCTTGCACCATGTTCGCCGGCTTCAAAAAGCGAGGATCATCTGGATCAATCAAGCTACGAAACGGAGCCACTACCGCGACTTCGTTATTCATCTTTTCAAAGGAAAACGGCTTCCCTTCTCGCTCCCAAACACGCATGCTTTCCTGCAGGAGCCACAAGCCCATAATGTTTTTTAACAGACGGTAACTGCCATACACTCCAGCCTCATTTGTGAAGTTCCAAGTGGCGGATTGCTCAGTGATTACAGGGGTCTCTACTTCCGTGCCTAAAAGCGACCATGTGCCGCAGCTTAAATAAGCAAACGGGGTATCTTTTGCCGGGACGGCTGCAACAGCAGAAGCTGTATCATGTTCGCCTACAGCAATGACAGGAATAGGGTCCATTCCTGTCTCCTCTGTTACGGCAGCTGTCAACGTCCCAGCTTTGTCGCCAGGCGCTAACAATGGCGGCATGAGTCGAATCGGCAAATCAAAGGCGTCAAACAACGACTTGCTCCACGTTTCCGTTTTCGGCGACCAACATTGCGTCGTGGATGCATTGGTCCGTTCAGCAAACGTCTCCCCTGTTAGGAAATAACGTAGTAAGTCAGGCATCATGAGCAGCGTTTTGGCCTGTTCTAGCCGTTCTGGATCGGATTGCTGCTGAGAGATCAACTGGTACAACGTATTGAATTCAAGAAACTGAATGCCTGTTTCCATAAAAATATCCTCACGAGAGACCGTCTGAAAAGCGTTGTCCATAACCGCTTTTGTGCGTTGATCTCGATAATGGAATGGATGACCTAACAGTTGGCCTTGACGGTCAAGAAGGCCGTAATCAACAGCCCACGTATCAATGCCAATGCTTTCTGGCTTCCATCCTCCATCAACCGCCTTTTTCAAGCCGACTTTCATCTCATGCCATAGCTTCAACACATCCCAATGAAGCGCATCATGAACCCTTACAGGGGTGTTGTCAAAGCGGTGCACTTCCTTGACGACAAGGCAACCATCTGTCAGCGCACCCACGAGAAGGCGGCCACTGCTTGCCCCAAGATCGAAGGCGAGAACGGTCACCAGCTCATCCCGCCCTTGCCTCGACTTGAAATATTCGCTTCATACCCACTTTGCTCGTAAGCCTTGTAAGGATCAATTGGACGCCCAAGCTCTTCACGAACGCGATGGAGCAACGGTCGAACATCAAATTCATACGCCTCTCTCACGACTTGTTCAGCGCCAAGAACATCTTGCTGTACTTGCTTTTCTGCCAATGCCTGATGGTTCACTAGCAATGACTTTGCAAATTGCGTTTGCACATTCATGATGGAGCGAAGAACGGCTGGAATCTTCTTTTCAACATTGTGGCTTTGGTCTAGCATAAACGCAATGTCCTTAGCCGTTTTTTGGACATCAGGGTTCGTGTCCGCTGACGCGAGCTGAATTTGGTTGAAAATAAGGAAGAGCTCGTATGGATCTAGGCTAGCCGCGATCAAATCATCATCGGCATATTTACGGCTATTAAAGTGGAAGCCGCCGAGCTTCTCTTCGTCAATGAGATACGCCACAATATGTTCAATATTCGTTCCTTGAGCGTGATGACCTGTGTCCACCAACACCTGTGCTTTCCCACCGAGTTTGTTCGCCATGTTGAAGGCCATTCCCCAGTCGGCCAGGTCGGTATGGTAAAAGGCAGGTTCAAAGAACTTGTATTCAATTAACATGCGTTGATTCTCATCAAGTGCTTCATAGAGCGCTTTCAAACCTTCGTACATCCAATGCTTACGTTGTCTAAAATCGACTTGACCAGGGTAGTTGCTTCCATCAGCGAACCAAAGGGAGACATCTCTTGAGCCAATGGTTTTCGCTATGTCTGCGCACTCTAATAAATGATCAACAGCTCGTTTCCTCACGTCTGGATCAGTGTTTGTCACACTGCCAAATTTGTAGATGTCCTCCTGAAAGAGATTCGGATTCACAGCTCCTAGCCCGATGCCCTTTGCCTGCGCATGGTCTTTCAACTCTGCAAAATTGTCCACGTGGTCCCAAGGAATATGAATCGCAACTGATGAACAAGCCCCTGTTAGCTCATGGACAAACGCCGCATCATCAATTTTTTCAAAGGGGGACCGTGGCACACCTTCTTGTTGGAACACTTTGAACCGTGTGCCAGAATCTCCGTATCCCCAAGACGGGGTTTCAATTTGCAATGCCTTAATCTGCTCTACAGCTTGATCAATATCAATTCCGCGGCTTATTTGCTCCTCTTCAAACACTTGGTACGCTTTATCCGAACGAGTAAATTGATTTGTCATATACGATGCTGTTTACAGGAGGCGTCCCCCCTGTAAACAGCGCTCACCTCGCTTTCATATTTTAGATCGCTTTAATCCGTGTGAAAACTAACGCGTAAAGGCAGCAGGAACCCCACCGTCAACAGTCAGCATACATCCTGTCGTTTTCGCGGCTTTAGATGAAGCAAGAAATGCAATCGCATTCGCGATGTCGCTAGGATAGATATTCACCTTTAAGATCGTTCGATTGCGGTAATGCTCCTCCAGCTCATCAGGGGCAATTCCATAGCTTTGCGCACGCTCCTCGCGCCATTTAGATCCCCAAATGGCCGATCCTTGAAGCACGGCATCAGGCAGTACAGAGTTCACGCGAATGCCATGTTCTCCGCCCTCAGCAGCAATACATCGTGCCAAATGAATTTCAGCGGCTTTGGCTGTCGAATAGGCTGTGACGTTTTTGCCCGCGTATACCGAGTTTTTTGACCCGACAAACACGATGCTTCCTTGCAACGCTTGCTCCTTCATCAGCTTATAGCTCTCTCGCGCCACTAAAAAGTAGCCTGTTGTGAGCACGTTTACATTAATGTTCCATTCAGAGAGCTCCGTTTCTTCAAATGGGCTAGACGTTGCGAGGCCAGCGTTGTTGACTAAAAGATCGACACCACCATATGTGAGCACGGTTTCTTTAAGCGCCGCCTTAACCTGCTCCTCGCTTGTCACATCCATTTTCACCGCTAGGGCACGGTGCTCCCCATACGTTTCATTAAATTCTGCCGCTTTTTCTTTTGCTCCGTCTTCATTTAAGTCAGCCAATATCACATGAGCCCCTTGTTCAAGGAGAGCCTGACACGTCGCGCTTCCAATGCCTCCAGCGCCGCCTGTTACAAACGCAATTTTCCGTGAGAATTCCGCTTCTGGTGGTGCTAACGATAGTTTATAAAGCTCAAGCGGCCAATACTCCACACGGTAGGATTCGTTTTCATTTAAGGAGACAAACGAGCTGACCGTCGTTGTTTTTTCCATCACCGCAATCGCTCGATGATAGAGAGATGCGCTAATGTTGGCATGCTGTGTGCTTTTCCCTGTATTGACCATACCAACCCCCGGGATGAGCACGACGCGCGGCGCATCATCAACCAACATGTCGCCCTCCGTCCGATTACGTTCAAAATACGATTGATACTCTGCTTTATATTCCTGAATTCCTGCCACGAGCAGGTTTTTCAACTCTTCAATTGTGCCTGATTGCGGATCCCAAGGAACCCATAATGGCGTCCGTTTCGTATGCACGAGGTGATCGGGGCAAGCTGCACCAACCTGAGACAGCGTAGGACCTTCATGACTGTTAACGAACGTTAAAACATCCTCGCTGTCATCAAACGTAAGCAGCATTTGTTGTCGCTCACTCACTTCTCTGCGGATTGCGGGTAATACCTCCGCCACAACGTCACGGCGACGCTCAACAGAAAGGGCATGATGCTTTTCGCCACCAAACGGAGATGCTTGCGCCCGTTCGTTTAAGAACGCTTCGGCTTCTTGGATAATCGCGATGGTTTTATCGTAGCACTCGCTGCTCGTTTCTCCCCACGTCACAAGGCCATGCTTTTCCATAAGCACGCACTCCGCATTCGGGTTTCCTTCAACAGCTTCCGCGATAAGCTTAGACAATGTAAATCCAGGGCGAATGTATGGCACCCATACAAAGCGGTTTCCGTAAATCTTTTCCGCTAGCTCCTGGCCATTTTCCGCACAACAGATGCTAATAATGGCATCAGGGTGCGTATGGTCGACGTGTGGGTAGGGCAAAAAAGCATGCAGCAACGTCTCGATCGATGCCCGCGGATGCGCTGAATTGACCATACAATGCGAAAGATACGCGACCATATCCTCGTCCGTCATCTCATCTCTATCTTTTAAAGGCGCAATATCATCGATTCGAAGACCTGTAAAATGGCTTTCCCCCATGGTCGCAAGGTCTGAACCACTGCCTTTCACGTACATCACATTGACATCTCTACCTCGAAAATCCTTTTCCACCATTTTCATCGATGTGTTTCCACCACCCCAGTTCGCGACCGATCGATCTTGCCCAAGGATATTTGAGCGATAAACGAGCTCTTTCAGTCCAACTGTTACTGGCGCTTGTTTAGCTTCCCAAGCATGCTGTACCATTTGTTGTCTCCTCCATTCGTTTCTTTTTGTTACGTTTGTTTTTGTTTAAAGACAATTATAAATCAAAACAAAAGCAAATCAACATTTTTCGTGTGGTTTTCCGAGAAAAAGGGCATGATGTTACTTTTCTCCAAGCCAGTGAAGACCCGTAGTAGCTTTAAGAGAGGGTAAAGGAAAGCCTTTAAATGGATAACATAAAAAAAACAGACCCTATGCGGCCTGCTCACTCTGATGCTTTTGGTTTATTTTTTCCACCCTTGCGACCAATTTCTTCAAAAAAAGGACGCTTGTAGCGCTTTGAAGTACTGCCGCCACCTTTGCCACCGATTTCTTGAAAAAACTCGCGGTCATGGCGTTGTGACGTTGTTTCTCCGCCCTTCCCACCAATCTCCTGAAAAAACTCTCTGCCGTGTTTTTTTGCTGTTGCTTGTCCGCCTTTGCGCCCGGCTTCTTCCCGTGTCATCTTTTTATGATTAGCCATGCCAGCCCTCCTCTGTAAAGAACAGTGATTGCTAACACTTTTCCACTTGTTAACAGAGGATAAACCTGTCAATGTGCGCTCAGCTAGACGTATTTTTAATCGTTTCGTCTTCACGTTCGATGTTTGGGTGTGGGGTCGTATGCTCAATCTCTTTTGATTGTTCCGTTGGCTGCAAAGTTTCCTTCTGCTGGTTTTCCTTATTCACGATCATCATCTCCTGTCTATTTGCAGTATGGGCGTTCTTTGACGTCCGAGGTTGTGGACGGGGCATCCGCCGTTTCCTGTATCGCCTGCATCTCGCTAAAGTCATCTGTTGGCGACCGCCTCACGTTCACGGGCCTCAGCACATCATCTCTTGTCATCGGATCCTTCGGTCGTTGTAGATTCATGCCCTCACCTACTTTGCTTCATTTGTTTACTAGCTTGGCGTTTAGGCTACAACGTATACTACGCAAATTATGGAATCCGGCGCTGCTAAGCATTGCAAGAGGGCTTGGTGCCAACTCCTTTTCTGCTGTCTTGTGGTATGCTCTTTATAAGAAGAGCACCTTTGAAGCTTGTGAACGAACGAGAGGTGCCCGATAATGAACTGTGAATAAACAAAAACGGACCTGTAAAATGGGGAGATGCATGAAGGTCAAGGATGCTGACCTGCAGTGTGCACTTGTACATGAGGAGCTAGGCGAGCAAAGCAGACGAAGAGTTCGCCCCTTATCGTCATTTTACTTGGAAACTCGAATAAGCGAGGGAAACCTTATGGCGCTTGAACCTATACGTACCTTTATTGCTGTAGCTGATGAAAAAAGCTTCACGAAAGCTGCGCAAAAATTGCTGTTGTCTCAGCCTAGTGTGTCTCTGCATATTAAGCAGCTTGAGGAAGAGTTTCAGACAACATTAATTGATCGCTCGCAGAAGTTTGTCAAGCTAACGGCGACAGGTGAATTTTTTTATCAGCGAGCGCAAGAGTTGGTGGCTCTCTACGACCAGACGATTCAGGAGATCGATGGTCTGCACCAGCGGGTGGAAGGGACATTAGCCATTGGCGCGAGCTATACCATTGGCGAGTATTTACTTCCCTCGTTATTGGCGCCCTTTCAACAAGCCTTTCCAGGAGTCGAGCTGAGGGTTTTCATTGAAAATACGTCCAGCATTGCCGAGAAGGTGCACGATCGAACTCTGACTCTCGGTTTCGTTGAAGGCAAAGTGACTTTGCCGCAGCTTCATGTCACCCCCATTTTAGAGGATGAGATGGTGCTTGTTGCGCCTGCCTCCTACAGTCACCAGCTAACTGCGCCCGTTTCACCAAAACAACTTGCAGAATGGCCTTGGGTGTCGCGTGAACCTGGATCGGGAACTCGTGAAGTAATGAATCGTTTTTTTGATACGCATAAGCTTCATAGCAAAAGGGTGACGACCATCTCAAGCAATTACGGCGTCAAGGAAGCGGTCGTTAACGGGCTAGGCGTTTCCATCCTTTCAAAATGGGTCGTCAGCAAATCGTTAAAACAAAAAGAATTGTACATCGTTCCTATGATTGGTTGGCCAGCACTTAAGCGGGATTTTTGCTTAGTAGAAGCCACCACTGAACGAACGAACGCAGCCGACACATTTATTCGCTATCTTCTGGAGCATTATTCAGGGGATAAGTGACACAAGTCGCTGTTCCAATTTACAACGCACAAAAACCACGAGGTATGAAATCTCGTGGTTTTTGTGACTCTTTTAACGACGCAATACGGCGTCTCTAACTGGCCATTCTTCGACCGTATAGGCCATTTCCCAAAAGCCTAGCTCCAGCTGACAGCTTTTCGCAAACGCCACGCGCATTTTTTCCTTTTCCCGCTCAGACGCCGTTTCTGCATATCGGTCGAGCCATGACCGCAGCTTCCCTGTCACACCCTCCATGCTTTTTGTTCCGTAAAAATTAATCCATTCATAAAACGGATGCAGACCTGGCTGGGGTGCTGCTTCTTTCATGAGGCGCTCGCCAATGTCTAAATATGTCCATGGGCAGGGCAACAGCACAGCGACAATTTCGCCTAACGTTCCCTGCTGGGCGGTGGTCATCATATGTGAAATATAATGGCTGGCACCTGGGGCAAGTGGATACCCTTGCAGCTCCTCATAGGGCACGCCAGCCACTTCACAAAGATTGTTATGTGGATGAATTTCACTATGAAGAACGAAGCCAATTTGTTCATTAAATAAGCTCATTTCTTCTCTTGTCTCACATTTTGATATTGCCAACCCATACACGCGCATAAAGGCGTTCAAATACTCGAAATCCTGCTTCACATAATGCACAAGGGCGTTCTTAGGGACATGACCCGTTTTCAGCCCCTGTACATAAGGGTGATCAAAAATAGCCTGATAGGTCGCGTCATTTTCTTCACGAAGTCGTTCTGTAAACGTCAATTCGTTTCCTCCTCTTCGTTCACCTAGGGCCTATTCCAACTTCCCACGCGAGAGCGGCAAGAGATAGTAAAAACCGCTCCCGGAAAAGGAGCGGTTGAGCATAGCGCATAACAAAAATAGACGCATCGCGACCGTCTCCACTTCCCTACGCTAGAATGATCTAGATCAGGTTCAAAGGGACCAAGGACAATGTCCTTATCTCAGCCAACAATAGGCGCCCCCAGTGGACGATTTATTTGTGTATTCTCTATCACAATAGAGAATTTGGACAAATCTGTCAAGTGTGTCATTCATACAAAACGAAGGCCTAGACAATTAAACTGAAAAACAGCGTAAGAAATGAAAACGCGACCTCCGAAGAGATCGCGTTTTATTATCATTTTTCTTTAGCTGTTGAGGACCAGGCATCAACGAGCAACACAAGAGCTGTAATGATATGAAAAATCATCCCAACGATCGGGATAAGACCGATAATGCTTGTTATGATCCCTAGCACTGAGCCCATATAGCTTTTTTTCTGCGATTTGCTGATGAGTAAGACGACGATATGGACGACTAGCATAAAACCTAACGGCGCCCAGCCATTGGCAAGAATAAATGCACCACCAATTATAGGAATACCTAAAAACCCTTCCGCTAGACCCGTTAACCATTTTAATATCGTAGACAATGACATGTTCGTTCCTCATTTCTGTTTATCTTGAATGTGTCATCTTACCATTCCACAAAAAGAGGAAGGATAAACAATCGTTGCTCTTACGATGATGGACGGGGAATGTAATACGCAGCGAGCACCATGTCAACAGAATTTCTGTCCGTTGTAAACGCTGGTGCCGAAACCGACTCTACGCCAACAAACCGTTCCAACAGATCAACCTCTTGCAAAAATGCCTGTAGCTCAGTGTAAGAAGAGACTTCAACCGTGACCATCATGCGAACAGGGTACACGCCTTCTATTCCTTGAGAGACTTGGTCTGATGGCTCCATCGGTGGCTCCACCTCAGCATCATCGTCGGACCAATCGGTATCGAGCTCCAAGACCTCTTCTTCCACCTCTTGCACAAGTTGGACAGCTGACTGAAAGGAGATCGCTGTAACGGTGACCTTCGCTTTTTTAGATGCAGAAGAAAGGGCGCGTAGCAGTGCTTCCTCTTGAGGTGATGCAGGTACTTTCTTGTCTGTAAGTTCTAACGACTCGTCTGTATCATTAACGGTTGTATGTGCAGTCGCGGAAATGGCCTGCGTCATCCCTGCTAAAGATTGTTGGAGCAGTGTCTTTTCCTGCAGCATTGGCAAAATGAACTGCAAGACAAACAGCAGACACGTAAGGAGGAACAAACTACTTAAACCGATGAGAAGAAACGAGTTTCGTGTTCGTTTGAGTTTTTTCATTCCTTCCGCTCCTCCTCTTGAAGTGCCGAAGAAATTCCTTCAACCATCAGCACGGCGACATATGGCTTGTTTTTCACAAGCGGGTCCTGTTCGACCTGCACAATCGAAACATTTTCCACGGATTTTTCCGCTTGAACAGCTGCCATATAGGTGGCTACCGCTTCAAGCGTGGAAAATTGCGCTGACCATTCCACGACGCCAGCTGAGGAATAGTGAACGCCTACAACGACCGCCTTTTCAGGCAAAAGCGCATGAAGCTTTGTTAGAAGCACTGATAATGGCAAATACTCCGTCTGCAGTTGCTGCAATGCACCTTCAGGTGTAATTGGAGTCTCCTCAGGGGTCGATTGTGCTGCAAGCTGCATGGACAAGTCATCCACTTGGTCCCGCAGAGCCGCCGTTTGTTTTTGCAAATACATCGGGTATCCCAAAAAGATAGCGATACAAAACAAGAACA
Organism: Aureibacillus halotolerans; assembly: GCF_004363045.1. Lineage (NCBI taxonomy): Bacteria > Bacillati > Bacillota > Bacilli > Caryophanales > Bacillaceae > Aureibacillus > Aureibacillus halotolerans. Next base: position 17,819 of record NZ_SNYJ01000010.1, read on the forward strand.
CGCCGACAAGCCCGAAGATCATTTTCCAGCGAAACGGGCGTACATTTGGCTGCTCTGGCAGCAAATTTATGTCTTTTCTCATGAAAAAATCACCGTTTTTCGTAGCGTCAAGCCCAAGGCGTCATAAAACGTTTCTCCCATTATTGGCGGCCAAACGGCGTTGCCTAAGGTTTCAATTGGAACGACCAGCTCAGCTCGCAACGTCTCCTCAACAATGCTCAAGTTCGGATCATCGCCCGTGAGCCCAACCGCCTCTACGGCGGCTGCGCCCTGATTCATCGTAAACTCATAAAAATGCATGAGCCGTCCGAGCTCCTCAACGAATCCAAACGGTGCGTCAGGAGCGCGTGGGGAATGCCGATAAAACATCGGAACATGATCATAATAAATCGTCATCGTCACGGCAGATTCATCGACTTGGAGCAATACATAGTGAGCCTGTGGGTCAATGCTTGCGAGTGAGATGAATGATCGATACGCACATAGCGTTGAAACATCTGCCACCGTCGCCTGCATTTTCGCATCGCCTAGAAGCTTAACAAAGCTCTGAACAACGTTCTCTTCAGCCGCATACATGACAACTTCCTGCGTCTCAGCTGTCTTTTTCACACGCCAGCAATCCAGCACTGGCACCTCTAACGGCAAATGAATGGATTGGCCGAGCTCATAATAACAATGCCCTTTCAGCTCCTCCTCAGGAACCGTTGCAGGAACTTCGATCGTGCGTACCAACACATGGGCATCCGGGATACAAAACTGGACTTGTTTCCGCTGCAAACCCCATTGCTTTGCACATGTGTGCAACACTTGACCAAGCTGCTCGACATCCACGATGCTTCCTTGCTGGATAAGCCCTTCTGGCAACCTATATTCATCAGCAAAGACCGCCGCTTTTAGCGCCGGTCCCTGACTTCGAACGTACCGTATGACATGATCTTTGAAAATGAGCGCATGACGCTCCTGCGGGTTCTTTTTTCGCCACCTCATGGCACTCACCTCTGTCTTGTTGGTTGGTTATGGCGTTGTATTAGACGCAGTGACTAAGACAGCTTTACGCCCTCTTTCGCGAAGGTTTTGTTCGGAAATGGCTTCACCTTTTCTAGTCACCAAACCACGCTCTTCATTTACAAGCTTAACAGCTACTTCATAGGAATTGTTTTTCCCCCGAGTAACTTTAACAAAGGACGAGTACCTTGTATCTGGTGAAATATTAATACTAGTCCCTCCTCCAACACCTCGATAATCATCTCCATCTGGATCAGTCAATTCACTTATGTAGCCGTTTGCGATAAAATATTGCACAGGAATATAGGCGGTGTCGTCGGCATCTAGATTTCTAAGCTCTGCATCATCGAGAACAGCAATACGTGTCGAGTTAATTAACTGCTGGGCATTTGCAACATGAGCGTCTTTTTTACTGTTATCAATCAGGGAACCAATGCTTGGGATCGCAATCGCTGCAAAAATTCCTAAAATAACAACAACAGCCAAAAGCTCAATCAACGTTAACCCTTTTTCATTTTTCCAAAATTTTCTCATTGTGAAGCCTCCTACAATCGTTTATTTGTTTGATACAGTAAGACTTGCTTTAAATTTGCCCATAAAAATAGCCAACTTTGCTAATACGCAAAATCGGCCGGTTGCACTACTCGCTCCTGATGATCCAAGTGCCCAAATACAGATCATCGCTCATCGCTTCCAAGATTTATTAACTGTTAAATCATTCTATTCGTATTATAATTTGCCAACATTCACTTGTCTAGTTCTTTTTTCATAGTTTTTTAAAAAAATCGAGGGACTTATGATTGGACGCTTTTAAAGATTTCAAACATCGGTAGTGTAATCGCACTCACGATTGTTCCAACAGAGATGGCTAGAATCAGTATCATCACGGGTTCAAGCAAGGCTTTCATTAATTCTGTTTGACGATCAATCTCGTCCTCATAAAAAAGAGCGATTTTGTCGAGCATATGGTCTAAAGTCCCGGATGTCTCCCCGATGACAACCATTTGTGTAAACATATGGGGAAACAACCAATGGGTTTTCATTGGGGATGAAAGTGATTCGCCTCGTTCCAGGGAACGATGGGCATCTTGCAATACGCGTCTAGCCACTTCACTGCCGCTGATCTCTGCCATGACCTCCACTGCCTCCAGAATCGGAACAGAGCTTTCAAACAACGTGCTTAATGTTCTAGAAATCGTTGCGAGAATGTTTTTTTGCAGCACAGAGCCTATAATAGGTGTTTTCAACAGGATTTTTTCCATCACAAAACGGCTTTGCTTGTGGCGGACAAACAAGCTAATGGTCACTACCAGAGCGATCACAATTGCAGCTCCAGCCCACCAATAAGAACCAACAAGCCTGCCTGCCACCATGACAAATTGGGTGATTGTCGGCAGCTGATCCTCAGACGGCAGTAAATCTGAAAAGGCCGGAACAACAAAAAGCAATAGGAAGAAAATAATGGCGACGATGACCGCCATTACAGCGAGAGGATACGCCAGCGCAGACACAATTCGATTTCGTGTTTTCTGAACCTTCTCATAATGATCGGCCATTCGCTCAAGAATGTCGTCCATCCTGCCTCCTGCTTCACCCGCCTTCATCATGTTGAGATATAGCGTTGGAAACAAGGAGGAAAACGGTTCAGCCGCTTCGGTATACGGCTTTCCTTCGCGCATGCTTTCTTCAATCGACGCCAAAGCAGCCTTTAGCTTCTTGTGTTTTGTTTGTACCCTGAGGATTTGTGTCGCATCTACTAAGGTGGTCCCCGCCTTAAGTAAAGTCGCAAACTGGCGCACATAAGCGACAAATTCCTTTAAAGGTAGGCGTTCAGGCAAGGAGATGTCCTTATATAGAATCCCGGTGAGCTCCTCTGTTTTTACCGGAGCGACCCGTTGCTCACGCAGCAGACGAATGGCTTCCTGCTTATTTTCCGCCTTTACCCTCCCGGCAGCTTTGCGGCCATAGCGATCGTGCCCCTCATATCGAAACTGTTTCATCAGAAGGCACGCTCTCTCGACGCCATGCGCATATCATCGTGTTGAATCAGTCCTTGCTGCATGAGTTCGTTCACAGCCATATCCAATGTTTGCATACCTTGCGCCTTGCTTGTCTGCAACACATTTTGAATTTGGTGGATCTTTTCATTGCGTATCAGGTTGGCAATGGCTGGTGTGTTGATGAGCATTTCAACAGCCGCTCTTCGCCCTTTTCCATCCTTCGTTTTAAACAGGCGCTGGGAGGCAACCGCTGTGAGTACCGAAGCGAGCTGAATGCGAATTTGTCGTTGCTGATCTGACGAAAAGACATCAATGATGCGGTCGATCGTGGAGGCAGCATCCGTCGTATGCAGCGTACCTAACACGAGGTGACCTGTCTCTGCCGCTGTAATGGCCGTCGAAATGGTCTCTAAATCACGCAGCTCGCCGACCAAAATAATATCTGGATCCTGCCGTAGGCAACTCCTTAAGCCAGCTTTAAAATTGGTTGTGTCAAAGCCAACCTCACGCTGATGGATGATTGAACGTTGATGTTTATGCAAATACTCAATCGGATCTTCCAAGGTGATGATGTGGCGGGCCTCATGCTGATTGATTTCATGGATCATCGCTGCGAGCGTTGTTGATTTCCCACTTCCCGTCGGTCCCGTCACAAGCACAAGACCTTGTGGCTGACGAATAATGCGTTTTAAGACAGAAGGCAGCCCGAGCTCTTCAATTGATGGAATATGGGAAGGAATGACACGAGCCGCTAAACAATAACAGGAGCGCTGCTTGTATACATTCATCCGAAACCGTGACACACCGAACACACTATACGAAAAATCCAGCTCGCCTTGCCGCTTTAATGTGTCCCGTTGCCCATCATCAAGCAATGCGTCACACATGTCTTCCGTTTCTCGTGCCTGCATACCATCTTTTTGAGAGGGCACTAGCTCCCCGTTAATTCGAAACATAGGCGGCACACCGACAGTCAAATGTAAATCAGACGCCCCTTTCTCAAAGGCTTCAACGAGCAACTCCTCAATATATGTCTTCAACCCTATCACCTTCCTTAGATCGTACTTGTTACTCGTAGAATTTCACTTACCGTTGTTACGCCTTGCCGGACTTTGTCTAAACCATCCTCAAGCAAGGAACACATGCCCTGGGACCTTGCATAGGCACGAATGTCAGGCACCGACGCATGATTCATCATCATTTCTCTTGCTCTATCATCAATGACGAGCAGCTCGTGCACCGCAATACGCCCTTTATAACCCGTTCCGCCACAGTACGTGCAACCACGTCCTCGAGAGAAGGTGGTGCATGTGATGCCATGCGTTTGCATCAGCTCATTGTCCATGCTGGAGCCTTCATACGATTCCTTGCAATGCGTACAAATTCGTCGAACGAGACGTTGGGCCATCACACCTGATAAAGATGAGACGACGAGATAAGGCTCAATGCCCATATCAATTAATCTCGGAATCGCCGCAACAGCACTATTTGTATGCAGAGTGCTCAGCACGAGATGTCCCGTCAACGCTGCTCTTGTTGCAATCTCAGCTGTTTCTTGATCACGAATTTCCCCGACCATCACGATGTTTGGGTCCTGACGCAGCACCGTCCGCAACCCTCTGGCAAACGTTAAGCCAACGGCGGCATTCACCTGCACCTGATTCACCCCTTGCAGCTGATACTCGACAGGATCTTCAATCGTTACGACATTCACCTCGTCCGACAGCAGGTGCTGAAGGCTGGCATACAGCGTTGACGATTTCCCAGCGCCAGTTGGCCCTGTCACTAGCACAAAGCCATTTGGCTGTTCGAGCAATGTCTTGAATTTATCTAGATGACTCGGGCTTAAGCTAAGCTTGTCAAGATGGGCAATGTCGTTGTGACGGTGAAGGATACGGATCACGATTTTTTCGCCGTTGACAGTTGGCAGCACCGATAAGCGAAAATCAGTTCCTGGAAACATTGAATAGTTTTGAATACGTCCATCCTGGGGTAGCCTTGTCTCGGTAATATCAAGCTGCGCCATAATTTTGAGTCTGGCCGTTAGGGCGTTTTGCATCTGTCCAGGGACGGTGCGAATCGTTTTTAACAGCCCGTCAACTCGGTAGCGCATGACCACATGGTGAGGTCCCGGGTCGAGGTGGATGTCACTGGCTTCTTCGTCAATGGCGAGCTGGATCATCTGATTCACCAAGCGGATAATCGGGGCATCTTCCTCTGGAACACTTGTGTTCGTTTGGACGTCCTCTATATGGACCCCATCAGTAGACTCTGCTGACTCGTCAAAATGATAGTGTCTGGCAAGAGCTTGGCGAAGCTCATTCGATTTTGCTAACGCCGGTTGAATTTGAAAGCCTGTCAGCATTCTCAGATCCTCGATGACAAAATAATCAAGCGGATCATGCATCGCTACACGCAATACCGCACCGTTTTGCTCAACGGGAATGACTAGATTCTTCTGGGCAAATCCTTTGGGGACCATCCGGATGACGTGAGGCGCGATGTAATGTGAAAACAAGTCAACACGCGGTATCTTCATCTGCACTTCTAGCGCATCAAGCAACTGTTCCTCTGTAATCCAACGCCGCTCAACAAACGCATCCCCTAACTTTTGCTCTTCGCGTTTTCCTTCTAATGCCTGTGACAATTGTGTTTCCGTAATCAAACCGGCCTCAATAAGCACATCCCCAATTCTTTTTTTCGCCAACATTCGGTGTCACCTTCTCCTTTATTTGTTTATATAAAAGGACTTTTTACCCTATAATTCATAAAAAACAGGAAATTTCTGCGTCTTTAGTTGTATAATATTGCCTAGGTCGTATTGTATACTACTATCTACTCTCTTGAATATATAAAACTTGGTGGAGGATGCAGTAGAATGCACAAAAGCGAAGAAGGCTTTACACTAATTGAGGTTTTGTTAGCGACGGCATTGCTTGTAGGGACAGGGTTTCTCTTGTTTTCGCTCCTAGGCAATGGCGTCTCACTTGTGAAAAAAAATGAGGACCGGATGGAGGCAGTCCACCTTGCCCAAAGTGAATTGGAAGCCATTCGTGCAAAAAGAGACCTTGTGTTGTACGGAGAGCAACGTGACTTTCCAGCTGAAACGATAGAGGCCTGTCAGACACCGAAATCGAGCGTCGACAAGGAATACGTCATTCGCATCTGTACCTCACAGCTAAATGAGCGACTTACGAAGGTACGCGTGTCTATCGAACCACATGATATAAAAACCTCCCTATCACAGCGCGTGGTTGAGTTTGAAACAGTGCTACTCACCGCGCTGCCAGAAGAAGGAGGGCTTCAAGATGCATCGTGAGGAAGGGTTTGCGCTCATCACGGTATTGCTGACCATTATGCTTGCAACTATGGCCATTGGGTTGTTTTCTTTTTTTGTAGTGAATGAATACAGAGGTCATACCACGGTGCAGGAGCAGCTACAAGGCCAGTATGCTGCTGAGGCAGGAATTGAACAGACATTGGCCCTATTGTTTTTTGAACCGGCGCTTGCGAATGAGCCAAATTGTGCCTTGCCTGAGGACGTTTACGCTCCGAAAGATTTCCAATTAAACGTACGCTGCACGCGTGACGCCGACACGGTAACCATCTTGTCCAATGCGGTGAGCGACGAGCTAAACTATGAGGTTGAAGCTGTTTTACTAGCAACGGTGTCGGAGGACGACATCATCACAGAATTAACGCTGCAAAGGTGGGAACGACATGATTAATCGGCTGGCATCTAGCCGTGGGATGACACTATTGGAGGTGCTCGTTGGCATGGCCATCGCCGGCGTGGTTTCTCTCATCGCGTACAACCTTTTATCTACGAGTCTTGTCTTCTCTGAAAATGAAAAAGCTGGTTCAAGTTTGCGATTGAATCAAGAATCTGGATTGGAGCAGCTGCGGCAGGATGTGCAAGGAGCATCGTCCCTTTCGTTTCAAAAGGATGTGCTTCGCCTTTCCTTCGCAAATGGAAAAACACGGACGTACACCCTCGACGGAACAGTCATCATCGCCTCAACGGCTGGATCTGAGAGCGTTGTGATGGACGGTGTCGAGGCAATGGCCTTTGAGGAGCCAGGGGTAGTGAAGATTCGCCTCCTTCGGCAAGATCTACCTATCCTACTCACTGATCGTACGTTTACTGCGAAAACAGGCGCTCCTCCAAAACCTGAAGAGCCCGTGGAGCCTGACCCACCTGGAGAGCCTGAAGAGCCAGGGGGACCAAATCCTCCTATTGAACCAGAACCGCCAGAGAATGACACATTTTGTGAAAATGAGGCATTGAAGCAAAACGACCCACTCATCCCATCTCCTGACGCCATGGAAGCTTTTGTTGTTTGCTTGCCAGGTGAACAAAGCATTATCCCATCAGGGGCGTCATGTAGCAGGGATGGAACGTTGTCACTTGGTTACCAGCAATCCACCACTGTCTCGGCAGGAAATGTGCGTGTCAAAGCACTTAACATTGGACAAGAGGCTCACCTAAACATCGTAAATGGGCAGCTGCTCGTCGAAAAAGATTTGAATACGAATTACAGATCAAGGCTGACAACTAGCAGTGGCGTATATACTGGGGGTTCGGTCACCGTTAGCAATGAAAACATCGTCAGCACCGGACCATGGAAAATAGGTGGCGGCTTACATCATCGCTTCGCTGCAAAAGTGACCGTAAACGGGCCTCTGATTGTTGAAGGGGCAACAGTTCTGGATGAAAGCACGAAAACAAACATTCAAGGAACCTTGATCATCAACGGATCTTTAACGATGAAATCCGGCTCTTCCCTCATTGCAAAAGGCAGTATTGCCAGTGGCACTGTGGTTCTTCCTGAAAACGGACAATCTGCATTGTTCCAAACAGGCGGTTGTTGGTTAGTGCGAGGCAATGCAAATGTCGGGCACGACCGGAACATTCAGGCGACAAAATCAATGAAAGTGGAAGGGACGCTTACCTTGCCTGTGGCTGCAAAGCTTTCCGTGCTAGGAAACCTTCTTGTTGAAGGCGATCTCGTCACTTTGCACCAGAGTACTTTATCTGTCGGCGAGGAGCTGCATGTCAGGAAGGATGGGCATTTGGGCAACTCCACCGTAACGACCGTCGAAAAGAAGGCTATGTTTGACGGTCATGTAACGGCTGATTTTAATGCCAACCTCAATGTGAAAGAAACGCTGCACATCAAGGGACATACGACGTTCAAAGGCAATCAAGTGCACTTAACGGTTGGTCATGATCTTTTGAATGAAGGAACCTTTACAAACAAATATGCCTCCCGCGTGCATATTGGCGGTCGGTTCATTGTTCGCAGTAATTATCTCCTTCCACAAGAAGGACGAACTGTCATAGGTAAGGACGCTTACATCCAAGGCTCGATTACTTCAGAATATCAGCCTTCAATGGTCGTTCATGGCACGCTGTACTATAAAGGCACCATCCCTTCCCCACCAACCGGCATCCAAGCTAGCCAGGTAGTTCATCAACCTGACCTTGATGTCACGCCAATGTTTGGGGAATAAGCACAAAAAAAAGCTTCTTCGTACGTGAACGCTCTACGTACGAGGAAGCTTTTATTATCGTAATTTCTCTATGACATGCTTAATGGACCGACAGCCTTCCCACATATCTCCAGGCTCGGCGTTGATCACAATGAGTGGTGCCTCGTTCTCTATGGCATGAAGCATGGCCTTCAGTTCTGACGCATTGATCGTACCATCCTCGTGGTAAGGAGGTTTCACGTGGAACGAATGGGCATGAGAAGAGCCATAGGATACACCTGCGAGTCGCTCCTCTGCCGATAGGTTGCCAAAGTCAACGATCGTACGAGGCTCACCATCAAGCTTCTCCACGATACTCTCCCAATGAGCAACGGTGTCGGTAAGCTGCTTAAAGTTTTCGGTCACAACCTTTACGCCTCGCTCAGCTCCATACTCCGACAACTGACGCAAGCCAGCGATACTTCGCGCTTGTGTCTCCGCAGTAGCAGGCTGCTCTCCCGCAACAACTCGAACAGCTGTCGCTCCTACAATAGAGGCAACATCAATCCACCTCGCAATCAACTCAATATCCGCCTCTCGCCTTTTGGCATCGGGAGTGGCTAGATCGCCATAGTCCACAAGAATGGTATGCAGGTCCAATCCTGCTGTTTCAATTGCCAACTTTAGCTTTAACAGATAGGTCTCTGACGTATCAGGAATATGAAAGTGACATATTTCCAAAACACCGTATCCTTCTCTCGCCAAGTGTGCCGGGAGCTCAAGCAGTGTCACCTCTTCCTCCTGCGGCTCAACCTTCACGTCATGGGACTGACTTTCTTCGTTCCATACCGTCCATCGCAAAGGTCCTAAGCAACGATGGAGACTCCACGTACTGATGCCGAATAACGTCATGCGATCAATTCCCCTCTCTTTTCCATTACTACCCTTATACTACCAAGGATTAAAGATAGATGACGAGGAATATGATTGTCGCAAGTACGATTCGGTAAATGGCAAATGGCACTAGTTTGATGCGATTAATTAGCTTCAAGAAAAATTTGATCGAGACGAGCGCGACAATAAAGGCCGCGATAAACCCAACAATAAAAAACGGCATCACTTCTGGGGTAAAGTACTCCCAGTTTTTAATCAATGAAAGCAAACTTGCACCACACATTATAGGGACTGCCATAATAAAGGTGAAATCCGCAGCCGCGCGATGACTGAGACCAAGAAGCACCCCGCCAGATATCGTTGAACCTGATCGCGAAAACCCAGGCCAAAGTGCCATACATTGAATTAAACCAATGGTTAGCGCTTGGCGATACGTAATGCCATCCACAGAATCTATCGGCGGATGCTTCGGACCAAAACGGTCTGCCGCAATCATCAGGATCGCCCCAAGCACAAGTCCAATAAGCACCGTCTCGGTTGAAAACAAATACTCGTCAATGTAATCCTCGAACAAGAGACCGAGCACACCAGCTGGAATCAAGCCTACAATCACATGCGTTAATTTCAGTCGTTTCGCCGGGTTCGGGTTGTCCCGTTTCACATGCCCGATATGCAGTAGCTCCAGAAAACGCCGCCAAAAAATAATGACAACGGCCAGGATGGATCCTAATTGAATCACAACCTTAAAGGTGTTGGCCACCGGCTCTGTTAGAAACACTTTTGATTTCAACCATAGGTCGTCCACGATAATCATGTGACCTGTGGAGGAAACGGGAGCGAACTCGGTTAACCCTTCTACAACCCCTAATATAATGGCCTTAAGCAGCGTTAGCATGTCCATGCGTCTTATATCCTCCTCTATCGTTCACTTACTTATGTACAGCTTGTTTACTTCAATTTATACGATCAATTCTGCGCAATCAAGAGGCTTATGAAGAAATTAAATGTGACCGCGAAGGGAAGTCCGCAGCTTACGGCTCGTCCACGACGGTGAAGCACTTGGTGACTTCCATTCGTCAGATCGTCCTCTTGAACACTTCGTAAGCGTCCTTCAACGCACGTCCGTTCCATCATATATAAAGTCGCTGCAGAAGTCTCTCCATCTTTAGGCGGATTCAGCGTCGTCATCGAAAACGAGATTTCCTTCTGCTATGATGAGCACCGAAAAAGGAGATGCAACAAGGATTCTATTCATCGTATGATTCATTAGCCCCAGCCATTCCCTCTATTCCACTCTATCTTCATGATTTTGTAACAAACCGTTTATACTCCGCTTACAATTACTTTATAAGATAAACGTATTACAGTACAAAAGGAGATTATGCATGCCAACATTTAATCATCGAAAATGGCCCTCTGCTGCCCTTGCCGGAATGCTTGTCATTTCAGGAACGCTTTCTTATCCACTTTCGCCAACAGTTCATGCAAACGACACCACAACTGAAACCAACACCAGCGTACAAACAGAGGTGGAACAGAGCCCATTCCAGCATACGCCACCCACCACTATTCTAGCGAATGAAGAGACGACGATTTCTGCTTCCATCTCTTCTGAACAGCTTGAGAACATCGTCTTATTGTACAAAACAGCAACGAATACAATCAATCAAAAGATGATGGAAGACCAAGGGAATGGAACGTACAAAACGACGTTCACACCTGAAGAACTCCAAGACATCGATACGCTGTTCTATTCAATTGAAGCCATGTCATCCGAGAGCGCCTACCGGTTTCCAACAGCTGCTGATAGCTGGCATGAAGTCCCTGTCACTCCAGCCAATAATGAGGAAGAAAGTTCCGCACCACCAGTAGAAGAAGACACTGCGGAGCAACCGAAACCAGATACCGATAACAGCACACCTGTGGAAGACGCGCTTAATGAAGATGAAGCGGATCTCGAGTCTCAACCTCCCTTTTACATAACAGAGCTACTTCCAAATTCAGAAAATGTGAATGGTTCTGATGGATATGAATTTATTGAGATCGCCAACAATCAGTCAGAGAGCGTCGACTTTTCCGGCTTCACTCTACACTACAACTACCCAGAAGATAAGCCGTCTCAGAACTGGTCATTAACGCAAAATGCGATGATTGCGCCAGGAGAAACCATCGTCATATGGATTAAAAACAGCGGAAATCAAGATTTAACGAATGCTGATTTTAATGGGCATTATGGGACAGACCTTTCAGACGCTCAGTTGTTCCAAATTGAAGCAGACGGTATGGCGAACGCTGCCGAACGTGAGCTTTCGATTGAAAACGCAGCGGGCGATGTCCTCGTATCGGCCAGTTACATTGACGGTGATGCTGATGAGGCAGGCAAAAGTATCGTCTACCATTATCCGAACTCAGGCACTGTAATGACGAAAGTGGGCCCTGGTGACTCTACACCTGGAGTACTCCAAAATAATCAAGTCCCGTCAACACGTGTGGCGCCAATTGACAACGAGAATGCTTCAATGACCATTGAGCATAATGCTCCTAGCTCACTCGCCTATGATCAGGCGACTTTAGAAGCAATGGTTCAAGGCGCAGATCGTGTACAGATCGTTGTTACAACAGAACACTCCACGCACACGATGGCGATGGAAAATACAGACGGAGCCAACCACTATGGGGCGACATTGCCGATGGAATGGCTCTGGACTGGGAAACTCTCTTATAAAATCCAAGCCATAAAAAGAAACACGACCGAATCAACAGAAGACTTTTCCGTCGACGTAAGCCTGCCAGACGTTGATGTGCAATCACTCTCCCCCTTCCTTATTACCGAGGTGGTGCCTGATTCAGCAAATGTCAGCGGGGCCGATGGGTATGAATACATCGAGGTATACAATACAACAGACACCGACCTTCCCTTTACGAACTATCGCCTGCAGTACCGATATCCAAACAATGGTCCCGCTTCAGACTTGATGTGGGATGCAGAGGAAGAAAACATCATCATTCCCTCTGGCGAAGCAGTCGTGTTTTGGATTAAAAATGGCCATAACCAAGAAACGACAGCGGACGAGTTCAACAGCAATTACGGCAGCTCATTAACACTTGGTGAAAATCTGTTCACCATTGAATCTGGCGGTATGGCCAACAGTGGTGCACGAGGACTTGTCGTCGCCACCAAATCTGGGCTAGAGCTCAATCAAGCCTTTTATAATGATACGGATCATGACGATACAGCTGCCAACAAAGGCATACTTTTCATGTATCCATTTGGTGATAGCATTCAGCAACAAAAAATGTCAGCAGGAGAGGAAGACGCCTCGCCTGGAGAGGTTCTTCCTGGTCAAGTGCCTGGGACGAATAAGACATGGCTACAGGATAACGAAGAGCCAACCATTCAAGACCAAACGAGTCAGGAGACATTAACCGAGCCAGCGGATCTTATCATCAAAGCCACCGTCGAGGACAACCAAATGGTCGAAAAGGTGACCCTCGTCTATTCAACGTCGGGGCCAGAGGATGTACAATCGATCACACTTCGCCATAGTGGCGAGCCAAACATTTACACACACACAATCCCTGCCGCTGTGATGATTGGCGCAGAAAAATTCACGTATTCGATTGAAGCAACGGATGGGACGAACACCTTTCGAACAAACGAGAAAACCATTTCTGTAGAAGGCACAACCCCAACGCAAGACGTTCGCCTTAATTTGGAAAACAATGCGTTTGTACGGGGCGAAACCTTAATCAAAGGAGCTGCCAACGGCGCGTCTGCAAATGACGTCACCCTTGCAATCGACGGGACACCAATCACTACAGAAACGTTCGCAGCACTTGAAAAGGAAGCCTATTTGTCTTTTGATATTAAAAACACGAACATGTACTTTAAAAATGCGGTCACCTTTGACAATAAAGACATTCTTTACACGTTTTCCGATTCCGTTAATGCGTACGAAAACCTGCTTGTGCCCATTGACCCTTCGCTTTTTCAAAGTGGAATGAATGACAAGCTATCGATTAAGGCCGGAAACAAAGAAACGCCTTTTGAGGACGTGGTTGAAGAAAACCGCGATGATTTTCTCGTCCGTAACATTCGTTTAATTCTGTCCAGTGGAGAGACATTCAGAGATCCGACCTACGGCGAGCCACAAGAAGACATCAGTGTTGGTGATGGGGCCACGGCTATTCAGTCTGTCGATCTTAGTTTCGACATTCCTTCCGAACACTTTGCCGCAAAAGCCTACAAGTGGGACACAGCCAACGTCGCGGATGGCGAGCATAAAATCACTGTTTCACATGGAACGAACGCGTCTGAGGTGACAGTGATCGTCGATAACACAGCGCCTTCCATCACCCCTACTCTCGGAACAGAGGCGTATAAAGGCAGCTTTGTTATCGATGCGACGATTGAAGATTCCGGCTCACAGGTAGCTGAAAAAACCGTGACACTGGATGGCGAGACGATCAATTTGCCTTACGATACCTCCTCGGCAGTACTGACGCCAGGGGAACACACGCTTGCGATTACCGCCACAGATCATGCCGGGAATACTGCTGAAAAAACAACCACCTTTACGACAGTGGCTGAACATCCAGACCAGCCTTTGTCCTTCTCACCTGAGGATGGGGCAACGAATGTTCAGCCTGGCACGCCACTGAACATCACAGTGACTGACCCGACTGGGGACGAACTCGATGTCCAGTTTTTTGAAGGGCGCACTCATGATGCGTTCTCTGACACCATTCAGTTTTCAAAAGGAGCCACAGCCACGGAGCCACCAACGACAATGACACCTTCTGAACAGGAGGCGATGAGCAGCGATGACATTGCCTTATTGTCTGAAGTAGACGGCAAAATGCTCGTTTCTGATACGACTGGTACGTTCCCTTATCACCGGTTTGATATTACGCTTGAAAAACCGCTTGCCCAAACGGATACGGTGGAAGCGGTCTGGGATGGGGCAACGTTAAAAGGCAGAAAAGTAACGATGTACGCCTGGAACCCATCGACAGAACGATGGATTCACCTGAAAGAGCATGTGGCCGACAGCACTAAGCTTTTTCAATTAAAAGCTGAAGTTGGCCGCGAGTTTGTTGCGAACAATACGATCCAACTCATGGTGCAGGACGAAATTCCGACCCCTGCTGACTATGACTATACTTTCGTTTGGATGAGTGATACACAGTACTACTCTGAGTCATATCCATACATCTATGAGAGTCAGGTAGAGTGGATTCGAGACAACAAGGAAGCAATGGACATCCGCTATGTGTTCCACACCGGCGATATCGTCGATGAAGTTGACCAACCCTACCAATGGGACGTTGCTGACAAAAGCATGAGCGTTCTTGAAGAAGCAGACATTCCTTACGGCGTGCTTGCCGGCAATCATGACGTTGGCCAGCGCAACAATGATTACACGATCTATAGCTCCTATTTTGGCAAAGATCGCTTTGAGGATCAGCACACTTATGGGGGATCATACAAAGACAACCGTGGGCATTATGATTTGATTTCCGCAGAAGGCAATGACTTCATCATGATGTATATGGGTTGGGGTGTTGATGAGGAAGGCATGGACTGGATGAACGAGGTGTTAGCACGTTATCCAAACCGCACCGCCATCTTGAATTTCCATGAGTACTTGCTTGTGTCTGGCAATCGCAGTGGGATTGGCGATGACATTTTCGAAGCGGTCGTCAAGCCAAACCCGAATGTCGTTGCGGTTTTATCAGGGCATTATCATGACAGCGAAACACTTGTTGACGCGATTGATGATGATGGAGATGGAGAGCCTGATCGCCGCGTCTACCAAATGCTCGCCGATTATCAAGGCGGTCCTGAAGGTGGCCAAGGCTACATGCGTTTGCTTCATATCGATAAGGAAACGAATCAAATTTATGTCAACACGTACTCGCCTTACATGGATGATTACAACTTTTACGACACAGATGAACACGGCACTAAAGACGAATTTAAGATTGAAATGGATTTGCAGCCACAGGATAAACGCGTTGCAACGGATAGCTTTGCCGTGAACATTTACAGCACAGAGGCGATTGACGACGTTCAAGAAGTGGCAAGTGGAACCTCTGCGGAAGCAGCATGGGACACTAAAGCTGGAACGACCTACAGCTGGTACGCCACGTTGCAGGACGACTTCGGAGGTTCAACGCGCTCTGAGCTCATGACCTTCACGACCGCAGGAACTGGAACGCCTCCTGAGGACGATGACGAGGATGACCAAGGAGACGACGAGGACAACCAGCAAGATAACGAAAATGATGAAAACGACGACGATAAGGATGAGGACAAGCAAGACAATGACGACGAGAACCAAGAATCCGGGTCCTCTAACGATTCCGAAGACGAGCAAAATGAAGGCTCATGGGTCGGTGACGAACTGCACCTCAACGTGAATGCAGATGGAACTCTTGAATTGCCGTCTGACGCTTTCGCCGAAGCGAACGAAGCTGTCACCATCGTTCTTTCAGCGCAAGCAGACGGCGAGCAGCGTGTCGACATTGACCAAGAAGCTCTGCAAGACTTGCAAAACCTGCCCTCTTCCACCTGGACAACCGGTTCTGTGCAATTGACCATTCCACAGGAGGCTTGGGGAAATGCAGAGGGAGCCGCAACCCTTGTGATTCAAACGGAAAACGCAGCAGGAACAGCCATCGTTGAACCTATAGGATCAGCGGTCACTGTTGGACTAGAGATTGATGGCGAGCCCAATGCATGGAACGCACCGGTGACATTGGAGCTTTCACACAGCCTTACGCCACAGCAGCAAAAGTTGGCTGGTGTCTATCGGATGAGTGGCACAGAACAAACCTACCTGAACGGAAAGATTAATGATCAACCTGCTACAGCAACGGTTGATCAAGATGGGACGTATGGGTTGGCGCTTTATCACGCCCCATTTGAAGACATTACGTCGCATTGGTCAAGAGACGCCGTCCGTCATGTCGCTGCCAAGCATATTGCAAAAGGCATCCAAGCCAATGCCTTTGTGCCAGAAAATAACCTAACACGTGCGGACATGGCCCTCTTCATCGGCCGAATGCTCGATGTGAACTCAGACACAGACACATCGATCTCGTTTGCCGATGTGCCGAACGATCATTATGCAGCTGGCGCCATTCAGGCGATGGCCAATGCTTCAATTGTGGAAGGCTATAACGGGCAGTTCCGCCCTGATGACGTCATTACCCGCGAAGAAGCCGTCGTCATGATCGTCCGTGCCCTTGAGCTTCAAGGCGACACGTGGGACGCTGGACCACCTGCTTCCTTTACAGACAGCGCATCTGTATCTGGGTGGGCAAAGGACGCTGTCACACAGGCCTCCTCCCTCCGTCTGATCCAAGGCAAAGGGGCCGGTTCCTTCGCCCCAGGAGCAACGCTAACGCGAGCGGAAATGGCCACAATGCTTTCGACATGGCTCAGCAATCAATAATAAATCTATGAAATACGCAAAGAACGTGCCCGAGGGTACGTTCTTTGTTTTTCGTTCCGTGCAATGGCCTCCCGCTATAATTGTTCCTAAAATAAGGCTCATCTTAACCGCACAGTTTGTCCCCCATTCCGCACAGTCAAAACGTTAAACAGCCCTCCATCTCAATGAACTTCTGTATGAGTCAACAGTCCTCGTTCACACAAGTCTCAGTCAATCACTCTTCCTCTCCGTCACAATCGAGGTCACTAGCAGCGACAAAGAAAGCGTCAGGATGGAAAGCGTATAAAGCAACGTTGTCTCTGGTTCCTCGTGGTTAATGATGATTAAACGAACAATGGCGGTGATGCCAATATAGATAAAATAGCGCAATGGGAAATGAAAATCAGACTTAAAATATTGCACGATAAGCGTAATAAACTCAAAAAATAAAAAATAAACAACAATACCTTCCACCAAATAATAATAGGAGACGATTTCATTTTGTACAAGCAGACTGTCGATGAGAAACAACGTCTTTCGAATCAAAAAAAGCGACAGGATTAACCCTAAAATAAACAACATCACATTTAAAATACGCTGTAAAAAAACAGACGCGAAATGCGGTTTTGCGCTGCGAATGGCGAGGTCCCCCTTTCATTTCACCTTCAGAGCTCCTTCTACTTTATTCTTGAAAAACAGCTTGTATGAAAACATCTATTTATCTCTTGTAAAGGAATTAAATAGTCCTTTTATCATGCTTTATCAAAAATATTTTAAAAAAATTATGTTCATTGCACAAAAATTATGCTAACATAACCGATAATCCAGTATAGATAAAATTATTACAGTATTAGTGTAATTTATCTCAAAACGGGAGCGAAGTAGATGGACCAAATATACAGAAAAATACGTGATCTCAGACAAAGGAACAAGATGACGTTAAAGGATTTAAGTGATCGGACCTCTTTGTCTGTCAGCTTTCTTTCTCAAATTGAACGAGGGTCCTCCTCCCTTGCAATTCATTCACTACAAAAAATAGCAGAAGCTTTTGAAGTGAACATAGGCTACTTTTTTGAGGAACAGGATCGGTACAACTACGTAATGAGACAATCTCAGAAGAAACCATTTCAGATCAAAGGCTTTGAATCAGAGTACATTCGATTAAACGGGGAATTTACTAATCGATCCCTCGCACCCTTTGAAATTATCATGAAGCCTCATCAAAAAAAGACAAACACATTTACACATCCTGGAGAAGAATTTTATTACGTCCTTGAGGGAGCCATGATCTATACGCTTGACGACAAGGAATACTACCTTAAAAAAGGAGAATCTATTCATTTCCCTTCGACGATCCCTCACTATGGGGAGAATCCTCTAGACAAAGAAACCAAATTATTATGTGTAATTACTCCGGTCATCTTCTAAGATGACTTGGAGTCTCTTAGCAAAAGTTAAATAGTCATAATATTCAACTGAAAGGAGGAAAAAGATTGAACCCACTTTTAAAGGTTCACGAACTCTCTGTTGGTTTTCAATCAGATCAAGGCGTTGTTAAAGCGATAGAAGATGTATCGTTCGAGGTTCATAAAGGCCAAACCCTCTGTATTGTTGGGGAGTCTGGTAGTGGAAAAAGCGTGACTTCGATGTCTATTATGCGCCTCATCGACTATGAAAATGGTGTGCTATTGGGTGGAGATATTGAGTTTAATGGAGAGTCACTCTCAACCAAAAGCCAAGACAGCATGCGAAAAATTCGAGGAAATCAAATGTCAATGATCTTTCAAGAGCCGATGACCGCACTAAACCCTGTCTTCTCTGTCGGAAAACAAATTGTTGAGTCACTCCGTTTACAAAACAAGCGTCTTTCCAAATCTGAGTCATGGGCTAAGGCGGTGGAGTTGCTTCAACAGGTCGGCATCTCTGAGCCTCATATCCGTGTGAAACAATTTCCTCATGAACTTTCAGGAGGGATGAGACAGCGTGTCATGATTGCCATTGCACTTGCTTCAAATCCGCAATTACTGATCGCTGATGAGCCTACGACAGCCTTGGACGTTACCATTCAATCGCAAATTTTGCACCTATTGGCAGAATTAAAAGAAACGACAGGTATGTCGATGATCCTCATTACACACGACATTGGGGTTGCTGCAGAGATCTCTGATCGTATTGTCGTGATGTACGCCGGAACAATCGTTGAAGAAGGTGATGTGTTTGACATCTTTGAACAACCAAAGCATCCCTATACCGTTGGATTGTTCGAATCTGTACCCGTCGTGGATGGCGAAAGAAAACCGTCGCTTCCATCTATCCCTGGGACCATTCCATCGTTAGCGAATCTGCCTGAGGGCTGCCGTTTTCACCCGCGTTGTCCTTATGCGACGGAACAGTGTGTTCGTTCTTCCCCGCCATTAGTGACACTTAGTGAAGGACGCAAGGTTGCCTGTTTTCATCATGACATCGTTGATCATCAAAATTCTTTGACGAAGACCAAAAAGGAGGTGGTACAGGATGAGTGAATCAACGGTGTTGCTTGAGGCTACAAATATTAAAAAGTACTTTCCTATTAAAAAAGGTGTGCTCAAAAAAACCGTTGGTCATGTTCGTGCCGTGGATGATGTATCATTGACGATTCGTAAAGGAGAAACCTTTGGCTTAGTCGGTGAATCGGGTTCAGGCAAATCAACGTTAGGCAGGGTGCTGTTACAGCTCCAAGCATTGACAAGTGGCACTGTACAGTTCAAAGGTCAGCCTATTCATAACGCAAATGCTCAACAACTACGAGCGATTCGTAAGCATATGCAAATCATCTTTCAAGATCCTTTTGCTTCATTAGATCCACGATTCACCATTCGTGACATTATTGCAGAACCGTTTCAAATCCACCAAATGCTCAAGGGACAAGCCTTGGATAACAAGATTGACGACCTTCTGCAGAGAGTGGGACTAGACCCACAGCGTAAGCACGCTTACCCTCATGAGTTTTCAGGTGGTCAGCGGCAGCGCGTAGGCATTGCTCGAGCGATTGCTCTACAGCCTGATTTTATTGTCGCCGACGAAGCAGTCTCTGCTCTCGATGTTTCTGTGCAGGCACAGGTCATTAATCTGCTCAAGGATCTCCAACAAGATTTAGGCTTGACGTACTTATTTATCGCACACGGATTAAATGTTGTCAGACATATCTCTGATAGGGTCGGCGTGATGTATTTAGGGCAACTGGTGGAGGTCGGTCCTACTGATGCATTGTATGAGACACCCGCTCACCCCTACACAAAGGCGTTAATTGACACCAACCCGAACCCGAATCCCTACAAACGAAAAAAGCGAATTCTGCTTAAGGGAGAGATTCCTTCTCCAGCCAACCCTCCGTCAGGCTGTCGCTTTCACACACGTTGCCCCATCGCGACAGACACTTGCAAAACGGAGGCGCCGAGCTTAAAAGCATTTGGTCAAGATCGTCTTGTTGCCTGTCATTATCCTATCCAAGACCATTAAAAGGAGAGAGAAAAAAATGAAGAAAAAAGCGTACAACGGATACAAATCATTCCAATATTTAGAATCAGGAAAAGATTACAAACCTTATCCTCTCGCAAAGGAAATCAATCGTGTTGAACCTTTCAACTACCCTGTGAATGATTCACAGGAACAAGAGGTTCAAGCCATTTTGGAAGAGGAATACATCATTTCTCTTCACGAGCATACATTTGTCTGCCCAGAGGACGTCAATCAGATTTTCGAATTTAGACGTCAAGGGAGAGATTGGACGGGCTATGAAGGATTAAGTGTGTCTGGTCTTGATGTCGTTTTTGAAAACTTTATGGATGGTACGGCTCTTATTACTTCTCAGGCAGGGTGGAAATGGAACGACGTCATCCATGACCTCGGCATCCGCTATAGTGACTTTGCCCACCAGGACATGGTCGTTCGAGCGCATACGCTAGAAGATATTGAACGAGCGAAGAAAGAAGGAAAAATTGCCTTTGTCACATCACTAGAATCCGCAACGCAAATTGAAAACGAGATTGATCGCGTCGATGTCCTTTATGGGTTAGGCGTGCGCGTAATGGGCATTGCCTACTCTGAAGGAAACTCATTAGGTGGTGGGTTGAAGGAAGACCCTACCTTTGGTCTCACCAAGTTTGGCCACAAGGTCGTTGAACGAATGAATAAGCTTGGCATGACAATTGATGTATCGCACTGTAATGACCGCACCGCTTTAGACACCATTGAAGCGAGCAGTAAACCGATCTTCATTACCCACGTTGGAGCGAGAGCCCTTTGGAACACCAACCGCATGAAGCCAGACAACATTCTAAAAGCATGCGCAGAACGTGGTGGCGTCATCGGCATCGAGGCAGCCCCGCACACGACACTGACGGAAAAGCACATTGAACATAATCTGGAATCGGTGATGGAGCATTTTGAGCATTGCGTCAAGCTTTGTGGCATTGATCACGTCTCCTTCGGTCTAGATACACTCTACGGCGACCATGTTGGGCTTCATCACGCGTTCGCAAACCAGCTTTCGATTGGAGACTCACACAAAGGACAAGCATTTGATGAAGTTGCCTATGTGGAAGGCGTAGAAAACCCCTCTGAAGCTTACATTAACGTTGTTCGTTGGTTGGTTGACCATGAATACACTCGTGAAGATATTCGCAAAGTCATGGGGCAAAATATTCTTAGGGTCTTAAAAGATACTTGGGTTAAATAAAACAACTCAAAAAAGGGGAATAATCAATGAAAAAATCTACCATTCTATCAGTACTCTTTACAATGCTGCTTCTGCTGTTAGCTGCATGTGGAGGCAACAACAGTTCTCAGAGCGACGCACCAACGGATGATGCGTCCTCTGAGGAGACGTCTTCGTCGCCCTCACAAGGCGGGGAAATTGCAATTCCTATTGTTGGCGATCCAATTTTCAACCCATGGCACCCTAATGCGTATGCAGAATCAAATGTGGTAAACCGGATTCTTTTCTCTGGCCTCACCAAGCCAGGAAAAGACACTGCCCCTGCACCAAGCCTCGCGACAGAATGGAGCGCTTCTGAAGACGGTTTAACGTGGACGTTCAAGCTGCGCGACGACGTGAAGTGGCATGACGGAGAAGCCTTTACTGCCGATGATGTCGTATTTACGTTTAACACACTAGTGCTAGACGAAAGCAAAGGAGCAAACGGAGCTTCAAACTTCCGTGCTCTTGATGAGGTCACGAAGGTCGATGATGCAACGGTTGAGTTTCATTTAAACCGCCCATGGGCCTCCTTACCTGCCTACCTTGGCTTTAATGCAGAAATCTTGCCACAGCATGTGCTTGAAGGCACCGACGTATGGAACAATACGGCCTTTAACAAAGAAACACCAATTGGCACAGGTCCTTACAAGGTTGAAACGTATACATCCGGCCAAAGCGTTGTACTCACCGCAAATGATGATTACTTCCTAGGTCGCCCAAATATTGACAAGGTCACGTACAAAATTCTAGCGGATGTAAATACCCACATTGCCCAAGCGATGACGCAGGAGCTGGATATTTTCTCACTCGAGGACACATCTTCACTTGAACGTCTTCAAAACGTCGCTCATTTGTCTGTTGAACCACGGAACGTAACGAAATATTACTGGGTGGCGGTCAATCAAAACAACCCTACGTTCCAAGACGTGAAGTTTCGCCAAGCGATCATGCATGCCATTAATCGCCAGGCCATTATTGACAATATCCTAAAAGGATACGCTACGATTGCTGATGCCGCCATTACACCAAATCTTGAAACCTACTATACAAACGATGTCGCCAAATACGACTATAATCCTGAAAAAGCAAAAGCGTTGCTTGAAGAGATTGGATACATCATGAACAGCGATGGCGTCTTTGAAAAAGATGGCGAACCCCTCTCCTTTCAATTTGACGTCGCGGTCCAAGGAGATTTAGTAACCATTGCACAGCTTATTCAACAGGATTTAAAAGCCGTTGGGATGGACGTTGAACTTGTCACATTGGATTGGAATTCAATGATTCAAAAGGACGTTGTTGAACGTAATTATGACATGATGATGAACTGGTGGACGTACCCAGACGACCCTGATGTCTATGCCCAATACCATTCCTCGAACGCAGACACAGGAAATAACATTCCTAATTATAAGGACGAGGAAATGGACCGCTTGCTTACACTTGGTCAAGAAACGAGCGATCCAGCTAAGCGGGCCGAAGTCTACAAAGAACTACAGGCCTATATGGCAGAGCAATTGCCTTACCAGTATCTTTGGTACCCACAAGAGTTAGTCGTTATAAACAATAAGCTTGAAAATGTACCAGAACTCAACTATGGCGGCACATTGCATTATATTAACGAGTGGAGCATTAAACAATAATCCTGCAGAAGGACAAATTTTTAAAAACTACGGCTTATAGAAGGGCCTTGTCAGGCCCTTCTATATTACTAAATTTACCGTATATCAGATATTTTTGAAGGGAGGAATCCATCCACATGGCTTCATTTTTGCTTCAGCGCTTTTGGCAGAGCATTCTTCTCGTCTTCATCGTTTCCATCCTCACCTTTTTCCTTATTAATCTTGCACCAGGCGGGCCGTCGTCGATGATGCGAATGGACGCCACCGAGGAGGAACGACAAGCGATTTCGGCACAGCTTGGGCTCGATAAGCCTGTCATTGTCAGGTATGGTGAATGGTTGGGCAATGCCGTACGTGGCGATTTGGGAGATTCTTTATCCTCCGGACAACCTGTGATACAACGGATTGCTGAGCGCTTTCCACACACCTTACAGCTGACCATCCTAACATTGATTGTGTCTGTAGTAATTGGAATGATCCTAGGGATTATTGCCGCGATGAAACGGAATCGAGCGAGTGATTATATGATCAATTTTATCGCTGTCATTGGTCTCTCTGTCCCTTCCTTTTGGTTAGCCATCATGCTTATTCTGCTTTTTTCTGTCACGTTACAATGGCTCCCCTCTTCTGGAGTCCCACCTGAAGGCGTGTCTTTATGGGAGCAAATTAAATATCTCATTTTGCCCGTTATTATTCTATCTACGTCCACTCTCCCGACTATCGTGCGTTTTATGAGATCGTCTATGCTTGAAGTCATTTCACAGAATTACGTTCGTACAGCCCGTGCCAAAGGCGTGAAAGAATCAGTGGTCATTTATTGGCACGCCATGAGAAACGCACTAATTCCAGTGGTTTCCATTGTAGGTGTCCTTGTGCCTCGCCTGCTGGGGGGCGCTGTGATTGTAGAATCCGTATTCGGCTGGCCAGGGATGGGACGCTTAATTGTGGAAGCGGCAAACAGTCGCGATTATACCTTAGTCATGGGCGTGACCATCGTAGTGACCCTACTTGTCGTTTTGACAAACTTTATCGTCGACATCGTGTATTCAAAAATTGATCCACGCGTCAAGAATTTTTAAGAAAGGCGGGAGGAAGATGCAAAAAACGGCAAATGAACCATCTGTCATGCTGACGACTGTCGAAAAAAAGCCAGACCGCAGAGCCTGGACGCGACTTAGAAAGAACAAAGCCGCCCACGCCTCCCTCTGGTTTTTAATTCTCATACATGTTGTCGTTTTTATCGGACCGTTTGTATGGACCATGAGTCCTGAAGCGACGAATCCTGCCAACACACTGGCCTCATGGTCTGTCTCACACCCGTTTGGCACAGATGACTTAGGGCGTGATGTGTTCAGTCGCATGCTGCACGGTGGGCGCATTACACTTCTTGTTGGTGCTGGAGCAATGGTTTTCACCGTGCTCATTGGAGGGATTGTTGGCGCTTGTGCAGGTTTTTTTGGTAAATGGATTGAGGCCATCCTCATGCGCTTTACAGAAGCCATGATGTCGATTCCAAATTTCTTTTTCGCGCTCGTCGCATTGACAGTTCTCGGAAAAACCCCATGGATGGTCGTGCTCGTTATCGCGCTTTGTTCCTGGATGGAGATTGCGCGTGTCGTATACGGTGAAACACTGAAATGGAAGCAACAGGAATTTGTTGAAGCGTCGATTGCGTTAGGCGCTAAACCGCTGTGGACGTTAGTTAAGCATGTCATTCCGCAAATTATTCCTTCCATTATTGTTGCAAGCACATTGGGAATTGCTTGGGCCATCCTAACCGAGAGCGCCATCAGCTATTTAGGTCTTGGTATTCAGCCACCGACGGCGACATGGGGCAACATGCTGCAGGATGCACAAGCCTATATTTGGACAGCCCCTATTTTAGGTGTCTTGCCTGGCATTGCCATTACTGTGGTGGTCTTGGCGTACAACTTTTTAGGAGATGGACTGAGGGATGCCCTTGATCCACGACATATTCAAAAATAAGGACACGTGTAACTTCTCAAGCGATTACAACCTAGGAGGAACGATAATGTTTACAACATTGAATGGGTGTGAAATTTATTACGAGATTCATGGCCAAGAGGACGGCGAACCAATTTTCTTTATTCACGGTGGGCCAGGCATGGGTGATTGCCGAGGCGATGTAGCAAGTTTTTCTGCGTTAGGCGATGAGTACCGCCTTGTGTTTATGGACATGCGTGGCTCAGGTCGCTCGGCAGACGTACCCCCATTTACACATGAACAATGGACAGCTGATATTGATGCAATGAGAGCTTTCCTCGGCTATGAAACGATTCATATGCTCGGAGGCTCTTATGGAGGGTTTTTAACACTTGAATATGTCACACGCTATCCAGACAGAGTACGAACGGTTCTTTTGCGAGACACAGCGCCTAGCAACGACTACAATGACTTAAGCATTCAAAAAGCGCTCGATAGCAACTTGCCTGGCATCAATGAGGAAATGCTAGATCGACTTTTCGACGGGAGAGTCGCGTCAAATGAAGAATTTAAGGAAATGTTTCGTGCCATTCTTCCTTTGTATACAGTGAATTTTGACGAGACGATCGCAGAACAAAGAGTGAACAGCATTTACTATCATTATGAAACCCACAACTATGCATTTCATGTAAACAAGAAAGACTATAATCTCGTGAGTCAATTGCCGAACATCCAGCAACCAATGCTCATTACGGTAGGTCGACACGACTGGATTACACCCGTTGTCTGTTCTGAAGAAATTGCCTCCCATGTGCCGAATGGGACGCTTTTCATATTTGAAAACAGCGGCCACTCCCCACAGGCAGAAGAAAATGAGAAGTACATTCAAGTGGTGCGTCAGTTCTTGCAGGACGCAAAGCAAACAATTCATTCTTAAAAAGGTCGTTTTTGTTTGTGAAGGGGAAGAATTGAAAGGTTAGCTCTATGAAATCGTTTGTCTTTCGAGGCTTTTCCCTTTTGAGCAATGAGAATCGGATAAGGTAATGCAATGAAGAACACGAGCCTTTGTCATCTGCCTATAAGCCAGTATTTGCTGGCCTTTTGAAAACATAGAAAAAGTAGACGCTTTACTCGACACTGGCATGGTGTCTGTGACGTCATTATTTGAATTCAGATGCAGGAGTAAGCGCGATAACAGAAGAAGCAAGTTAACCGCTTACTCAAAATCGCCACACAGATTTAATCCGTGCTGGCGATTTTTTGTCTGTTATTCTGTATCTAAACTTCTCTGTTTCCATCTCCCCATTCACAGATCTCCTCAAAGAGAGAATTGAACGTTTGCCCCTTATCCGTCAGACTGTACTCCACTTTCCACCAAGGTCGTCGATCCGATAACGTCCCTGTTATGATCATAAAAAATAAGTTTCAAGTTCCCCTCGTCCACCGGAACACCGTGGAATCGTGCATTGGATATATCGCCAGTGGTGTTGCTCGTCCGTGCAGTTGATACGCGTTTCTCTGTTCCATCTTCAAGCTGAACAGCTATCCAGAGCGACTCTGTGGCTTCGTCTGACAGATCAAAATACACGTTCGTTGAGATCGGGGTGGCCACCACTTTCTGAATGTTCACCTCGCCGCCGCTTTCCAGAGGGACCGTCTTGTTGATATCGATCACCGTTTTTTCTGCGACAAGATTGTCCTGGGAGACGGTAATGTCAAAGGTCCATGGCTGCTCGACTTCTCCTGGGCCATCACGATTGTAGCTAATGTTTATATTCAACGGATCAGCGATGATGTCTTGGTTAAACCCAAGGACAGCTATGGTGGCAAACATGTCTGCATTGCGCTCGATGGTCTGCATACTTGCGGCATTGGTGTAATCCTTGCCATTGATGGTGACTGACGGGATGCCTGGATTTCGGTAATCAAAACCATCAGCCGGCTCAAATGTTGCACTGAGGAATAATTCCCGGTGGTCCATCAAGACTTCGTGGAGCGTCACCTTACCTGCCTCGTTTTCGGCCGTTTCCCCAATGGCTGTTTTGTAAGCGGAAAAGTTGTGCTCTTCTGTAGAGCTGTAAAACGTTTTAACAAAATCACCAATGATGGGTATATTGGCCAACACGCCAGTAGATGCAAGGGGAAGGGAGATGACGAGAACAGCCGCCGCGACGCCAATGCCTAGCCAGTGCTTACGGTGTTGACCAGAGCCGATCGATGCTGTTGCCCGCTTGAGAATACGTTTGTGCTCCTTTTTTGTCAGAGGCGCCTCCTCTAAATCATGGAGATCCATCTTCACCTCATTCAGATCCTTATAAAACGACATGTTATCCCTCATTCCTTTGCAATATCGTTTTCAGTTTTTTCCTGCCTCGTGAAAGTTTGTTGTGTACCCAGGACGGCTTCGCCTGATAGTCAAAAGCAATTTCGTCAGAGGGAACGCCCTCCACATAATACTTTTGAAAAATTCCACGCTCGACGTCAGATAAAGAATCCAGCATATGTTGGATATCGAATGGAGGCTCTGGCACAAAGGCTGTATGTTGTTCTGTTTTCTTTTGGGAGCTGACAGCCTGAATCCGCCTTTTCTCTTTCTCTGATGTTCGCAAACGATCAATGGCACGGTATTTAGCAATCGCGGCCACCCATTGCCGGAACTCGTTTTTCTCCGCATCGTACGAATCAATATGGAACCAAACGGCTACGAGAACGTCACTGACGCACTCTTCAATATCCTGCGGGTTCCCATGAAGGTACTTTCGCAATATGCCGTGGATTAGGGCGCCATACTGCTGAAGAATAAACGATAGGCTATCTTCATTTTTCCGTTTGATCTGTTCGACAAGATTAACTTCAGACACATGCATGGGCACCACTCCTTTCTGTGCTGTTTCTATGTAGTACGCACGATGATGCCAGTTCCTATCACATTAGTTGTTTTTTTCATAGCTCGCAAAATAGTAATAGCGCTAATTTAATCATTTTACCTATAGAGGATTTTGCAAAATTACAACTCACTAGGAAGAAATCGTTATACTTTTTGAGGAGAAGTTTCTAATGATAATGAGGGAGACGTAGTAGTTGAAGAAGCAAAAATATCAAGTTAGGGGAAGGGCTCCCCTAACTACTTTAAATCTTTGTCTTTTATTTCTTTTAAGAGTTCAACAGCCTGGGCATTGAGCTCTTCTATTCTCCTTACTCTTTTCTCAATCATACTTGAAGAAAAGAAAACCACGAGCAAAATCGCGATCAGCGCAAATAACACCATTTTTTTCTCCTTTCATGTTCACCATATGAATAAATTCTATCATTTATTGTAGAACGAATAGCAGCAAAACCTGTCGTAATTTGTCGCACGAAAACACTGACGTTTTCTCCCTCTTACCCGACATTACCTGTAGAAGCTTTTAGAGCTTTCTTATAGATAAAGCTTTCGTCAAAGGTTGGCGGAAAGCACTGTTATAGGTTGGGGAAGGGGCAGGAAAAATGAGCAATGTGGCATTAAAAAAAGGACTGTCCGCAGAAGAACAGTCCATCGTGCAAAGTGAATTTGAACGAAAACAGAAAAATGTCATTGTTTTATTCATCCTATGGTTTTTTCTATTCTCATTTGCGGGCCATCGGTTTTATGTGGGGTCCATAGGCAGAGCCGTGGCAATGCTGCTGTTAGGCTGGGCGACATTATTCATCTGGAATCTTATCGATATTTATTTCGCCTACCAAAAGCTCCAAAGAGACAATGAAGAGCTAGAGAAGCAGAGTATCTACCAAGTAAGATCATAACGCTTGTTGCACCATTTGCCGTACACGATGACGTGTACGGTTTCTTGTTGAGCGAAGCAGAGTATATCCCTACTCCATATGAAACGATCTCATTTCGGCGGTATGGGGCATGGGCTTGGTATGACCGACAAAATTGAGGTCTATCTGGAGGATGAACACAGAAATACGAATTTTATCATTGTCGGTTTGGGTCACATACTCGGTTCGGAAGGGGTTGCGACGTTGCTACAAGAGCGCGGTTAAAAAACTCCAAATATTCAGTAATTAATGTCTATCTTTTTCTTCGGTTTTCTTATCGACAACCTTCGCAATAAAGATTAACAGCAAAATAAACAGGGCAAAAAAGGTTGACTTTTGGAACGTGAATTCCAATAAATAATAAGAAAAACCAAACATAATCAAAAATGCGGCTAATAATCTTATTAGTTTTATCACTATCTTAAATCCCTTCGCTGTTATGGTTTTGATAATCTATTTAACATTTCCACCAGACTACTGGACCCAACAGGCGGTTTCTTTCGTTTTCTCGTCTTTTCTAGCCTTTCAGGGGGATTTTCGGGTATGGATGTATCGCCCTCTTTAGCTTGACGTTTTAAATTTGGAGAGAGCTTATTTGGGGATTAAAAAATGAACATTATTCTTTACAAATCCGTTCGTGCCATTTTCGTGCCGGAATTTGATTTTGAGTAAAAAAAAGAGCTCAAGGATTTCGCTGAAACCCTTGTCGCTCTAAGTCATCATCTTCACGGCCCCGAGAGGAATTGAACCTCCGACCTGCAGTTTAGGAAACTGTTGCTCTATCCCCTGAGCTACGGGGCCAAATAGGATTTACACAGGGTTTCATTATACAAGTTTTATGGTCTACTGCCAAGACTTAACCATAAAGTCCTTTCATCACCTCAAAAAGTTGCCTAAAGCCGTACCGTTCAGCAGCCTATCCCGCAACAAATTGAACATTTATTATTTGTCACCGTAATGAGTTCTGAAGGCTATAAATTCGACCATGCCCTCCCGAAGCCTATAAACCAACCGATGTTCTTCATCAATTCTTCTGCTCCAAAATCCTGATAAGTCCCCCCTTAATGGTTCAGGCTTTCCAATACCTTTATACCCGTTGCGTTCGATGTCTTTAATGAGTTGATTAATTCGCTTTAGTGTTTTTCTGTTTTCGGTTTGCCAATACACATAGTCCTCCCACGCATGTTTTGTGAATATGAAATCACGCATCATCTAGGCCTAACTCGCTTGACGTTTTTGTCACGGTATCGTGTTTTTTCAGTTGTTCAATCGATTCTTTTAACCGCTTCAGATTTTCAGGTTGATAAAATGGATCCGTATGTGTACTCACCTCAAAAGGAATCCCTCCTTGCCGAAGAGCCTGACGGATAAAGATATTTACGGCAGTTGACATGTTTAATCCCAATTCCGAGAAAAGGGCCTCTGCTTCTTTTTTAAGGTCTTCATCCATGCGAATGTTAACATTTTTTTGAGCCACTTTAACTCCTCCTTCAATTACAGCATCTAATACATGTATTATATTATACGCACAATGTATATACAACGTGATAAATCCATTCTATATTTGAAGGTTTTTTCATTTATGGGGGGAGAAGGGATGAATTAATGAATTCCTGGTCCCGCGCCAACTAAACCCTTTTAGAAATAAGAATAAAAACGCCGCTATATTTCGTAGTGGCGTCTATTCTGCAACTTATCAGCTTACGTATACGATCCACCACCCTTTACCAAGGATCAAAAAAGAAGAAAGAGATAAGTGAATTCTAAAAAACTGTGAAGTTACCCAAAGACCCGTACGCCCTTTCCTCTTAAGCAACCTTCATTACTATCAACGCCATGGGTAGATTCGAACCTCCGACCTGCAGTTTCCTAAACTGTTGCTCTATCCTCTTGGCAATGGGGACATGCTGGAAGCTGTAGCTCCACATGGATGTTCGTTAATCGGTTCGTGACACCATTTTCTTTTACTGCGGTCACCAGAATTGCAATTTCTATTTCATGGTACTCGATCTCGTCCTCTTATTTTCACTTCATGTGACTGAAACGTAGCTTTCACCATAACTTCACATCCCGTTAATATTCCACGAATAGACGGTTGCGATAATGAAGGTGAACAAACATGAAAACATCAAGGAGAGTGTTCACATGAAAAAACTGGCGATTGGCAGTACCCTCGGTATGTTGCTTGCGGTCGGCTTTGTTACTGGGGAGCAGGCGACAGCAAACACGAAGTTTCAGGATGTACAACGATCACCTATGCAGGAGACGATTCTGGCGCTCAATGAAAAAGGCATCGTTAGCGATGCGCAGAATTTTTACCCAGACCGCTCATTAACAAAAGCGGAAGCAGCGACATTGCTCGTCCGCGCATTTAAGCTACCGGAGATTGAACCGACGCCATCGGACGACCCGAATGTCGTCAAAAAACATACATATGAAGACCCGTTGGCTGTCATTGATGAATCGTTTACGGTTCCATCCGCTGATGATATTACAGATCATTGGGGATACCATTACATCGAAGGTGCTCTTGAAGTACGCGTCCAACAAGTGGAAGGTGAGCAGTATCTTCCGGATTCACCAGTATCCAAAGCGCGGTGGGTTGAGATGGTGATAGACACTGTCTATGGTGTGGACCAATCTGTTAATGCGGTCGAGAAAGCGGTTGAGATCGGCATTGCCACAGCAGAAGAAGCTACAGACACAGCGCCAGTGTCGCGGGAAGATGCGGCCGTTATTCTGGCCAAACTGATAGAGAACCCGGATTTCAAAGTGATCACTGTGTTCGCCACCTCTGATATCCATGGCCATCTTGAACCTTACGCCCCAACCGAGGAAGCCAGCGAAATTGGCGGGTTGGCACGCATGAGCACGGTCATTAACGATATGCGGGACGTTCAGCCGAATACGCTGCTTGTCGACGCCGGTGACGCCCCCTACAATACAAATATCGCCAATTTGTTTGAAGGGCGATCCACCATTGACGTGATGAATGCCTTAGACTATGACGCGATGGTCCTAGGAAACCATGATTTTGATTACCCTATGAATGTGATGCAGGCAAATGCCGAACGAGCTGATTTTCCTTTTCTGTCGGCCAATACGTTGTATCACGGAGAGCGACCTGATCATCTTGACCCGTATTATCTGACGGAAGTGGATGGTGTGGACATTGCCGTCATTGGCGTGACCGATGATGAAAGCCACTTTTATACCCATCCGAAAAACGTTGAAGGCGTCAGCTTCGTGGATGAATTTGAATCCGCCCAGGCGACGGTCGATGCGGTGAAAGACGAAAGTGATGTCGTTATCGCGCTGTCCCATTTGCACGGAGATAATAAGGTGCTTCCCACAGTCGTGGACGGCATTGATGTTGAAATCGGCGGTGGTGAAGACCTCGTGGCTTTTCCGCAAATCATTCAAGATACGTGGCTAATTTCCCCAGGCAAGCATTCAGAGGTTCTTAACCAGATCAACTTGAATATGATGGGCGACGATATGCTTGGACTCAACTTCGCTCATATTTTTATGACGAGCAATCTTGAGGAAGATCCTGCGGTCGCATCCATCATTGCAGACTACCGGTCACAGCTTGATGGAAAAATGCAAGAAGTTGTCGGATCAACATCTGTGTTGCTTGATGGCGAGCGTCAAACAGTACGTTTAAAAGAATCCAACCTCGGCAATACGATTGCTGATAGCCTTCGCCACATGACTGGCGCGGACATCGCCTTGCAAAACGGTGGCGGCATCCGCACGAGCATTACTCCGGGAGAAATCACGCTTCAAGAAATTTATGCGGTACTGCCATTTGATAATGCGGTGGTGACCGCAGAAGCGAGCGGGCAGACCATCTGGGATACCCTCGAACACAGCGTGTCGTCCTATCCCGCTGCGGCCGGAGGGTTCATGCAAGTATCCGGCATGAGTTACACCTTTGATGCGGCCAATGAACTGGGCTCACGAATGACGGAAGTGAATGTGGGCGGCCAACCTATCGATCTTGAGAAGACCTATACTGTTGCGACAAACGACTTCCTCACTGGCGGCGGAGACAAGTTTACGATGCTGAAGGAAGACGCGACAGTGATTTCGCAAACGAAGAGCTTTCTGCGCGATGCCTTTTATGATTATTTAAAACAGCATGAAACGATCAACCCGGAGCTAGAAGGACGTATTACCGTGTTGAATCCAGTAGAGAGCGGACAGTAAAGGAACAATTTCTCTCCTGAAATGAACAAACAGAACAGCCAAACATTAAAAGGGACTGCCCGCTTGCCATGATTTATGGCGGCGGGGCAGTCCCTTGTTTGCATCTGTCAAGAAAATAAGTTGAGCCTTAGTAAAGTGGAATTTCATTATTATCAAAGTTGTGTTGGCATCAATTCTTAAAACCACACTGCGCCAAGCCCTAAGATTAAAAATCTCTACATGCCCACTCCTCTAACAGGTAAATGCTATTAGGTATTAGGTTTTACAACATCATAAAAAAATTTTTAGAACATACTCATCTCATAAGAAAAACCGTAGAATCCCGGTTTTCTTATGGAAATCATTATACAACAGTGACTATTTTTTGTTTTTTAATTCGAGTAGGATTAAGTAAAGCAGAGTAATAATTGTACAAATTATAAGACTAACTGTTATACAAAGTAGGATACTACCTGAGAATGTTAATGTGTCTACAAGGTGTGGCACTACAATAAAGTTCAATATGGTTATTATTGTGCAAATAATTATTATCGGTGTTAAAATCTTTAATGCACTCCTCGCCTACCAAGATAAAGTTTCTGCTCCTTCTCTAAAATTTGAATCAGAGCTTGGAAAGCTAACACTAAACGGTCCTACATTAATACTATATGATGCTGTACCTATCGCACCGTGTGTATCATCACCATATCTCAATATTATTTGTCTATCTACATTAGAACCATTAGGTTCAGCTGTAAAGTGAGCGTGACCCTCATAATGATCATGGTTCAATTCACCATCACCAGATGGGATTTTAAAGGCATGACCTGCGAAGTTTGATGTAGATGGTCTATCATAATAGTATCTATCGGTATAACCTGGGCTGGCATCCACCATATGAATATTTAACCCGACATCTCCGGCTACAGTCGTCCAGTTATTACTATTTAGAGCAAATCCAAATGAATCATTCTGTAATCTAGCTCTTTCTTTCCAGATAAAGCTAGGATAGATAGAGTATGTTCCATCACTATTACTAAATCCTGTAACTCTTAAATCTAATGAAGATCTAGGTATATTCGCTATTGAACTGTCGCCTTCAGTTGCTGGTAAAGATACTTCTTTTTCTGTAAACCCATCAAATTCAGCATCGGGTTCGACAGAATTGAAGATTTCTAGTTTTCCTAAATATGTTAAGTTTGAAATTACATCTTCAGGTACTCCCAAACCTATTAGAAATTCATCCATTTCATTTTCATCGATTGAGTAGTTACCATCAGATGCTGAAACGCTTACAAAACCTGTTAGAATAAATAGACATAACGTGAACGAAGTTACTGTTAACATTTTTTTCATCTTCTTTTCACTCCTCATATTTTTTTATTCCAAAGCAAGCTAGTTCTAATCAGCTAAAAATCCAATACACCTCCTTAAACGATTTCTATATTAGACTAACACATGATTTTAGCAAATGTTGTTGAATTTTGTTGAATAAACAAAAAAGTAAATCTTTCACTCTTTTTATCAGTTAACAACGGTCCCTTTCACAGAATTTAAATATAAGAACACTATAAACTAAAAATGCCACCCTAGGAGCTCAGGTCTACCAAGCCCAACACCTAAAGCCCTTCAACCACCACAGCCTGACTCTGCGCCTTCAAGCTAAGCTCGGTCGCCTTAAACGCATGCTCTTGGGTCATAGCATTTTCGGTTCGATTTAAGCAATCAAGAATCAGTTCACCGAAAAAGGGACGCCCGACTTTTCCGAAGCAATCGTAATACGTTTCGCCTTCGTGATTAGCCAGATAAAGATGGCTTCCGTGCGTCGCGCGGCCGATGTCGATGTTTTTGCGCAGCTCCATCGATCCTTCGGTACCTAGCAAAAAGATACGGCTGTCTCCCCAGCTGGACAAGCCGTCTGGCGTAAACCAATCGATGCGATAATAATTAGTGGCGCCGTTATTTCCGAGCAACGATGCCTCACCAAAGTCTTCAAGCTCTGGGTATTGTGGGTGATTGTAATTGGCGACGCGGCTTGTCGTTACGGTCGCGTCAGTAGCTCCTGTATAATGAAGAAATTGATCCGCCTGATGACTGCCGATGTCGCAAAGAATGCCGCCGTACTTCTCTTTCTGAAAAAACCAATCATCACGGGCGGAAGGAGACAGGCGGTGCGGACCAAAGCCGATTACTTGAAGCACGCGACCAATGGCGCCTTCTTCAATGAGCTGACCGGCATAAATGGCACTTTCATTCGTCGTCCGCTCGCTATAATGAACGATGTATTTTTGTCCGGTTTCCTTCACCTTGGCTCGCGCGATCTCCAACTGCTCAAGCGTTGTGAACGGGGTTTTGGCCGTAAAATAATCTTTGCCGGCCTCCATCACTTCCACCCCTAAAGCACAACGCTCCGATGGAATGGCGGCTCCAGCGACAAGCTTTATGTCCTCGTCGCTCAAAATCTGTTCAAGCGTTTCAGCAACACGTACATTAGGAAACTTCTCGCAAAAAGCGGCAACCTTTTGCTCGTCTTCGTCGTACACATATTTTAATTCAGCCCCTGCAGCAATAAGCCCATTGCACATCCCTTGGATATGCCCATGCGCCAAGCCAACCGCAGCAAACACGAACTCTCCCTGTTCAACGACTCGCTTCGCTTGTTTTTTCGGCAAAACCTTTCCTTCCTTGATGCCCATCTGCCTATCCCTCCATTTCATTGCAAAAAGCTAGGTGGCAAGGCCACCCAGCTCCTTTACACGTGCTCGATATAACGGTCTTTCATCGTCGCAAGAACTTCGTCGCCTTGGGTATCCCAGATCGCCTGGTTAATGATTTCGACCTCAATCGGTCCGTAATAGCCAGCCTCTTCTACGGCCGTACGAAGCTTGCGTAGTTCTATGACACCATCGCCCATCATGCCACGCCCTTTGAACATATCTGGCATCGGCACGACCCAGTCTGATACGTGGAAGCCAACGATGCGTCCGCGTGCACGCTGGATGTCTTGATAGACATTCGGGTCCCACCAGACGTGAAAGACGTCGACCACTACACCGACTTGGTTCGGCGTGTAGTTCTCCGCCATCCGATTGGCTTGCCCAAGCGTGTTTACAACCGAGCGATCAGCTGCATACATCGGATGCAATGGCTCAATGCCAAGCGTCACGCCATGGGACTCTGCGAAAGGAACGAGCTGCTCAATGCCGTCATTCACCATCCCACGCGCCGCAGCAATGTCTTTGTCAGGCGATGGACCACACACAAGCACAAGCACGTTCGTACCGAGCTCTGCCGCTTCCTCAATCGCACGCTTGTTGTCATCAATGCGTTCCTGACGTTCGGCCGCAGTAGCCGCGGGAAACATTCCCCCTCGGCACACACTGGATACATGCAACCCACTGTCTTGGATGATTTTTTTGCTTTCGCTCAAGCCGATCTCCGCAATTTTATGACGCCACACTGAAATCCATGGAACACCAGCGCGAACACAGCCTTCAGCTGCCTCACGCAGGCTCCAGCGATCGGTCGTAATTTGATTTAAACTTAATCGATCAATAGATGGGCTCTGTGTCATCCGTTTTTCCTCCTATCGAATACCAGCCTGCGCCAGTGTCGTTTTCATACGTTCAACGGCAAGATCAGGGTCCGCAAGCAGACTGGCTTCATCTGCCATCACAAACAGGTCCGACAAATGCTGAATGGAACGGGCACTCTCTGACCCACCAATCATTCGGAAATGCGACTGATGGCCATTCAAGTAAGCCAAGAAAACGACCCCTGTTTTATAAGAAAACGTCGGCTTTTGGAAAATATGTCGTGACAACGGAACCGTCTTTTCAAGCAAGGCATCGTATTGCTTCATATCACCTGCGTCGAGCGCATGCATCGCGGCTGCGGCTGCTGGTGCAATGGCGTCAAAAATGCCAAGAAGCGCGTGGCTATAGCCTTGCTCATCGCCTTTGATCAGGCTTGGGTAGTTAAAGTCGTCCCCCGTATACATTTTGACGGAGGCAGGCAAACGGCGACGCATCTCGATTTCCTTCTGGTCATCAAGCAGCGAGATTTTAATGCCATCGACCTTCGCTTCATTATCTTCAATAATACGCAGGCAAGCGTCCATTGCTCGTTCGACACCTTCACTGCCCCAATAGCCTTTTAGCGCTGGATCAAACATGTCACCGAGCCAATGCAGTATGACCGGCTCTGAGACATTGCTTAGTACAGTTCGGTACACACGCTCGTAATCCTCAGGCCCCTTTGCACATACCGCTAAGGCGCGGCTCGCCATCAAGATGATGCGGCCGCCTTCTCCCTCGACAAAGTTGGCTTGCTCAAGATAGGCTTTTTCAACGTCATCAAGCGTTACACTTGGTCCTGGCTGCAATTGATCGGTTCCTACACCACTGGCGACCTGACCGCCAACCGTTCGTGCTTCCGTAATTGACCGGCGAATGAGCTCCTTGGCCGTTTGCCAGTTCAAGCCCATGCCTCGTTGGGCCGTGTCCATCGCTTCTGCCACGGAAAGCCCAAGCGACCAAAGGTAATGGCGGTAAGCCATTGTTGTTTCCCAATCAATTTGGCCATCTGACAACGGGTCATTGCTTGCCAATGGATCACAAACGACATGAGCCGCCGAATACGCGATGCGCGATTTAAACGGTTTGCCTTTAGGGACCTCAATGGATTGACGGTTTTTTGGCGTATAGTCGTATAACTGACGGTCTTTACTAACGAGCTTTACACTTTGTGTCATTCTCGATCCGCTCCTCTCGTTACGCCTTAATCTCAGGAACTTCGATCCAACGGCGTTCTTCCCAAGACTGGAGGCCAAGCTCAGACAACTGTGTGCCCTTAGCGCCTTCAAAGAGATCCCAAGGGAATGGCGCGTCCTCTGCGATATGTTTCAAGAACAGCTCCCACTGCACTTTAAAGCCATTGTCAAAGTCCTGGTTGCCTGGAACCTCATCCCACTGGTCTAGGAAGCGATGTGGGTTTTCAATATCTGGATTCCAAGTTGCTTTTGGTGTGTTTACGCGGTGTTGCGTTTTGCAATCACGAAGACCTGCCACTGCACTGCCCTCTGTGCCATCCACTTGAATCGTGAGAAGATCGTCACGATTGACACGAACGGTCCAAGAAGAGTTCGCCTGCACAACTGCGCCGTTATCAAGCTCAAACGTCGCATACGCTGCGTCATCTGCCGTCGCTTTGTAAGGATTGCCTTGCTCATCAATACGCTCGTCGATATGAGTCACACCGAGACAGGAAACGGAACGAACCTCACCAAATATATTGTCAATCACGTAACGCCAGTGAGCGAACATGTCGACGATGATGCCGCCGCCGTCTTCTTTGCGATAGTTCCAAGACGGGCGTTGACCTGGCTGCCAATCGCCTTCAAACACCCAGTAACCGAACTCCATCCGAACGCTTAGCAACTTTCCGAAGAAGCCAGCATCGACAAGGCGCTTCAATTTTAGCAAGCCTGGAAGGAACAATTTGTCTTGCACAACCCCATTTTTTAGACCGGCTTCTTTCACAAGGTTGGCCAGCTCAAGTGATTCCTCAAAGCTTGTCGCTGTTGGTTTTTCACAATAAATCGCTTTTTTCGCTTCAATCGCCTGGCGAATGCTGGCCGCACGACGAACCGTCGTTTGCGCATCGAAGTAAATTTCGTTGTAGTCATCAGCCAAAGCCGCTTCAAGATTTGTGCTCCAGCGTTCGATTCCATGAGCTTCCGCAAGCGCTTTCAGTTTTGTTTCATTTCTCCCAACAAGAATTGGGTCTGGCAGCAAGCGCTCTCCACTCGATAAAAGAACCCCGCCCTCTTCGCGAATTGCTTTAATGGAGCGAATCAAATGCTGGTTTGTCCCCATACGTCCTGTTACACCATTCATGATAATGCCAATGCGTTTTGTCATTTGTCTTTCCCCTCTCCGTGTTGTATTGCCTTTATCCTAACAACAAAACACGGAAAGGTCTTACTATTCTCAG
Organism: Aureibacillus halotolerans; assembly: GCF_004363045.1. Classification (NCBI taxonomy): domain Bacteria; kingdom Bacillati; phylum Bacillota; class Bacilli; order Caryophanales; family Bacillaceae; genus Aureibacillus; species Aureibacillus halotolerans. The sequence goes on from NZ_SNYJ01000010.1 coordinate 56,916, forward strand.
AAAAGAATTCTCAATTTCGGAAATGAAATCAGATGGAATGCATACGACGGTATTTGTTTGGCGACATGTTCGCTGAAGCTTTAAACAGACGATAAAACGTCGATAACGATTCAAAGCCCACTTCAAAACAAATCGAAGCAATGTCCTTCTCTGTCGTGCGAAGCATTGTTTCAGCTAGGCGAAGTCGGACGTCAGTTAAATATTGCACAGGCGTCACATCATAGTGGTCTTTGAAAATCGTATTCATATGACGCGTGCTCATGCCGAGCTTTGCTGCCAAGTCATTGGAGCCGCTCACGTCAAAGTAGTTGGTATGGATGTATTGGCGCAATCGTTCAGCGCGGACCGTGTTGGCGTCCGCATCCGTCGTTTTTTCTTGCGCCCGTGCCAGCTTGAGCAACAGCTCGGACAAATGAATCGTAAGAGCTGTCGTGTTTAGTTCCGCTTGCGTCGACTGCTCATACAACATTTTTCGCAAAATTTGACGAACGTCGTTGCCATCAATGATGCTCAGCTCCCGCAAACGCGTTTCGGAAAAATACGTTTTAAGCAACGTCTCGCGCAGCACTTCATCAAGCACAGAGGCATCAAACGCCAACACAAGCAGTGTAAACTTTTCATTGGAGTAGATGGCGTGTTTGGCATACGGAGGAATCACAGCCACATAGTCTTGTTTGCACGCATGTGGCGTGCCATTGAGCGCAAACGTGCCTTCCCCCTCGACCGCATACAAAATTTGATAGATTTCATGATAATGCTCATGAATACGCTCACCTTGATTATGCTTGCTTTCATAGAGACGAATGCCGTGCTGACGCAATTCGATTGATTGATATGGCAATGGGACTGCCTCCCTAAGTAAATACATAATGGTCATGCTGCGCTTGAAGAGATCAAAATTTTGCAATACAATGAACTATGCATCTAGTGTATCATGACTTAAACGAGCGTCGATTCGTATAAATAAAAAACATAGACATGTCAGGTAGAACTGCCTGACCAAAAAGGAGAGACAACCAGATGGATGAAAAGGTATCGATTGTGCTTGTTGGCAGCAGTGGCTACGGGGCGTTTTATGCCACCCAACTCATCAAACACTTCGAAAGCGCATACATAAAAGCCGTCGTTGATGTGGCACCGGAAAAATCGGCTTATTATCAGCATTTTATCGACACGAACACGCCGATCTATTCATCTCTTGAGGCTTTTTACAAAGAATCAGAGGCGGATGCAGCGATTATTTCTAGCCCGATTCAGTTCCACCGCCAGCAATCCATATACGCCTTGGAGCATGGCAGTCATGTGCTCTGTGAGAAGCCAGCCACGGGGAACCCAGAGGATCTCGCCGCTATGGCCGAAGCCCGTGATCGCACAGGCAAACACTTGCTGATTGGGTTTAACTGGTCATTTTCGCCAGATGTGCAAAAGCTTAAAAACGACATTCAGAATGGGCTGTTTGGAAAACCAAAGCGAGGAAAAGCGCTCGTGCTTTGGCCACGGAACCTCGACTATTATGGTCGTTCTTCGTGGGCAGGCAAAGCGTATGGTCCAAACGGAGAAATGATTTTCGACAGTGTCGCCAACAATGCCACTTCGCATTTTTTGCACCATTTGTTTTACCTGCTCGGAGCAGAAACAAACACTAGCGCGGTATTGAACGACGTGACCGCAGAGCTGTATCGTGCCAATCCGATTGAGACGTTTGATACATGTGCGGTGCGCATCCAGACGAAAGATGACATTGAGCTGTTGTATATCGCTTCGCATGCGGTGAAAAACCAACACAATCCTTATTTTGAAATTGAGTTCGAAAACGCCACGCTCACTCGTGAAGCAGATGAGGAAGGCAAACACTTTATTCAAGTGCACTGGAACGATGGTCAAACGACCCAATACGTGGACCCTGAAAACGACCACTCCCCAAAAATTGCATTGCTGATTGATTTGGTCAATGGAAAACGCAGCGACGAGATTTGCGGCATTGAAGCTGCCTCAAGTCACGTCAACTGCATTCGTGCCATGCATGAATCCGTACCCGTCATTCCCAATTTCCCAGAAGATGTGACGGCATTTGACGAGGAAAAGAAATTAAATTGGGTGCCCGGTTTAGAGGAGACACTGAAAGAGTGCTATACCAAAGGAGTACTACCACATGAATTAGGTGTGAGTTGGGCAAAGGTCGGGGTGTGTAAAACTCTCGGGTAACACGATATACCCTTAAATGTTCGTTTACGGCTTAGTGATCCAGAAAAAATTTCACACGAAAAGACCTTCTCCCCCTAAAAGGAAAAAGGTCTTTTCATTTTATTTACAGCTTGATCGCCTCAAGATTTGTTTCAGGTTCTCCACCCACAACCAATCGCACAGGACCAAGCAAACCCGAAGGCAGCATCGCGTCATCCATTTGATTGGCCATCGTGTTGGTGACGTGGATCGCCAACGTATTTGATCCTTCCCGAAGCAGAGCACCATCAATGCCAAAGCGGTAGGGTGCCCACATTTTCACACCCACCTCATAGCCGTTGATAAACACTTGGGCAATGTCGTGCACTTGCCCGAGATCAAGCTCCAGCTGCGGCACGTCGTCTACGCTGTCTAGCGAAAAATCGCATTCATACGCCACCGTGCCTGAGAAGCGTTCCATGCCTTCCCATGTTGTCCATGAGGTTAGCGCTATTTCGCCTTTATCAAACATTGGCGTAGCCACAGACCAGCCTGCGTTTAAATGTTGAACAACAGGCTCAGCGATGCTCACGGTTTGTTCATGTCTCCTTATGCTTTCATTGTCAGGGTCCACCACAATGATCAACGATTCACGAACAGGCAAATTGAGCGACACTGCTCCGTTCTTTACGCCCACCTCAATCATCGTTCCTGTCCAAGAATTCCACTGTTCAACCTTTCCGTTGTCAGGCAATGCCACAGCGCCTTCGTATGCCTCGTCTCCCTCATTCGTCAAAAGGTACAGAAAGGCGCCTTCCTTTTTCACTCGACTGACCCGAATGCCAGGGGAAGCGGGCGTCAACGTTACGGTGGCAACATCCCATTGACTTAGCTGGACAAGCAGCTCGTCCTCGTTGGCATAGCGAACAGCTCCCGGAACATTTGGCCCCCGTTCAGACACAATAATATGGCCGCCTTGGTCGGCAAACGCTCTAATTTTTTCAACAACTGTGTCTGAAAGGTCTTGCACCGTTTCAATCAGCAAGGTCGTATACCGCTGCTCTTCAATAAGCAAACGTCCCCCTGTGACCGTCACCTTGTCTTCCAGCAACGATGTTTCAAGGTAGTTGAAATCAATCTGATGCTCAAATAGCGTTCGCGGTGACACCCATGGCAGCTCGTCTTCATCACAGAGCACAGCCACCTTTGCTGTGTTTGGACTATCTGTCAACAGCCAGCTCAGGCGCTTCATGTAAGTCGCGTACGTGCGATAATACGGCCACCAGCTATTGTTTGGTCCGACATCAGGCGGTCGCTCATGACTGCGCCGCTTGCCATCAACGGAATAATAAAACGCATGAGGGCAAAACAAATTCACTCCACGAACAGCAAGCCAATCGATATACCATTTCATGTCTCCAGGCGATAACGCCCAGTCCGTTTCCTTGCCACAAACACCTAAAAATTCATTCAAATTTTTGCGCAAACCACGGTGCCGTGCCGCATCAGCAGAGCATTTTCCAGCTGTGGAGTGAACACCTTCAAGGCCTTTTTCCTCTTCTGGCCCCACCCATCGCCAAACGACATCCTGCCCAGGAATATGAAAATCATCAAGAAGACCAATGTCACTGCTGCCTGCTGGATGACCCGTTAAGGCAATGCCATGGGCCATACACCATTCGCTAATGGGGCGATAATAGGTCTCTCGTAAACGGCGGTTCAATGTCTTTTTATAGTCATGACGTATGCTCGTAGTACGGTCCCCCACTTCAAACCAAAGAGCCGACAACCACGACTCCTCATTGCCATGCCGCACATACTCGCCTAAAAAATCATTCGTCCACGGCTTCAGCCCTTTTTTGTGTCCACGCCCGAGCATATCAGGCTCATCCGTAAACATAGCAATCACCGTGTTGCCGAAGAACGCCTCCAACGTCTTGTAATATACATCATGTGTCAGCTTAATAAACTGTTGAACAGCGTCAGGATTCAATAGATCGGCCGCCGCTGGTGCATTGGGCTCCCCGTCGTCCTGACCGAAATGAATGCCACGAATTGAGCCGTGCGTAAATGTCTCTACAAACAAAAGGATCGACCATTCCCCAGCAGCTGGGGCTGTAAAAGTCACGTGCCCGTCCTTCGCTTCAAGACACTCCACAGTCGCAAGGTCTACAGAGGCCGCTGTAAGCTTCTGTACCGCTTGAACAGAAACCAATGTCTCCCCTTTAGAAAGCTCAATCGCAATATTGTTTTCTCCAGCTGATAATGAATGCTCGCGCAGCTCAAGACCACGACTTGCAAATGCTGGGTTTGAAGCAACGACCTGGCCATTGGCAGAACCTGACGGGTACATTGCCTCGTCATACAAAATCACAGACATGCCAAGCCGACTTGCTTCATTCACAGCTACCTTCAGTAGCTCCATAAAAGAGAGCGACATGTAGGTGAGTTGTTCAGGGATTCCTATGCGGGGATGAAGCACAACCCCCATGACTCCTTTGTCAGCAAAATCTTGGAGCTGCTCAGAGATCCCCTCTTCCGTAATGTCATCATTCCAGAACCAAAAAGGCACAGGGGTAAATTCATCAGCAGGGGTGAGAAAAGCCTGACGTAATGTGTCCGTCACTTGGTTTCACTTCCTTCCACTACGTAGCTGTGTCATTTTTAGGCAAGACGATAAAAAACTGCGCCTTGCCTCACTTTGAAGCTGTCATTCCTCTATCTCTATCGACTAAAACCTCACCAAATCATCAACACGCACTGCTTGCCCTGTTTGCAAGGAACGGTTGCCTGCAATGCCTGTTAAAATCGATCGTGCCCCATCCACATGAGACGCTGCGCGATTAAATCGATCCTCTACTGGCGTTCCAAAAAGATCTTGAAGCAACAACGGGTCGCCACCACCATGGCCACCTTTGCCTTCTTCCACCTCTACTTCATAAGCCTTACCGAACATTGGCAGAACCTTAATGGAACGCTCCTTCAAGCGACCCTCGTCCTCTTTGTTGCCACCCGAATTAATGTAAGACTGCTCGCGCACGTTGACTTCAATGCGGCCCTTGCTGCCGTTAAAGGACACAATATAACCTTCCCAAGGCAAGTAAGCGTTAAGGGAATAATTCAAAATCGCTTTGTTTTTGTACGTCACCATTACGCCAAGCGTGTCCTCAATGTTGATGCCATCACCAAAAACGCTCTGATCGCGTTGGTACCCATCTTCTTTCTCCGCATCCAAATACATCGCTTTTAAGTGTGGGTTGTCTGCCATCTGAATGGCAAAAGGGTCATCCTTAGCCGCTTCACTGCCATGCGAGCGCTGATAAAAATCGGTGACACCACGTGCCTCCGCATTTTCCTTGCCGTAATAACGCAGGCCGCCTTGGGCATACACCATTTCAGGTGAGGTACCGAGCCAAAAATTGACGAGATCAAAATGATGGGTTGATTTGTGTACAAGCAAACCACCACTGTTTCGTTTGTCACGGTGCCAGCGCCGGAAATAATCAGCTCCATGCTGCGTATTGAGTGCCCACTCAAAATTCACGGAAAACACATCACCAATGGCGCCGTCTAGGATGAGCTCACGAATTTTTGTGTTGTGCGGGGCATACCGATAGTTGAATGTGACCTTTACTTCGCGACCCGTTTCATTAATAGCGTCAATGATTTCCTGGCATTTCTCAGCGTCTACTGTCATTGGTTTTTCTGTAACAACATCACAGCCAAGATGAAGAGCTTTTACAATATATGTATGATGCGTTCGATCCATCGTTGTGACGACAATGACGTCTGGCTTCTCCTTCGCAATCATCTCTTCAAACTCATGTGCTTTGTACGTATTGACCACGGCATGGTCGTACTTTTCCTCTAACAACGTGTTCGAATAATCCATTCTCGTCTGGTTTGAATCACAAAAGGCAACGAGTTTGCATGTGTCTTTAAAGTCACGGGCAATCGCCCCATAATAAAACTCTGCTCGACCACCTGTACCAATCAATGCATATGTTTTCATCGTTTTTTTCGACTCCTTCTCTGTTGTGTAGGTTATTTTGCTTGAATGCGAAGGCTTTCTCCTACCTTCAATTGCAGCGAATACGTTCCCGCTTCGTCTAGGATGGTCAGTGCTGTGGAGCTTCCCTCCAACTGAACATCTGAGACCCATTCAGGAAGCTGAAGTGTGACGTGCGTTTCTCTATCGGCGACAATGTCAGCCGCAAACGTTTTTCTCAAACGATTCCAAGAAAAGGATACCCTTCCTTCACTGTACCGAAAGTCCTTCACCTCACCCTGTGCCCATTTCTCAGGCAAAGCTGGGAGAATGTGAACGAGCGTTTGAGATACGTAAAGCAACATTTCCTGCACGGCATTCACAAACCCGGCATTCGCATCCATTTGCACAGGCGCTGTGGAAATATCCATCGACACGCCCATTCGACGCCAATCGTTATGAAGTGTAAATAAATTTCCTAGCACACAGGAGCGCAGCAGCAAATCCAGTGATTGCAAGGCTTTCTCTCCATCAAATAACCTCGCATACACACTGGCCATATGCACAAGCGACCAACCGGTTTGTGCGCCTAGCTCTCGTTTTTCGACAGCTGTTTGAATGGCGTCAAATAAGTCCGGTGTCTCCTTTTTCGTGCATTCTTTCCCGGGAAATAACGGGTACAAGTGGGAAAGATGTCGATGTGCGTAACGATCCTCAAAATCATTATGCAGCCATTCCTTCAAAGGGCCGTCCTTGTTTGTTGTGTAGGCAGGCAATCTGGCCAGCATCTGCCGCCATCTTGTCGAGTCGTCACCTTCCTCTCCTGTCCGCTCGTAGGCCTCGATCAAATGCGACAACAGTTCTTTAATGATTGCCACATCCATCGTGGCATTCACTGTCGTTGGCATTGGATGTGCGAGTGATTCCCCTCCTGTCGGCATATAATTGCTCGGTGTGTTCTCTGGCGAAACCGAGGGCATCACGATAAGCTCTCCATCCTTCTCTAGCAAGAAATCTTCATAAAACAAAGCCGCCTCACGCATAAATGGAAGCGCTCTCTCTTTCAGGAAGACCTCATCGCCAGTGAACAAAGCATACTCATAAAAATGCTGAGCCAACCACCCTGCAGCCCCCGTCCAATTCATAATGACAGGAACGATTTGATTAGGCACTCCAATCCCAGGGGTTGTTCCTGCTGGAGTATATATTCCACGGCATCCATACAGTTTCCTTGCATTCCCACGAAAATCTTCCAATAAATCTTCATATCTACCAAACATGGACGGCAGCAATTCGACAAGCCCGCCGACTGTTGTGTGCCAATACATCATTTGAATATTCTCATTCGCCATTGAATGACACCACATCAAGCGGTAATCGCCACCCCACAACCCGTACATGCCAAACGGCTGACCTGCCGTATACGTCCCAGAGATAAACAAATAACGACCAAACGACCACATTTTTTCAATAAGCTCTAGGGGGGCCTCGCCTTGATATGCCTTTAGCAACAACTCTTCTGTAGAGTGGGAGGTCTCCTCAGCTCTATCTTCACCTAAACGAAGGGACGCTGAATGGTAAAGCCTTTGATGGAGAGGGAGATGCTCATCCAACAAATCGTCATAGGACCTCTCTTCGCGTCTTAGCTCTCCCACCAGCCTTGACCAAGCGACTTCTTTCGCCTCGCCAACAAACACCTTCACAAGAACAAGCACTTCTGACGCACTTTCCACTCGTAATATAGTGTCGTCAGTTCTCAGCTTACCTCCTGTTGGAATCACGCGAACAACAGCCCCATAATCACTGCCATCCTCGTGAGGTACTGCATATAGGATCGTATCCTCGTCTACTTTCTTACATACAGACGCTTTCATTTTTTCACAAAGCGCTGCCATTTGCGGCATATCGGTGTCATGAAATGCGAATGAGATCGAGGCAGAAAGAGTGTCGGCACTGGACGCAATTCGGTACACGATCGTATCGTGCGCTCGCGAAACAAAGAGGGAACGCGAGTAGCGAACGTCCCCTTCATTCCAAGCGACCTCTACCTCACCAGTGTCCATATGCACCTGGCGATGATACGTTGAAAAGGGCGTTCCGCTTGGCATCGTTACCTTTAGGTCGCCTAGCGGAAGCACGGAGGCAAGTTTGGTTGCATACCCTTCCGCTTTTAATGCGTTGGTCAAATGCCAGCTTGCTTGTTTATACGCTTTCGACGTCATGAGTGCTCTCGTTTCCTCCAACGTATGCGCCACATCGGGAAGCTCATCCTTCACGCCTAGGTGCCAGAGATCCTCATGATTCATAAGAATGGTTTCATCCTGCACGCTGCCGTACACCGATGCCCCTATTTTCCCATTTCCAGAAGGCGCCCCTTCACGCCAAAGGTTTCTCCACCACGAAGCCGGGTAGTTCATGGTTATCGTATGTCGCCCACTCATCCGCATCGCCCTTTCCAATAATCTCGCTCTAACAGCTTACAGCCACGGTTTCAGCCCTTCCGACTCTACGTTCCACTGTTCACTTGGAAACCCTGGGCAATTCCCCGGTCCATGCTCCCAACCGACTGACATCATCGCAACAGCCGTCAGAAGGCCGCCATTGCCTGGTAAATACGCATAAAGACCAGGGCGTTGGTAATTGTGACCGTTAGGCAGGTACGTGTTTTTCGTCGCTTCCATCAGGAGAAAATCAACAGCAAGCTGTTTTTCGCCAAGGCGCGCTGCTGTCATCGCACACATCGGGAAATCCCAGCCCCATGCCGTCTCCCATTGCCATTCGTCTCGAACCTTAATGAGCGTTCGTCGCATCGTTTCCGCATCCACCATCGTGCCTGGCAAGAGACCAAGGGCCCCAACCATGGACGGATGGTCATGGTTTTTTTCAGTGAAAGATGTGGGGCATTGCTCATGAGCAAGATAAACCCCGTCTTGATGCGGCAAAGGAGCAAGCTTCGACGCGACTTCTTCCCACAAAGGGTTTGGTTCTTCTCCTAACCGCTCCGCCCATTGAACCGCGATTCGCAGCCCATACGCCCAGTACTCCAGCTCATAAGGCGGGTTAATGCTGTCCTCCATGCGATGGCATTCTTGGGCAGGAATTAACGGCGGACCCAACACATAGGCGCCTCGTTCCTTTTTCCATTCCGCAAAATCAGCCATAAAATTAGCAGATTCAAACACTAGCTCTTTGTATTCATGCAAGGTGGCTTCAGTCGAGTCCTGCTTGTAGAGGAGCTCCACCATCGCGAGTGGATGCGGCTGTTGCCAAATCAATCCTGGCGCGACTTGAGACGGCGTTTGTTTTCCATCTGGACCGACCATTTTAGGCCAGCGCACGCCTAAATACCCCTGTGATCCTGCCAGCTTTCGTGCCTCGGGTAAAATTTTGTTGTACCAATCCATGCTGTTACGTAGCTTCTCTGCTCGTCCCCAGAGTGGGAAATGAATGGCATGCCACCAATGCATTTCGAGATGGCTTTTGCCGAACCAGCTGTTGTACATATAACCCGTTTCCTGCGGAGGCACGGAACCACTGCTATGAATCGCCGTTAAATATTGCGAAAGGACAACGCGACGCTCTAGCTCATGTGCGCGTGGGTCTGCGCTTCCTTCAAAGCTGACAAACGCGCCGTCTTTCCAAAAGGTGTTCCAATAGGTTTCACTGTCTGCAAATACGTCTTCTGCGTGACATGGCTCAGGAGGTTTTTCAGCAAATGTGGCCGTCAACGTGAGCTCCTTTTCGTTAGAAACGAGCGTCCATTCATGCGTTTTTGTTTGCTGAAGCTCTCCCGTCGACCAATCCAAACGAACCGTGTAATGATCGTCGTCCATGTGCCGCTCCAAGAGAGCAGATTGCGTAGAAAGGGTCTGACACGTGGTGCGATGTCTCTCATCGTTGTCCCAATCAAGCGCAACAGCTTTGTCCCAGCTCCTATGAGTCATATCAGGGGCAGGAAAACGCAGAAACACTTGGAGACGCCCTTGCTGCAAGAGAGATGAAGTGACGTGGACACCAATACGATCTTGCTCGGGATGAACAGCCGTCTTTACCTGCACACCAATGCCATCCACTTCAAAATAGCTCTCTATACTCCCATTCCATAGGTTTTGCTTTTGTGTAAACGACGAGATGTCTTCAAACGACGCCTCACTCCCGTCATCATTCAACAGGCGAAAGGCAAGTCTGCCCAACTGAAGACGATGTGGATTTTGTCGCAGCCAGTGGTAGGCCTCTTCTTTGTCCTCTGGTTTCATAGGGTATCCAACCGATCGCCCATGAGAGTCAAATGGCTGAAGAGGGGCTTCGTCTTCGGAAAATAGCTCCCGCCCATTGGTCCAATGCCAGCCCCAATTTGATTGTGTCCCAAGCGGGGTGTCGTACAAGTCAGGGAACGTTTGCAGCCCTGTAATATCTACACTAAATCCAAATTCGCCATTCCCTAGGCTTAGTGGTGAGAGTGGTTCCAAGGTTGTAATGACAGGGGAATGCTTCATGACGATGCGTTGTCTTTCCATTGTGCCGCCTCCTTTGAGATGCGTTCATTATGTGAATGCAGACGCTCATTGCGTCGTAGCATTTCTCTGTATTTTCCTGGCGTCATTTGCTTATACTTCCGGAATACTCGAATAAAGCTGTTTTCGTGCTGGTACCCTACACTGCTAGCAATTTCGGAAATCTTCGCTTCGGTTAACCGTAGCTGTTCCTCTGCCTGTTTCATTCGTAGCTGCGTTAAATGACCATAGATCGTGTCGCCCATTTCTTTTTTGAACAGCTGACTGCCAAGGCTGACACTAATGCCAACCGATTGAACAACCTCTGGAATGCCAATGGGGTCCCCAAGATGCGCCTCCATATAGTCGACCATCTGACAGCAAAGTGCATATTGTTTCGTTTGCGAGGCCTTTTCCTGCGCCTCCGCAATTTGGTGAATTATTTGTTTAAGTAATTGCTCAATATCCTCTAAAGACATCGTTTTTAACGATGGGCGTGCACCTTGCTCACTAAGGTTGTTTTGCAACTGAGAGAGCGCATCGACCAGTTGCTCTAAAAAAGGCAGCAGATGGACCGATGAAACGGGCAGCATTCGAAAGCTTTCAATCATCTGATGAAGACTTTCAAGGGCGCGTCCTTCCTCACCTGATTCCACCACATCCATAAACGACTCAATGTCTATATCCTCTGGAAGATCACCAGCGATGGCTTGTTTATCGTACAAATACAAACCTCCATAGCCATACAAAAGACGCTTGCCCAATGCCTCGTTCGCTTCAAGCCAGCCATCACGAAGAAGCTGAATCTGTTGTTTTTCAAGCCCTACCCCCGCAGACACACTATAACCGAGCAACTCCTGTATAGTCGTCAACGCAGGCAATAACAATTGCTGAACTGGCGTTGATGAATTGTTCTGAAACATCACCGCCATCTGATCGCGACCAAAATCAGCACATTCCACGCGTCCATTAGAGCTGAGAACTTCCTTCACAATGTTAGCGAGGGCAAATTTTAAAGACGAATGATACGTTTCTGGAAACCGCTCACACCATTCTGAGTAATTATCGATCGACAGCATCGCCAGCACAAAGGAGTCCTCGGTCCATTCCGGAAAATACGTCTCCCATTTTTGAAACAACTCATGCTCGCGAGCAATCGTCCCTTCATAAACGTCATGCAAAAACTTTACCGATGCCTCGCTCCTCACCTGTTGAATAACACGCGACAGCTGCGTATGATCACTCATGAGATCCATCGTCAAGGTTTCAAGATGCAACAGATCGCGGCGAAGAACTTCCTTGTTTTTCACGTGAAACATCTGCTTCATCCTCTTAATAGGACGTAGCTCCACGGAATGAATGTACACAATCGCTCCTCCACCAAGCAGTAGTGCAAGGACAGATACTGAAAAAACGACATTTCGAATACGCGTTGATTTAGCCAATATACTTTCTTGTGAAACGAGAGACACATAATGCCAGTCGGTGACGTCAGATGTCATCTGCTTTGCTAGAAAAACACTGTCCTGCGCTTGTACATCTTTAAATTCGCCTTGCTTTACTTGAGCTATAGCCTGGGTGAGCGTTTCGTCATTTAATGTTGGGTTCGGCGTAATATAAAGCATCGTTTGATTGCCATCCAGGATGAAACGAACGCTATTCGTTGATTCATTGTTTGCCAAAGTAAGCTTGCTAAACAATTCTTCTTGCTTGATGTTAATGGCGATGATCCCTCGAAGTTCACCTTGCAGCAAAACTTTGCGAAAAAGAGTCAACCTTGACGTCAATCCATTTTGCACTTGACGCTTTTTCACAAGCATCATTCGGTCCCCAAATTCATCTGCTACGCCCGTCCAATCGGCATCGGGAAATGTGATCGGATTGGAGCTATACCCTTGTGGCATCGAAACAAAGCTTTCTTTTTTTGTGTCATAAACATAGATACTCTCTATATAGGAGGTATTGCGAATTAACGTCGACAGCATTTCATATATTTCCCTAATATTGTCATAAGAGACTTGCTCGCGTTCCGATAAGAATTGATAAATGTAACTGTTTAAAGCAAGCTTCGTCGCCACTTGATCCGATTCTTCAATGTACTCATCAATGTAATCCATGCTAATCTTCAGCATTTGTTGCTGCGGTTCATTTAAAGCGTCTTGAAGGACATCTTTTGACGTCGAATACGACGTAAAACCGACCGCAATGATGAGTAAAAACACCGAAAGGCTTAAAAAAATCACAAGCCGTGTTTGCGTATTCAACAACAAATCCTTTATCCACCTACGGCCATACCGAAGCATGCGCAATGCCCCCTTTACTACAACAGGATCTCACTCACAAGGAAGCGTTTTCATAGATATGAACAGACGCCCTACTTTATTGAAGCAGGACGTCTGTCACCGTTCATTCATGGTCACTTCTCATTCATGTGACAAGATACCATCGTCGTGAGCTCATTATACCGCAACTTCGACCGACTTTTACAAATAATCGTCCAATTCTGTTCATTATATCAACATTTTGTTCACTAGAATGCGTTTTGTATGAAGCGATTTTTACAGGCCTACTGCTGTGTTTTTGCGTACCATTCCTGAACTCTTTCCGTGACTTCATCGCCACCGCTAGCTTTCCATTTCTCCACGAACTCATCAAATTTTTCAATTGGCCAGTCGCCAACAACGATTTTTGTCATGTACTCCTGAAATAACTTATGCGATTGAATGTCTGGATAGCCCTCATAGATTGTTGATGGCAAGCCGTCACCCGCGATCCGACGTGCATCTGCCTTACTAACCGCAAAGATGTCCTTAATCATCTGCTGCTCTTCTTCTGGGAAAGTTTCCTCAATACGGTTTTTCATGTCCTCTTCAGTTGTAAGATTTTTCATCCCAAGAGCAATCGGTGTATCGTCTGATGCAGGCAAGAGAACCTTTTCCCCATCAACGACTTCATGCTGCAGCCCTTCAATGCCATACCTTACAAATTCTTCATTGGCAGGATCGTAGAAGAAATCAAGCAATTTAAGCGCTGCTGGTGCATTTTCTTCTGCCGATGTAGGAATCATCCATTCAGGTTCGCCCATGCTTTTTTGTGTCACAAATCCTTCAAAGCCTTCAACCTTCGGCAATGGCATACCAGCGACATAAGCCTCAGGATTGCCCTGAGCCCTCATAGCGACCACTTTGTCATGAAGCCGCGCAGGGAGGTGATACCAGCTTCCGACGAGGTTGTTGTTGATTTTTGCCGTCCATACGTCCCCTTTGTTTAAGAAGGTTTCATTATCAAGAAGCTTTTCCTCATAAAGGTCACGAATAAACACAATCGCTTCCTTCATATTTTCGGTCGTGCCTGCGTAGTTAATTTCTCCATTGTAGATGTCCCATTCTGGGTAGCCTTCCCACATTGCCACACCATACATCGCAAACAAATGGTCCATCCAACGGCCAAATTCACGTCCTGACGTTGGCAGCTCATCGGCTTTGCCGTTGCCATTCGGGTCACCGTCACGGAATTTAATGAGCAACTCTTTATAATCCTCAACGGTTTCAGGCATCTCCCCGCCTACCGCTTCAATCCAATCCTGACGAATTAACGGTGCGCGCTCTGGTACAAGGAAAACTTTTGGTACGTAATAAATTTTTCCATCATCAGACGCGGAGCGCACAATGTTCCATGCCTCCTCAGGAATGCTCTCCCAAACGTTCGGCGCATACTTTGGAAGAAGGTCATCGAGTGGCAATGCACCTCCCTGAGTGATCAATGTTTGCTCAACCCCACCAATCGGGCGGAGAATGTCTGGCAAATCCTCAGATGCAATTTTCAAATTCAAGTACTCCGATGGATCAGAGCCCGGAGGCGTGGAAATCAAGTTGTATTGGACGCCTGTGGCCTCTTGAATGATTTGCACATGCTCATCCTCCGGTGTAGGAATCCGTCCTTTGCCGTTATGGCTTTTGAACACATCCACCACAACAACGCCATCTTCTGTTTGCTCTTGATCACTCCCAGCTTGTTCCCCACAACCTGCGACAAGCAATGTAAAACTCATCGACAGCGCTAAAAGTCCTTTGCGCAAATGTTTTTCCATCATCTCTTTTTCCCCCTTTTATTCTTTCAATGAACCAAGTACAGCACCTTTTACAAAATATTTCTGCAAATACGGATACACTAAGAGAATCGGTACAGTGGCAAAAATAATCGTTGCCGCCTTAAGTGTCGTCATATTAAACGCTTGCGTCCCAATTAAAAGATCAACGGCCGCAATTTCTTCTGGGTTTGTGAAATACGAGCGTAGCCGCATTTGCAATGGCCATAGATTTGGATCCTGCAAAAACAACACTGCCGATTTAAATGTATTCCAATACCCTACGGCGTAAAAAAGACCAATCGTTGCCAATACAGGTTTGGAAAGCGGTAAGTAGATTTGGAAGAGCAATCGAAAATCATGACATCCATCAATTCGTGCGGCATCGTCCAATTCCTTTGGGATGTTCATAAAGAACGTTCTGACGATAATCATATTAAACGTGCTAATCAAGCCTGGAATAATTAATGCCCAGATGCTGTTCATCAGACCAAGCTCCCGCACCGTTAAAAAGTAAGGAATCATTGGCGCGTTAAAAATCATCGAAAGCACGATGACAAACATAATCGGGCGGCGTAGTCTAAATTCCTTGCGCGACAAAGGAAACGCTGTAACGCATGTGAAAAAGAGACTTAACAGTGTGCCAACAACGGTCACAAACATCGTAATGCCAAACGAGCGCCATAACACTTCGTTTGAAAATATTTGCTCCCAAGTGGCCAGTGTAAACCCGATAGGCCATAAATACACTTGCTTGGAATCCGCTGCGACTGGAGAGCTAAACGACACAGCCAACATTTGTAGCAACGGCAAAATCATTGTTATCGAAAACACAGTAAGGATGGTGTAATTAAACGCTTGGAATGTCTTTTCTCCTAAGGATAGCTTCATTACCATAACCCCTGTTCTGATTTTCTCGCCATGCGATTAAAGATCCATAGAAGTGCAAACCCAATCACAGACTGGAAGATTCCAATGGCAGTCGTCAAACTGTATTGGCCTTGCAAGACCCCTGCACGATACACGTAGGTTTCAATAATGTCACCAACAGAATAGGTCATTGGGGTGAGAAGGTTGAAAATCTGGTCAAACCCAAGCTCTAAAAAGTTGCCGATGTTTAATAAGAACAACACCAAAATCGTCGGGAACAACAGTGGTAAAGTGATAAAGATGACTTGTTGAAACCGGTTTGCTCCATCAATGACTGCGGCTTCATACAGGGCTGGGTTAACGCCGGTAATGGCAGCTAAGTAGATAATGGTTCCCCAACCGACCTCTTTCCAAATACCCGACAGAACGACAATAGGTCGGAACCATTGCTCCTCCTGCATATAAAGAATCGCTTCCTGTCCAAACAGTCCTCTGATAGCGTTTACAATTCCATCCATCGCCAACAGCTCAAAAACGAGCCCACCTACGATGACCCAAGAGAGAAAGTGAGGCAGATAAAACAAACTCTGAAACGTTCGTTTAAAAGCGAGTAGACGAACTTCATTAAAGAGTAACGCGAGTATAATCGGTGCTGGAAAGCTGAATATCAGACCATAAGAGGCAATAATCGCCGTATTTCGTAGCACTTCATAAAAATCCTGATACTGAAATAGATAGATAAAATTATCGATTCCTACCCACGGACTTTCCCAAAGGCCTTTAAAGATCTGAAAGTCCTGAAACGCGATGACACTTCCCATTAAAGGGATAAATTTAAAGATAATAAAAAACGCAACGCCAGGCAGGATCATAATGTAAAGCATCCAATGCCGTTTCATATTATCCCACAAGCTTTCAGGTTTCTTTGAAGCCACCACAGTATGTTGATTCATCTCTGAAGCTGGCTTAGATGATGGCGCTTTCATATTTAATTGTCCCCCTTTCCCTTTTCTTTTCATGTTGGAAAACGCACTCAACCCATTCGCTTTTTAAAGATAAATGGAGAACTCACACCGCACACATTCGCCAGAAATAGAATGTAAACAGAGCGTTGATGCACGTTTCGTTAAATGCTTGTTGTCATCATACAAGGGTGTCAGGAAAGAACTCAATCAATCATTTGCGCATTCAATCATCAATTCTTACAGGCGTCGCAAAGCCCTTTGATATAAGGATTCACCACGATACATACAAAGAAAGAGAACGGGCATGAATGAACGTTTTGTAGGAATGGTTGAGGGATTATTGAAATAGAGGAGTGGAAACAAAATGATAATTCACTAAACATTGGAAATATTTAAGTGTACCTGTAGGTCTGCAATCAATTGCACATTGGAGATGTTTTCATCATACAGTCGTCCATTACACAAAAAGAAATTTCCCGCGACCAGTAGGGAATACATTCAAATCTTTCATTCACTTTAGAAGGAGATGATGAATATGAAAACGCTTCGTATGTATCAACCAGCCATACTCATTTTAGCGTGAGTGTTCGTGTTTTTTCTCATTCTTAACGTCATAGGTCCTGCCGATCAACCGATCCAATGGACGTCTGGTGGTTTATTAAGCATCCTCTTGCTGACTTTTCTTGCCTCCACCATCACTTATGGACTGAGGAGTTTTCGGAAACAACAGGTGTCACGACTTCTTACCGGTGTTGCGATCATTATCAGCCTCTGTATTCCACCCATTGCTTTTTTCTACAGCCTTGGACGACCAAAAGAGCTGTCGGAAGTACAGCATTTCTTAAATGGATTGTCTGCTGGCGATTTCGTCCCATACTTGCTTATCGCCATGATTGCTTCTGTTTTTCTCTGGTGGGGGCATTTTTTTCGCCAGGCAAAGAGGGAACAGTGCCCAAATAACCATTTCCTAAGTTGAGACCACTTTCTGAGAGTGACTGTGATCCTCCTACCCTTGTAAAGACCGTTTCTCCATAACGGCTTCCTTCTCGCGAAAGCCCACGATAAAATATATAGCAGACAGCAACGCAATGCCTGCAGGAATCATCCAAAACAAAGGCCATTGGCTTATGGACAAGATGCCGTCTGCGTTTGAAAAAGCTCCATACAGTAGACCGCCGAGGCTCGCGCCAAGAAAAACGCCAATGCCCTGTGTCGCAAACACGACGAGGGTTTGCGCCTGACCTTTCGCATGCGTCGGTGCTTTTTCTTGTGCATACATAAAACCGATGACAAAGCAGAAATTAAAACACACCCCATGCAAAGCGACGCCACCAACTAGCAGCGCATCCATCCCCACGAGCGCCCCAAGCGCAAACACCAGATAACGTAAACACCAAGCAAATATGCCAATGATAAACATCCGTTTAAAGCCGAGACGACGAAGAAAAAAGGGCACAAGCAGCATAAAAACAAACTCTGTCATTTGTCCAATGCTCATCACGCTGCTTACCGCGTTTACCTCCGCCACACCAAGGAAGGGCGAGGAAAAGGAATAATAAAATCCCATTGGAACAGAGATCAACACAGAAGCGATGACAAACACGCGAAAGGGGCGGTCGGCTAGCAGGCGCCACGCGTCTTTAAACAACAAGTCCTGAAAGGAAAAAGGCTTTCCCTTCGCAGGCGGTGGTGTGTGCGGGAGCGTTAGTGTGTACACGCTGTAAACCAATGAAGCGATTCCCGCAATTAGAAAAATCGTTGTATCAAAGGACAAACCTAAGCGGCCAACAACAAGGCCCGCCACTACCCAGCCTAACGTACCAAAGCTTCGGACAAACGGGAACTGGCGTGCATCGCTCATGTTTTGAAATGACACCGAATTCGTTAACGCCTGTCCAGGCATCGAAAGCAACATGTAAACGAAAATAACAACTGTAAACCATGTCCCTGCCTGACCCTCAATCAAGCCTGGAACAACCAATAACAAAAGACCACCACATAAATGCAAGCAAGACAGCACCTTTTGAGATGGGAAAAAGCGATCGACGAGCATGCCCATCATAATGGGCGAAAGCATAGCCGCTAATGCGCCAAACGAATAAACCAATCCTATATATTGGCCAAGCCCATGTGTAGACAATACAAGACCTGCCGTTACATACCAGCTGCCTCGAATAAAAAGCTCTAAAAACATCATCGTACAAAGACGTATCGTCATCCATTGCTTCATAGAAGGCATTCGCTGGCAACTCCTTTCTGCTCAATTCCTGATGATCTTCACTCCCAATACAATCATCGTACACCAACCGATCGCAAAAATGAACAAAGGAATAGAACGCTTTCATGTGAGAATAATAAAAAAGCACCCTCAACGTTACGAGTGTGCTTTGAGTCGTTTATGTATGGAGGAGGAAGAGGGATTCGAACCCCCGCGCGGTTTGACCCGCCTGTCGGTTTTCAAGACCGATCCCTTCAGCCAGACTTGGGTATTCCTCCGTGCCGACAAAAACTACTATATCATTGTCAGCGAAGAATGTCAAACTAGATTAAGCATTTTTTTCGATTTTTTTTCGATTGCCCATATACGGCTGAAGAACCTCAGGAATAGCGATGCTTCCATCTGCTTGTTGATAATTTTCCATCACTGCCGCGACGGTCCTACCGATAGCCAATCCGGAAGCGTTTAGCGTATGAAGATGCTCAGGCTTGCCGTTTTCTGCTCGATAACGAATGCTCGCCCGCTGCGCCTGAAAGGCTTCTGTGTTGCTGGCAGAAGAAATCTCTTTGTACTCGTTATAGCTCGGCAGCCATACTTCAATATCATACGTTTTAGCAGCTGAAAAACCCGTATCCCCTGCACATAAGGTAATGACTCGATAGGGCAGCTTGAGTGCCTTCAGGACGTTTTCAGCATGCTGAGTCATTTCTTCCAGCGCTGCATAAGAATCCTCTGGCTTAACGAATTTGATAAGCTCTACCTTATTAAATTGGTGCTGGCGAATCAGTCCACGTGTATCACGTCCTGCCGAGCCTGCCTCGGACCGAAAATTGGTGCTAAAGGCGACATAGCTCTTCGGCAGAGCATCCTCAGGAAGAATTTCATCCCGATACAAGTTCGTCACCGGCACTTCAGCGGTTGGAATCAAATAGTATCCTTCCACATTAACCGCAAACACATCTTCTTCGAACTTTGGAAACTGTCCTGTGCCTTGCAGGCTGTCGCGATTGACGATATGCGGTGGCAATACCTCTTCATAGCCGTGCTGATCTTCGTGGAGATCGATCATAAAATTGATCAATGCTCTTTCTAACCGGGCACCGGCTCCTTTATAAAAGACAAAGCGGCTTCCTGTGACCTTTGCTGCACGTTCAAAATCGAGAAGCTCGAGGTCATTAGCCAAATCCCAATGGGGTTTCGCTTCAAACGAAAATGCCGGCACATCCCCCCAACGACGCTCCTCGACATTGTCGTCTTCTGACAACCCGTTTGGAACGCTCTCATGCAACAGATTTGGCACACGCAACAAGATCGCCTCAAGCTCTTCCTCTACTTGACGAAGGTCGTCATCAAGCTGTTTGATTTGGTCGCCCACTTGTCGCATCTCTAAAATAAGCTCATCCGCTGGCTCTCCAGCCTTTTTCAATTGAGGGATTTGCTTTGAAACCTCATTTCGTCGGCCCTTCAAATCCTCCGTGCGTTGAATTAACTCCCGACGTTTTTCATCCAGAACAGGAAATTTCTCTAAACCAAAGGTATCTCCACGACGTTTCACTCGTGCAAGCACATCATCAAAATGATTCCGTAGCTGTCTATTATCTAGCATAAAAGTTCCTCCTTCGTATGGTGTTTTCGTTACAACATTGCTCTTAAAACGGATGAAATACAAAAAACACCCGTCCCTAAGTAAGGGACGAGTGTGAACCCGCGTTGCCACCCCGATTGAAAGCCTACAGCCTGCTTTCCGCTCGAACCAGATAACGGCTGGTGCCGATCCTACGTCGCAAGCGAATGCCGCGAAAGGCCGTTCAAGGAGTGGATTCACAGCGCTTTTTTACTGGTTTGCACCCCCACCAGCTCTCTAGAAAAAAAGCAACTGCTACTAGTTCCTGTCATCACGTTTGCCAACAGTATAGCGTGTCAATTTTAAAAATGCAACCTATGCTTGTTTTGAGACAAGCTTGATAAAATGCTCGGTCATGCGATGATCGCCTGCAAGCTCCGGATGAAACGCAGTGGCGAGCAAATGTCCTTGCTGAACCGCCACAATTCGATCGCCTATCGATGCAAGAACATCAACATCATCCCCTACCGATACAATGATAGGGGCACGAATAAACACCGCCGTAAAATCCTCCGCAATGCCTTTTATGTGGATGGTTTCTTCAAAGCTTTCCCTTTGCCGACCAAACGCATTCCTTTCGACAGTCATATCGAGCAAGCCCAAATGAACCATATCACTGTTTCGTATATGTGTAGCCAAGAGGATCAAGCCAGCGCACGTACCAAATACTGGTTTCTCCTTAGCAAATGCACGCAATGGCTCTAGGAACGCATATGCATCAATCAACTTTCGAATGGCCGTGCTCTCCCCACCAGGCATAATGAGCCCATCAACTTCATTGAGCTGTGATGGGGACTTGATTACAAGAGCGTTCGCACCACAAGCTTCGACAGCCTGAACATGCTCGCGAACGGCCCCTTGCAAACCTAGTACTCCAATCGTGATGTCCATGCTTTGTGCTCCCTTTCGTTACTGACTACGGTCCGCCATACGATCTTCAGCACGTAATGTGCTCATTTCAATCCCAGGCATCGCTTCACCAAGCTCCTTTGACAATGCCGCAATCCGCTCATAATCCTGATAATGCGTTGTTGCCTCAACAATCGCACGGGCAAATTTTTCTGGATTGGTCGATTTGAAAATGCCTGAGCCTACAAAGACACCATCCGCACCAAGCTCCATCATCAATGCAGCATCTGATGGTGTTGCTACTCCGCCTGCCGCAAAATTAACGACGGGCAAACGACCAAGCTCACGAATCTCTAAAAGAAGCTCGAACGGCGCACCAAGGTGTTTGGCTTCGGTCATCAATTCATCCTGTGACATGGATGTTATTTTGCGAATTTGTGATTGTACCTTGCGCATGTGACGGACCGCTTCAACGATGTTGCCCGTTCCAGGTTCTCCTTTTGTACGAAGCATCGACGACCCTTCACCAATTCGACGAGTCGCTTCGCCTAAATCACGACAGCCGCACACAAATGGCACTGTAAACGAACGTTTATCAATATGGAATTCATCATCTGCTGGTGTCAATACTTCACTTTCATCAATATAATCGACACCCATAGATTCAAGTACTCTCGCTTCGGTGATATGCCCAATGCGCGCTTTTGCCATCACAGGTACACTGACAGCGTTCAGCACCTCTTCTACAATCGTCGGATTCGCCATACGCGCGACACCGCCAGCGGCACGGATATCCGATGGCACACGTTCCAACGCCATGACAGCTACAGCACCAGCGGCCTCAGCAATTTTTGCTTGTTCAGCATTGACGACATCCATAATGACGCCACCCTTTTGCATTTCTGCCATTCCGCGTTTTACACGATCAGTCCCTGTTTGACTCAAGATGATTTCCTCCATTTCGGATATGAATAGTAAGATGATTTATTTTAACTTACATCCTATAGAAATGCTAGTCCACGACGAAGTCTCCTAAGAAAATAGTCCGCCAATTCCAGATACAATTGCATTCCATAGATCAACGAAAAATCCACCGACAGCACGAGCACCGAGAACAAACCAGTTCGCCTTGTCCACTTGCGCAGTGGTTACAATATCAACAGAACCAAAGGATTGATCAGGTCCTTGTATATAGCCATAATCAATTTCACCTGTATAGGACACATTCATTTTCCCGACAACGGTATCTTTTTCGGCTGGCGCTTCGACGATTTGCTCACTAATGTCAAAGGAAGGCGTGTAGACCTCTTCCGCCTCTTCATTTTTAGCAACAATCACAGACAAAGGTGCGTTTGTTGCGACAGGCACAGTGCCCTCTTTTCCTTTATTCACTTCAACGGTTTGCTGTTCATCAGGTGCATAACCAGCGGGAAAGAGCTCTTGGCGCTCAAAGCTGTTAAACCCATAATCAAGCAACTTCCGCGTTTCTTCAAAACGTGCATCATTGTCAGCGGTTTTCATGACAACGGAAATCAGACGAGTGCCATTACGTTCTGCTGTTCCTGTAAAGCATGCGCCAGCGAGATCGGTAAAGCCAGTTTTCAACCCATCTACGCCTTCATACTCATGACCTAATCCTGGAAGCATCTTGTTCCAATTGATCATATCAATGGCATCGCTTGTCCCTTCGCGGAAAGTCATCGTCGGAATGCTTGCCGTGTCGAGCACTTCAGGGAAATCACTAATTAAACGATAAGCCAGCATCGCTGTGCTTCGTGCCGAGAGCATATTGGCATCGTTCGGACCCGTGCCCTCTGGATGCATCCCAATCAAACTCGAATTGTTCAAGCCTGTGACGTTCACAAATTGATAATCAGGAAGCCCTATTTCGGCTGCCTTCTGATTCATCATTTCAACAAACTTCGTTTCGGATCCAGCAAAAGCTTCAGCAAGGGCAATTGAGGCTCCATTGGCCGAATAAATAGCCATCGCTTGATAAAGCTCTTTGATCGTATAGGTGCCGTCTTCGCGTAATGGCACATTCGACAAGCTTCGATTTTGTGAAATTTGATACACATAATCCGAGATGGACGTTTCTTGGTCCCAGCTCAGTTTGCCTTCTTCAATGGCACTCAAAATAATGTATTCTGTCATCATTTTTGTCATTGATGCTGGCGGCAATGTGAGATCTGCATTTTTCTCGTACAAAATCCGACCTGTTTCAAAATCCAGCAAAATAGCTGCTTCTGCCTCTACATCAGGCCCCGTCTGTGCTTGAGCAACATTTAAATTCCCCACTTGAAAAAGTGATGTCAGCAGCACGAGTACCGTAAGCTGCAAAACACCCCATCGTTTCACTCGTCTCATTACTTTTTCCCCCAATAATTCGTTAAATATGTATGCATTTAGTCTTTCTCTTGATGCTGTGAGTTTATGACCTTCATCTGAGAGAGATCTTTTTTCCATAGCTGAAACTGCTTCGGACTAGTGCCCTTTCCACTAAATTAGTTGGTCATGGTCGAAATTGAACCAACATGGTCTATCTCATATCATTCGTTCTTTACAATAACCAAAAGCGGTAACTAGTGAGACTCCAGCAGCAAAGAAAACACGACGAGGTCTTTTCGAGTTGAAGATGCGCTAAGGTGCACGAGAATGACGACCGCTCCGTCAACATACTTCGCTTTCTGTGGGGCACGGCTTCAGCTTCCTCGGAAAGCAGGCTTTCCGAGGGGATCTTCAGCTCGCGCTGATCCCACTAGAGTCTACGTATGTTGGCTACGCTGATGTTTGTTTCTGCGTACATTGTTTTATTGTGGCTGGTTATCGTATAGAGGGTAAAAAGCTGTGTTGCAACTAAATAAGGCAAGTAGTTGCAATGTTTCAAGGTAGATCACCTGGTGCCTTTTACACGAATGTCGTTTGGTAAAGGTTGAAATTGAAACCAAAAAAGATCTTTCTCATTTCATTCGTTCTTTATAATAAACCAAAAATGGCTACTAGTGAGACTCCAACGGCAAAGAAAACACGATGAGGTCCTTTCGAATCGATGTTGCACTTGTACCCGCAGGGTGAAAAGAAAACACGATGAGGTCCTTTCCAATCGATGTTGCACTTGTACCCTTTAGGGTGAAAGCGAACGTATAGCCGTTTGCCTATAGAAAATATTTTCAGAAATTAACTTGTGCGAAACCAAGAACCATAACTCATCCTGAGTAAAATAAGATCTACGTTACCTGATGGGGCACTAGCGAGTAGCCTGAGTCCTGAACGAACTGAGCGAGAACACGTGGTGCATAGTATACGATGAGAATCGCACGCGTTTAACCGCTTGACTATAACGCTCTTCATCACGTGATGCCCTTTAATGGCTTGCGTACAACGAGTAATCAATTTTCACCTTTTAGTGTACCATATTTTTTACGCTTTCTGATGGTACAGTAAGGTTTTTCTCACAAAACGAAAAAGCTGTCCCAGAAGCCTTTGCATGACTTCGAGACAGCCTGTTCAGTACGAACTATTTACAAAGAGTAATTCGGAGACTCTTTTGTAATTTGCACATCGTGAGGATGGCTTTCTCTCAAGCCAGCGCCTGTCATCCGGATGAACTGGGCATTTTCACGAAGCGCCTCTATATCTGGCGTACCGCAGTACCCCATCCCAGAACGAAGACCGCCAATAAGTTGGTACACCGTATCTGCCAATGGTCCCTTAAATGGTACCCGGCCTTCAATGCCTTCAGGAACAAATTTGCGGTTGTCCTCTTGGAAATAACGATCTTTACTGCCTTGTTCCATCGCACCTACAGAACCCATTCCACGATACACTTTAAACTGTCTACCTTGGAAAATTTCCGTATCCCCTGGGCTCTCTGCTGTGCCTGCAAACAAACTTCCAAGCATGACAGCATAACCGCCAGCAGCAATGGCTTTTACGATATCACCAGAGAACTTCACACCGCCATCTGCAATAATAGTAGCCCCGAGCTTCCGAGCTTCCGTTGCACAATCATAAATCGCCGTAATTTGTGGAACACCGACACCTGCGACAACGCGCGTCGTACAAATTGAACCTGGACCAATACCGACTTTCACCACAGTCGCCCCTGCTTCAATTAGTGCCCGTGTGCCTTCTGGTGTCGCTACATTTCCAGCGATAATATCTAAGTCTGGATACAACTCGCGAATCTTCTTGACCTTTTCAAGGACTCCTTTGGAGTGCCCGTGTGCTGTATCAATCACAATCGCATCAACGCCCGCGGCAACGAGCTTCTCAATGCGTGCTTCTGCATCCTTTGTAACACCAACAGCTGCGCCAACAAGCAAACGTCCATGAGCGTCTTTAGCAGAATTCGGAAACTGAATGACCTTTTCAATATCCTTAATTGTAATAAGACCTTTGAGAATCCCGTTGTCGTTCACTAATGGAAGTTTTTCAATCTTGTGCTGCTGAAGTATTTTTTCAGCTTCCTCAAGCGTTGTTCCTACGGGTGCTGTCACAAGATTTTCCTTCGTCATCACTTCATGGATGCCCATAGAAAAGTCTTGAATAAACCGCAGGTCACGATTCGTCAAAATGCCAACGAGTTTTTGCTCCTCGACATTATTGACAATCGGTACACCTGAAATGCGGTATTTTCCCATAAGGTGCTCGGCATCAGCTACCTGATGATCAGGAGTGAGGAAAAAGGGGTTGGTAATAACGCCACTTTCAGATCGTTTTACCTTGTCCACTTCTTCCGCCTGCTGCTCAGCAGACATGTTTTTGTGAATAATGCCCATACCACCTTGACGGGCAAGAGAAATCGCCATCGGTGATTCAGTCACCGTGTCCATTCCTGCACTCAAAATAGGGATGTTTAAACGTAGCTTGTCCGAAAGCTTCGTTGAAACATCCACCTGATTTGGCAATATTTCCGATTTAGCGGGCATAAGCAACACATCATCAAACGTGAGTCCTTCTTTGGCAAATTTAGTTTCCCACATGGTTTCACCCCATCCTCCCTGCTCTTACGTCCCAAGATTATTAGTAGCTTAACAATTGGTTAAACTACTGTCAAGAAGCTGTCTCAAGTTTAATTATTCTGTCAACCACGCGGTTTAGGAGGGGTTCTTATCCAATTTTTCATGGCACCTTGGCAAGATGCTGTCCGATTTCAATCAGCGGCACACGCACAAAAATATTTATTTAAGCACTATGTGGAAAAAGGATTTCAAGAGCCACATAAGCTCAGCTACACAAATTGTTATCCATTTATGCACTACCTTGAGCATGGAAGAACGTATTATGAGCAAGCCGCCACCGCCCCAATGGCCATTCAGCCTAATCTGCTCTTTTACGGAATGGTTCAAATTCTAAAGGCTTGTTTGTTGACAGTGGACCCAGCCTTTCCCGGAACGACCGCCGTGATGGCCCATGGGCTTACAACACGAAAACGCAAAAAGCAGCAATACGAATTTTTAGATGATGAAGTTAAAGTTCAGAAAAACGGTTTGCTTCCACATTTTTCATCTCATTTATTTGGCTTTAAACAAAACGAAGGGGATAAATACCCGATGCTATACCTTCTCCAACGTATTCCAGAGCTACATGCGCTTTTTTCTACGATGAGAGGACGAGGCGCGCAGCTTCACTTAGATCCTGAAGGAAACGACGGCGGCGTTTTTTATCATTCTTCTTCCATGCTAGACCTCTTGCATATGACCGCACGGCGGTATGAAAGCTTTCTTCAGTCGTTTTTCGGCCAAGACATACGCGTAAAGGAATATGCCAGAGAACGTCTCCTCCATCTTTCAGGTGTTCCAAATCAGCATCCGATGACCTCTGCACCGCTTCAATTTGATATGCGTCATGAACGCTGGAGCCTTCCTTGTCTTCGGCCACAATTCACACGCTTGCCTGAAGTCGTCGTTCACTACATGCTTCTGTATAATTTGAGCATGATCGCTCGGTATGAAACAAGCTGGTGGATGGATGTGCTGCATTCCCATGCAGGCGAAGATTTTCCCTATATTAGTGAATTTCTTTACATCACATCCATCAAAATGCCTATGTATTTGCTGACCTTTCTAAAAGAAAGGGAGGGAGGATCAGCAGAGTGATTGGATGCTAAGGTTCTCCTTTTGCTGCAATGGAATAATCTCGTCTGTTTCAACCATTCTGACAAGTGGCGTAAGCAACGTATGTTCATCAACGTAGATAATTTCCGCCACAGCGCCATTCGACAGATGCACTTTCGTACCAATCGAAAAATCCATTAGCAGTTGCAGGAGTAACCTCACTGGCTGGGGATCGAGCGCGCCATACGTTTGGTCCATCATGCCTTTAATCACATGAAATGGCGTGAGACCTTTTCTGTAGCTTCGATCACACGTAAGCGCATGATAAACATCCGCTACAGCGACAATTTTTCCATACGGATGCAGCTGGGTGGTCTCCAACTGTAGGGGATACCCCGAGCCATCTATACGTTCATGATGCTGAAACGCCCCTAGTCGTATCCCCTCATTCATCGATTCATCCTGCCGCAACAAGTGATAGCTAATGATAGGATGATTGTGAATGGCGTCTCTTTCTTGAGCGAGTAGACCACTGGTTTTCTCTAGCAAGGATGGTGGCATTTTAGCCATCCCAATATCCGCAAGCAGCCCTGCCATGCCGATGTCTTCGTAATCTTGTTTTTTATACCCCATCTTGAACGCCAAATAGGCCGAGAGCATAGCGACAGACACCGCATGATTCGGTAAATAAAGCGTCGGCTTGTCTAAAAAACGACTGCTAAACAAAAGCTCCTTAGGTTGACGAACTCCTTCATTTAAGCATTTTGTTAGCCATGGCCGCACGCTTTGAATATTTAGTGTTTTGCCATTTTGAAATCCGTAAAAAAGCTGCTGAAATTTCCGTACAGAGTCATAATAGAGCTTTTCAAATAAGGTTTGCTTTACCCGACTCTTTTTCTTCTTTTGTTCCATTGGCGTAAACACCGTGCCATCCTCTTTGTATTGTGACACGTCAATTTCCTGTATTAGAAAAACTTCAAGCATCTCAATATCTCTTGAAGTTAGCACTGTCCCATTTTTTACGAGCAAATGAGGTGTGACCGATCGCACATCGCCTGAAGACACACACCCTTCTTGCAGCTGAGAAATAGAAACCTTCATCAGTTCGCACCCCACACATGACTTTTTACTTATATCTTATGATAAATTCAGGAAGAATAAAAGCGTTATCACGCTTAAATTACAAATAAATAAACCTTAAGACTCATTTTTTGCAAAAAATATAAATTTTTCATAAGTAATTTCGTCCTATGTTCGCGGAATAGGGTTAAAAGCTAAACTAACCATACTGATATTGACATTAGGTCATACGTTCGGTCACAAACGTTCCAATTAATGTCTAATGTTCTTCGACCGCTCCGGCAAAATACTTCGCTTTCACCCTAAAGGGCACAAGTGCAACATCGATTCGAAAGGACCTCATCGTGTTTTCTTTGCCGCTGGAGTCTCGCTAGTGGCTGCTTTTGATTCTTTTTTTTTGCTCAGGCATGGCTTATAAAAAATTATGAAATTCACTCATACTCATCCCAGCTAATTTCAAGTATTTAGCCTTTGAAATGAAGCTTCATTTCTTTTGGAGGTGTAAGTCAGTGATTGTTGGTATCTTCACTTTACTAAACAAGTCTGGTGTTTTTCTCTATTAGCTTTATCATCCGTTAGGTGTTTACCTCAAACGCTTAAATAAGCATGTTGTCTATGCGTTCTTGTGTTTCATGGTCGACCTGCGCTTCATTCGTTTTTTTGAACCTGATTCTCTCATCCGACAGGTCGAACAGGAAATTGCAAAAACAGCAAAATCTAACGCTACATCAATCCTGCGAAGCAGATGATTCTCGGCACCAGGTGATATGATTCTGCATAAAACGATGCGCTTACTTATCTTGTTTGCTATAGCAACAGGTGACAACTCACTTTTCGTTTTTCTAAATTATACGAGACCAATAAAAATAAAAACAATTTACGCAGAAACAAACATCAGCGTAGTCAAATACGTAGACTCCAGCGGGAACAGCGCGAGCTGAAGATCCCGCAGGAAAGCTTGCTTTCCGAGGAAGCTGAAGCCGTGCCCGCGGAAAGCGAAGTATTTTGACGAAGCGGTCGAATTAATCATGTCTCTGCCTCTACAGTTGTTTATATACACAAAAAGCTACCCTCAAGTCTTTACGACCTAAGGGCAGCTCTTGCGTATTATTCGTCTGTCTCTGGATCTTCATTTGTATCTGTTTCAGTTTCTATTGTGTCTGTATCTGAATCTTTATCTGCATCTGGCGCATCCTCAACCACATCCGTCTCAGTGTTCTCTGCTACTTCTGCGTCGCGCTCTTCGTCAGGAATCTCGTTCTCTTCTTCAGAGCCATCTGTGTCTTCTTTCACTTTTGCCACAGTAGCTACTTTTTCATCCTCAGACAAGCGAATCAGACGTACACCTTGAGTGTTTCGTCCCATTGTTGAGATGCCATCGACGGCCATTCGGATCAGTACACCTGCTGCGGTCATTAACAGAAGGTCTTCTTCGCCATCAACGGTTTTTATGGCCATGACTGTCCCATTTTTGTCGGTGATGTTACACGTTCGCAGACCTTTTCCGCCTCTGCTTTGTGTCCGATACTCCTCTGCTGGTGTCCGTTTGCCATACCCTTTTTCGGTGACAATCAACACATCGGATCCTTCATCGAGAATTTCCATTCCGACGACGCCATCTTGTTTCGAGAGTGTGATCGCTCTTACACCAGTGGCCGTACGACCCATGGAACGCACATCGGTTTCATGAAAACGAATCATCATGCCCTGCTTCGTCCCAATGACAATGTTTTGCTCGCCATCCGTCATGCGGACGTCAATCAACTCATCCTCCTCACGTAGAGAAAGAGCGATTAAGCCGCCTTTGCGAATATTTGCGAACGCCGATAATGGCGAACGTTTGGCAATCCCACTCTTTGTTGTAAAGAACAGGAACCAGTCATCCACAAATTCGTCGACGGGAATAATGGCATTCACCCATTCATCTTTTTCAATATCTAAGAGATTAATGAGTGGCAACCCTTTCGCTGTCCGGCTATATTCAGGAATTTCATAGCCTTTCGCACGATACACTTTGCCCTTGTTTGTAAAGAATAAGATCGTCGAATGCGAAGACGTCGTTATGAGATGCTTTATAAAGTCATTTTCATTCGTATTCATTCCTTGAATACCGCGCCCGCCACGTCTTTGGTTCTTATACGTCGACAATGGCAGTCGTTTAATATAGCCGTTATGTGTAAGTGACACAATGATCTGGCTGCGTGGAATTAAGTCCTCGTCCTCAATCATGTCAAAGCCGGCAGCCGCAATTTCAGTGCGACGTTCATCATAGAACCGTTCTTTGATCTCTAACAGCTCTTCACGGATAATTTCGAGCACTTTTTCTTCATCTGCCAAAATAGCCTTCAATTCAGCGATTAAAGTAAGGAGTTCGTTATACTCCTGCTCAATTTTTTCACGCTCTAATCCAGTCAATCGTTGCAAACGCATGTCCAAAATGGCCTGTGCCTGCTTTTCTGAAAGCCCAAACCGTTCGATCAACCCATTGCGAGCGATATCCGTCGTCTGAGACCCACGGATTAAGGCAATGACTTCATCAAGATGATCAAGTGCAATACGCAACCCCTCGAGGATATGAGCCCGTGCCTCTGCTTTACGAAGCTCATAAGCCGTACGCCTGCGGATCACGACTTTTTGGTGCTCAAGATAATGATACAAGCACTGTTTTAAAGTCAACACCTTAGGGTAGCCATCCACAAGCGCTAGCATATTAATCCCAAAGCTTGATTGTAGTGCCGTGTGCTTGTAAAGGTTGTTCAAGAGCACGTTGGCATTCGCATCACGACGCACCTCAATGACAATACGCATGCCTTCACGGTCGGATTCATCACGCAAATCAGAAATGCCATCGATTCGTTTTTCACGAACAAGTTCGGCCATCTTTTCGATAAGACGGGCCTTGTTCACCTGGTAAGGAAGCTCTGTGACAATGATCGTCGCTTTCCCGTTCGAGCTTTCTTCAATTTCGGCCTTTGCTCGAATTAAAATAGAACCTCGTCCTGTTTCATACGCCTTCCGAATGCCTGTACGTCCCAAAATGATCCCTGCTGTTGGGAAGTCTGGTCCTGGGATAATCTCCATCAGTTCAGCGATTGTAATATCAGGATCTTTGCTTAACGCAAGCACGCCATCCACGAGCTCTCCTAAATGGTGTGGCGGAATATTTGTCGCCATGCCGACAGCAATTCCAGCAGCCCCATTTAGGAGCAGTCCTGGGATACGTGACGGTAGCACGACTGGTTCGCGTTCAGAGCCATCGTAGTTGTCCTGATAATCGATGGTGTCCTTGTTGATGTCACGGACCATTTCCATCGCAATCTTTGACATTCTTGACTCTGTATAACGCATTGCCGCAGCGCTATCGCCATCGACTGAACCAAAGTTGCCGTGGCCATCAACGAGCATATAACGAAAGTTAAAGTCCTGTGCCATCCGAACCATCGTTTCATAGACAGCTGAATCGCCATGAGGATGATACTTCCCGATGACATCGCCGACAATACGCGCTGATTTCTTGTAGGCCTTGTCAGCTGTCATCCCCATATCATTCATCGCATACAAAATCCGGCGGTGTACCGGCTTCATCCCATCCCGTACGTCAGGTAATGCGCGGGAGACGATAACGCTCATCGCATAATCCATAAAGGATTCGCGCATTTCCTTGCTTATGTTAATTTCTTTTACATTGGATCGTTCTTGATCGGCCATGAGAATAACTCCTTCTTTGGAACGCCAGACTCTAGCGGTGAGTGCAAGCGACTAGTCTAAACGTCAAGATTTTTTACGTATTGAGCGTTCTCCTGGATAAAGTTTCGCCTTGGTTCGACCTTATCTCCCATCAAAATATCGAAAATCTCGTCCGCTTCAATTGCGTCCTGTAAATTCACCTGTAGCAACGTTCGAGTGGACGGATCCATTGTCGTTTCCCAAAGCTGAGTAGGATTCATCTCGCCAAGCCCTTTGTAACGTTGTAGACCAGGCTTAGGCGTCGCATTTAATTGTGCAACCTGCGCTTCCATCTCTCTGTCATTATACGCATAGGAGACGTGCTTCCCTTGCGTAATTTTATAAAGGGGCGGCTGAGCAATGTAAATGTAGCCATGCTCTAAAATCGGGCGCATGTAGCGATAGAAAAACGTCAGCAGTAAAGTTCGAATATGAGCACCGTCAACATCGGCATCCGTCATAATTACGATCTTGTGATAACGTGCCTTTTCAATCGTGAAATCTTCCCCTATGCCTGTTCCAATCGCTGTGATAATCGTTCGGACTTCATTGTTGGAGAGGATTTTATCAAGGCGCGCCTTCTCCACATTTAAAATTTTTCCTCGCAATGGAAGAATCGCTTGGAAGTGTCGATCACGCCCTTGCTTCGCAGAGCCACCGGCAGAGTCTCCCTCTACGACATACAGTTCAGAAATCGAAGGATCCTTGGATGCACAGTCGGCTAGTTTCCCTGGTAAGTTTGAGATCTCAAGCGCGTTTTTGCGATGAGCGAGGTCACGCGCATTTTTGGCGGCAATCCTTGCTCTTGACGCAAGCAAACCTTTTTCAACGATTAATTTTCCTACAGAAGGGTTCTCATACAAAAACGCTTCGAATGTGGCTGAAAAGACATGATCGGTAATCGTCCGTACCTCACTGTTGCCAAGCTTGGTTTTCGTTTGGCCTTCAAACTGCGGATCCGGGTGTTTCACGGAAATAATCGCGGTCAGTCCTTCACGAACATCATCGCCTGTGAGGTTCGGATCCTTCTCCTTGAACATGTTCTTCTTACGCGCATAATCATTGATCACACGTGTGAGTGCCGTTTTAAAGCCGAATTCGTGCGTGCCGCCTTCGAATGTATGGATGTTGTTGGCAAATGAATAGAGATTGCTCGTGTAATCATCATTGTATTGAAGAGCAACTTCAACAGAAATGCCGTTCTCTTCACCTTCAACGAAAACAGGTTCTTCGTGAATGACGGTTTTTGAACGGTTTAAATGCTCCACATAGGAGGCGATTCCTCCCTCATAGTGGTACTCCTTTATGAGATCCTCTTCACCACGCTTATCGGTAATCGCAAGCGTGAGACCGCGGTTTAGGAAGGCGAGCTCCCGTGTCCGATTTTTCAAGGTATCAAAGTTGTATTCTAGTACTTCTGTGAAAATTGTGGGATCTGGCTTGAAATGGATACGTGTACCTGTCGTATCTGAATCACCAATCATTTTTAAATCTTCATCTGGCACACCTTGCTGATACGATTGGAAATACACATGACCGTCACGATGAACGTATACTTCAAGTGCTGTACTTAGTGCGTTAACAACAGAAGCCCCTACGCCGTGCAAACCGCCGGAGACCTTATAGCCACCGCCACCAAATTTACCGCCAGCGTGTAAGACTGTCATGATAACCTCCACAGCCGGTCGCCCCATCTTTTCCTGAATTCCAACAGGAATACCACGGCCATTGTCTGTCACAGTGATGCTGTTGTCTTTTTCAATCACAACATCAATTTTGTCACAATAGCCAGCGAGGGCTTCATCGATACTGTTATCGACAATTTCCCACACCAAGTGATGGAGACCGCGCTCATTGGTTGCGCCGATGTACATGCCTGGCCTTTTCCGAACGGCTTCAAGCCCTTCCAGGACCTGAATTTGACTTTCATCATAGGCCTGTTCAACTGGATTCTGTTCACTCGTCAATTCAATCACCACATTTTCTTTTGCATTTCGCTGCGAAAACAGCGTCTAAAGCTAATCGCTTACTCGCCTTGATCGTCAGCGATTAGCTGAGAGTCAAGGTCTTGAATCATATCGGCACGTTTTTTTAATGTCACCGAGGATAACGGTGAGAAATAAACAGCCTCTTTCATCACCACAATGGATTTCGTCATCCCTTCTGCAAGGTCAAACACAAGACGATCCTTTTGTGTTTCGTTGATAAATTCCTGTGTAATTAGTGATGAATCAAGCAGGACGCGATCAAGGATAGCGACCACATCTTCAGATCGGACGACCACATCTTCTCCAATATGGATAAACACCCTCTCTGATCACCTCGTTTTCGTAATGTCGCCATGGCGAACAGAAAACATCGCTGCCTTCTGAATCGTATCGTGCTCTATGCCATCCACGTTCGTCGTGGTCACAAAGGTTTGTACTTTTCCCTGGATCGTGTTCAGCAAATGTGTTTGTCGAGAATTGTCTAATTCGGACAGCACATCATCCAACAGCAAAACTGGGTATTCCCCGACCTCGTGCCGAATGAGCTCCAACTCAGCAAGTTTGAGTGATAAAGCGGTCGTTCGCTGCTGCCCTTGCGATCCATAGGTTTGCACTTCTTTTTCATTCACATAAAAAAGCAAATCGTCTCGGTGCGGTCCAATCAATGTTGAGCCCCGCTCGATTTCCTTCTCTCTAATGGCTTGAAATTTTTCTAAGTATTTTTTTACCAGTGTCGACAAATCTTCGTTTGCTGATACGTCAAGTGATGGTTTATATGCCACTCGCAATGCTTCATGCTGCTCCGTAATGCCGGCATGGATTGGCGCCGCCCATTGCTGAAGCAGCGCTAAGAAGGAAAAACGTTTGGATGTCAGTGTCGCGGCTGTATCTGCAAGCTGCTCCGTCAACACATCAAGCATCACAGGATCCTGCTTTTTCCGCTGCATGTTTTTTAATAGCTGATTTCGTTGCTTTAGCACCTTGACGTAAGTAGACAGGTGATGCATATACATAGGGCTGACCTGACCAATTTCCATATCTAAAAATCGTCGGCGAACTTGAGGACTCCCTTTCACAAGATGCAAATCCTCTGGTGCAAACATGACGACATTCAATGCGCCAAGATACATGCTCAGCTTTTTTTGTTCAAGCTGGTTCAGGCGAGCCTTCTTCCCCTGCTCTGAAATAACAAGCCGCATCGAAAGGGAAGAATTCTTTTTTACAATATCCCCTTCTATTTTAGCATAAGTCTCGTCCCATTTAATTAATTCTTTATCTCTTGGTGTCCGGTGTGATTTTGCCATCCCAAGAACATAAGCGGCTTCCATCACATTCGTTTTGCCCTGTGCATTTTGTCCAAGCAAAACGTTTACCTCAGGACTAAATTCAATGTCTGCACGGGCTATATTGCGATAGTTCGTCAGCTTTAAATGTTGAATGTGCACATGTCGCCCTCCCTCAACGAGAGCTGATCAAGTAGGTGCCGCCTTCTGGCAAGGTCAACTGATCCCCTGGATATAATTTTCGTCCACGGCGCTCATCCACTTCTCCATTGACCAATACCGTATATTCGCTCAAATACATCTTTGCCATGCCACCGGTGCTAATTTCACCAGTCAACTGAAGTGCTTGTTGCAACGTGATATAAGGCGTGTCAATCACAATTTCCTCATTTTTCATTCGTTCCGCTCACTTTCTGTCAGAGTAAGACATCGTCTCCCTATTGTACTAAAAAAACGTCCAATAGAAAAGAACACCGGACAGGGCTCCTTGCCTGAACGGTGTTGGTGTTTTGTTTTGCACTTAGTGTGTTCGCACAGGAACAATCAAATACAAAATCCGTGCGTCATCGATGCCTTTGATTATGAATGGTCTCATCGCCCCAGTAAAGCTAATTCGAATGTCAGGACTTTCAATGGCTCGGAGTGCATCCATCATAAATTTCGCAGAAAAGGAGATTTTTAAAGACTCCCCTTCAATTCCTTTTACAGCCACATTTTCGTAGACCTTACCAATTTCAGGGGAATTGGATGAAATCTCGACATCAGCCTCTCCCTCATTGACCGATAGTTTGACGACGTTATTACGGTCCTCTTTCGCAAGCAATGATGCTCTATCAATCGCCTGTAAGAACTCTTTTGTTTTGACTTCAAAGCTTGTTTTGCTTGAATCAGCAATCAGCTTGGACGTATCGGGATATGCTCCTTCTAGCAGTCTCGAAAAGAACAACAATCTTGGCGTTCTGAACAACACCTGTCGCTCAGTTAATACAACATCAACGCTACTATTTGTATCATCCAAAATTTTACTCAATTCACTTAAACTCTTTCCTGGTATAACGATACTCCGCTTCTCTCCGTCGCCACCTTCAATGTTCACCTCGCGCAATGCAAGCCGATGGCTATCTGTTGCAGTACAGATGAGTTCACCCGCTTCGATCGTCCAGTTTACACCTGTCAAGATCGGACGGGTCTCTGACGTTGAAATGGAGAATGCAGTTTGTTTGATCATCGTTTTTAATAAATCGATAGGCATTTGATACACATTTTCTTCTTCAATCGACGGCAGTTGAGGATATTCTTCAGGGTCCATACCATTCAGATTGAATTTGGCATTGCCAGATGTAATTTGTGTGTTTAAATGATCGAGCACTTGAATCGTTACTGTTGAATTTGGCAGTTTTTTAACAATCTCTCCAAAAAAGCGCGCCTGCAACACGATACTTCCCTCTTCAATTACCTCAACGAATTGCTGATCCTCTTCAGTCAGAGGCACCGAGGCTTCAATGGTTACATCCGAATCGCTGCCAATAAACGAGGCGCCTTCGTCCGTCACGGTCACTTTAATCCCGGTTAATACAGGAATTGTTGTTCTTGGAGAGACGGCTTTAAGTACATCTTGTACAGCTTCGATCAGCTTATCTCTTTGAATGGAAAAATGCATGATTGTTCCCCCTGTTATAAAGCGCTAAAGTTTGGTTGCCAGAACGAATGCTCTGCTCTTCTGAATGCCTTTTACTCTTTTAAAATCGCCTTTTCATTTTGCTGTAATGAGTTTTAAAAGAATCATTTTCTGCGCGACTATATATTGATTATAAGAATAAAAAAAGTAGTAGTACTCGTAGTAGGGCTTGTGGAATTGTGGATAAGACCAAAAACTTGTTGGCGTTCTAGTTGTTCACATGTGGATAGCGTGTGTATAACTGCGTGCAGCTTGTCCACATTTACCCACAGGTTAATAGACTATGAAAGTTTCAGTTGCTCACGAATGCTGTCGAGCTTTGCTTGCAATTCTTTGTCAGTTTGCAGCAGCGTGGAGATTTTTTCATGGGCATGAATAACGGTTGTATGATCTCTTCCGCCAAATTCCTCGCCAATCTTAGGCAATGAAAAATCGGTTAGTTCACGAGACAAAAACATAGCGATTTGTCGAGGGAAAGCGATGGACTTTGTACGCTTCTTTGCTTTAAAATCCTCGAGTTTAATGTTGTACTCACGACCAATGGTGCTTTGTATATCGTGAATGGTGACCACCTTTGCCTTTTGATTAGGAATAATGCTTTTTAACGCTTCGGCAGCTAAATTGGCATTAATGTCTGAGTTAATCAGTGAGGAGTAAGCAACGACTCGAATTAAGGCGCCTTCCAGCTCTCGAATATTGGTATCGATCTGATTGGCAATATACAGCATGACTTCATTTGGAATGTCAAGGCCTTCTGCTTTGGCTTTTTTACGGAGAATGGCAATTCTCGTTTCCAAATCGGGTGGTGTAATGTCGGTAATCAAGCCCCATTCAAATCGGGAACGCAGGCGATCCTCTAATGTTGGGATCTCCTTTGGCGGCCGATCGCTCGAAATGACAATTTGCTTGCTTTCTTCATGAAGCGCATTAAAGGTGTGAAAGAATTCTTCCTGAGTCTGTTCTTTGCCTGCCAAAAACTGAATATCATCAATGAGGAGCACGTCAACACTGCGGTATTTATTGCGGAAATCAACACCACGGTTGTCACGAATGGCATTGATAAACTCATTTGTGAATTTTTCGGTTGAAAGGTATACGACCTTTGCCTGGGGATTATGATCTTGAACATAATGACCAATCGCATGCATTAAATGTGTTTTGCCAAGACCTACCCCTCCATAAACAAAAAGAGGATTGTATGCATTGGCAGGTGCTTCAGCGACGGCTAAGGATGCGGCATGGGCAAAACGGTTACCTGAGCCGATGACAAACGTATCAAATGTGTACTTTGTATTCAACATACTTTGTGGTGTTTCGTCTGCATTGACCGATGCTTTAACGGCTGGAGCGGTTTTTTGTTCATGTGCCTCGTCCACCTGCACCTTCGGAATAATAAAGCGCACATCTAACGCATCTCCAGTAATGTCTTCTACGGTTTGTGACACAAGGCTTGTGTATTTGTCTTCAAGCCAATCTCGCGCAAAGTCATTCGGCACGGTTACGATGAGCGTAGATTGTTCCAATTCATACGCTTTCGTTTGCTTGAGCCACGTTTCATAACTTGGCTTGCTTACTTTCTTTTTTATTTCTTCGAGGGTTTTATCCCAAAGCTCTGTAATGTTTTGCACCCATACCCCTCCTTCATCGTCTATATGTATAAAGCAATGTATGTTGTACAAAAATTGTACAACATACGCAATCCGTCTCTATGAAGTTGCATAAAAATACATTCGTCAAAAAACGACGATTTCAATATAGTATACTAGAAAAACAAACATCCCCAAAGAATTGCAGGATGTGGATAACCGAAAACACAGGTTCGGGATAAGTAACGACGATCTATCCACAGGGTGTGGAAGATAAAATCGCAACGCCATTTAAAAATAGAGTTAAAACACAAATATGATAACAAAAAGAAGCGATGTTTGCAATGGATTGTCGAATCTTATCCACAGGCACTACAGGTTGTGGACTTCTTTTATCCACAGGTCTATATGTTGTGGATGGTGTGTGGGTATGTTGTGGATGGAAAATCTCGAGGCGAAAAAAGCTTCCACAGCCGAATTGAAATGGGCTGTGAATAACTCCTGTTCATTTGCAGGTGAAAGAAAGTT
Source organism: Aureibacillus halotolerans (assembly GCF_004363045.1). Classification (NCBI taxonomy): domain Bacteria; kingdom Bacillati; phylum Bacillota; class Bacilli; order Caryophanales; family Bacillaceae; genus Aureibacillus; species Aureibacillus halotolerans. The sequence goes on from NZ_SNYJ01000010.1 coordinate 96,101, forward strand.
GTTTTTTTCATTCATTCTTGTTGGGATGGGCAGTCAACTGGGTGGACGAGGGTTGTCTACTTTGAAGTGAGCGAAGCTGTCCTTTGAGAAATAAAAGCAATTTGCAATGAGCGGATTTCTACACTCTAAATAACACTAGCGACAAAGAAAACACGACGAGGTCTTATCGAATCGATGTTGCACGTGTGCCCTTTAGGGTACAGGGGCCGCTTCGTCAAAATACTTCGCTTTCCGCGGGCACGGCTTCAGCTTCCTCGGAAAGCAAGCTTTCCTCCGGGATCTTCAGCTCGCTGTTCCCGCTGGAGTCTACGTATTTTGACTACGCTGATGTATGTTTCTGCGTTTTTATACATGCCACAACATAAAATGTGACCATCATTAAAAGCTGCCACTAGTGATACTCCAGCGGTAAAGAAAATAGGATGAGGTATTTTCGAATCGATGTTGCCCTTATACCCTTTAGGATAAAAGCGAGCGTATGGCAGCTAGTATCAAAAGCAACGACAACATTGGATTGTAGCTTTACCCAGTGATATTTAAGCTTTCCAGCCAAATAAAAGGTGCGAAAGTTAATATAAAGAGTCTTTGCAAAGGGAGAGAATGCTAAAAACAAATGAAGTGAAACCATCGAGTCGTTTGAACAATTGTTGCCAATGGGTGTAGTGCTGCTTACATAAGCTAGATCTGTCCTCATTTTAAACCTTCTTTTATAAATGAAGTCTTCATGTGCTCCTAAATAAACCTTCTGTTGACTGCTGTCCAGTGATTCTTTATAATTGGTAAGACTGTCTGTGAACAGTTATGTATTTAGCAGGAGGTGTAGCAAGTGAAACGCACGTATCAACCAAACCGTCGTAAGCGGAGTAAAGTACACGGTTTTCGTAGCCGTATGAGCTCTAGCAATGGTCGTAAAATTTTGGCAAGACGTCGCCGTAAAGGAAGAAAAGTCTTGTCTGCCTAGACCACTGAAGGTGTCAGTGGTCTTTTTTTCAACGTTTTCTATAGGAAAACACAGAAGCAAGTATTGGACGGGTTGGTGAATGTAAGTTGGAGAATAAACACCGATTAAAGAAAAACAAAGATTTTCAGAGCGTGTTTAAGGATGGTCGATCCACCGCCAATCGCCAGCTCGTCGTCTATGTGAAGGATAAACCCGGACAAGCCGATTTTCGTGTAGGCTTTTCCGTTTCTAAAAAAATCGGAACCGCTGTCAAACGGAACTACATTAAACGCTGCTTAAAAGAAGCCATTCGTCATCTCGATAAGGATCTCGGCGAAAAGGACCTTATCGTGATTGCACGGAAGCCTGTTTGTAGCATGGATTGTGCCGAAATTGACAAGAGTTTACGTCATGTTCTAAAAAAAGCAGGATTTTCACGGGAGAAAAGCTAAACTATCCCTACAATCATATGAATAAAGAGCCTAAAATAGACAAAGCCACAAAAACAACTTCAGAATATTGTTATCATCGGTTCTTAAAAGAACTTGTCTACTATTATCAATTAACGAGCACCGGACAAGGCAAAGCAACGAAAAAAGCGAGCGTTTCTCATAAGCCGTAGGCGCAATGAAAACGCTTGTCTTTCGAGGCGCACAGCCTTGGGAGGCGCGGAGTTGCCACAAGGGCAATGAGCACCGGACAAGGCAAAGCAACGAAGAAAGCGAGCGTTTCTCATAAGCCTGATTTGACAACCTATGAATGGTTAGGAGGATGCATTTTTGAAGAAACACAACCGCTGGGGCGTATCAGCGCTTCTGATCGGCGTCATGCTCGTACTTTCGGGTTGTACCGAAATTAACCAGCCCATAAACGCTGATAGTCAGGGAATTTGGAATGAGTATTTCGTTTATCCACTATCCTGGCTTATCACGGAAATAGCAGTATTCTTTAGTGAGAACTATGGATTAGCGATTATCCTCGTCACACTACTGATTCGACTTGTTTTGTTGCCATTGTTTATTAAGCAAACGAGAAGCTCCAAAGCAATGCAGGAGATTCAGCCTGAGCTGAAGGAATTGAGAGAGAAATACAAATCAAAGGATCAAAAAACACAGCAGCAGCTTCAACAGGAAACGATGAAGTTGTTCCAAGAACGGAAAGTAAATCCGTTAGCTGGGTGTTTACCAGTCGTCATTCAGATGCCAATTTTGCTCGCGTTTTATCACGCGATTATGCGGACAGGCGAGATTGAAAATCATAATTTCCTTTGGTTTGATCTCGGCGCTTCTGATCCATATTTTATATTGCCGATTATCGCAGGTGTGACCACATTCCTTCAGCAGAAGCTAATGATGGCAGGCGCCGCACAGCAAAACCCGCAAATGGTTATGCTCATGTGGATTATGCCGATTATGATCGTTGTGTTCGCTATTTATTTCCCGGCCGCACTTGCTTTGTACTGGGTAACAGGGAACATCTTCATGATCATCCAAACGTATTTCGTTAAAGGACCAAGCAAAAAGAATAAAGATGAAGAGCCTGCGAAGGCAGGAGGCGCGAAAAAGTGAGCAAAAAGGTCACGGTGAAAGATCAAACCGTTGATGTTGCAGTCGCATCTGCATTAAAACAGCTTGAAGCCACCCGAGACCAAGTGCACATCGACGTCATTCAGGAAGAACGTAAAGGTTTTCTAGGCTTTTTCTCACGCCAGGCCATTGTTGCCGTTTCACTTAAGGACGAGCAGCCATCCGAGGATCTCATCCAAGAGGCAGAGCCAGCGAACGAGTTTGAAGTCGATAAGGACGAGCATGTGGATCCTATTATGGCAACGCAAGAATACTTGCAAACGATCATCGATGAGATGGGAATTGAAGCTACGGTAGGGGTTGAATCCAAGAAAGATCGTGATGTATGGTTTGATATCCACGGTGAGCAGTTGGCGATGGTGATTGGGAAGCGCGGTCAAACGCTAAATGCGCTCCAGCAGCTTGCACAGCTTGTCATTAATCAAGTGACAAAGAAATATTACGTCGTCATGGTTGATGCAGAAGGCTATCGAGGCAGGCGGAAGGAAACATTGGAGCAACTTGCCATTCGCATGGCGTATAAAGCGAAAACGAGTGGTACGCCTGTGCAGCTTGAACCGATGCCGTCCTTCGAACGAAAAATCATCCATCATATCCTGCAGCGCTATAAGGGTGTTAATACAGAGTCGCGTGGCAATGAACCTCACCGTCATGTTCGAATTACACCGAGAACGAATGCATCCGTGCCAAACAAGTAACGTATAAAATGCAAAACCGTCCACCGTATGGGCGGTTTTTTTGTGTGGTTTTCCGCCAACGGGCAGCTAGCGTTTTGCGTGCCCTTCACTTGCGATGGGGCTTGTGGATAAGTTAAACTAACGGTATACTTGTAAATTGTGCGTTATCCACAGTGGATAACTCTGAACGGTATAAGGAGGTGGGAGACGTGGAGAATGAGACAATTGCAGCCATATCCACACCAATGGGCGAAGGGGCCATTGGCATTGTCAGACTTAGTGGACCGAAAGCAATTTCGATTGCAGATACTGTGTATCGAGGTGCAACCCCTCTAGCGTCGGTTGCTAGTCATACAATTCATTACGGCAAAATCATTGACGCCAAAACAGAACAGCGACTGGAAGAAGTCATGGTGTCCGTAATGAAGGCACCAAAAACGTTTACGAAAGAGGATGTTGTCGAGGTTAATTGCCATGGTGGCGTTGTTTCCATTCAACGAATCCTGCAGCTATTATTGAGACAAGGAGCACGACTTGCAGAGCCTGGTGAGTTTACAAAACGAGCTTTTCTTAATGGTCGAATCGACTTATCTCAGGCTGAAGCGGTCATGGATCTGATACGTGCGAAAACCGATCAGGCGATGACAAGTGCGATGCATCAAGTGGAAGGGCGACTAGCCAACGCGATTGAGACATTGCGTCAGCAAGTGCTTGAAGCGTTGGCGCAGGTCGAGGTGAACATCGACTATCCGGAGTATGATGATGTCGAGGAAATGACACAGCAAACGCTTGTGACCTATGCGTCTCAAGTGCGTACGTCCATTGATGCCCTGTTAACGACAGCCTCACAAGGCAAAATTTTAAGAGAAGGTTTGCACACCGCAATCATTGGTCGTCCAAATGTGGGCAAGTCCTCGCTATTGAATAGCCTTGCCCATGATACTCGTGCCATTGTCACGGAAGTTCCAGGCACCACACGTGACGTCATCGAGGAATATGTCAATGTACGCGGGGTTCCACTCAAGCTCATTGATACAGCGGGAATTCGTGAAACGGAGGACATTGTTGAACGTATTGGTGTCGAACGGTCTCGAAAGGTTTTGCAGGAAGCAGAGCTCATTTTGCTTGTGATTAATCAAAACGAACCGCTTACTGATGAAGAAGAACGATTGTTTGAAGCAACCAAAGAGTTCAATGTGATCGTGATTTTAAATAAAACGGACTTGCCCATAAATGCGGACCGTGAGAGAATCGAGCTACTGGCTAAAGGACGCCCGATTGTCGCAACCTCACTTTTAAACGAGGAAGGTTTGGAAGCATTGGAGCAGGCGATCGCCTCTCTCTTTTTTGAGAGTGGGGTAGAGAGCGGTGATTCGACTTATGTGTCGAATTCCCGTCATATCGCACTGCTTCATGAGGCTCGGCAAGCAGTTGAGGATGTCATTCAAGGCGTAGAGAGTGGAATGCCCGTGGACATCGTGCAAATTGATATGCAAAAGGCATGGGAGCTACTGGGAGAAATCACAGGCGATACAGTCGGTGAATCGCTTATTGATCAGTTGTTTTCTCAATTTTGCCTTGGAAAATAAACGAGAAATGACGATAAATAAAGGAGGACGTTGACATGTCATATGAAGGCGGACATTATGATGTCATTGTGATAGGCGCTGGCCACGCAGGCGTGGAAGCAGGGCTAGCCGCTGCAAGAATGGGCGCCAAAACACTGATGCTAACCTTAAATCTCGATATGGTCGCATTTATGCCGTGCAATCCTTCGATTGGTGGACCGGCAAAGGGGATTGTTGTTCGGGAAATTGATGCCCTTGGCGGAGAAATGGCGAAAACGATTGATAAAACGTATATTCAAATGCGAATGCTCAACACACGTAAAGGACCTGCTGTAAGGGCGTTGCGTGCACAAGCAGATAAGTTTAGCTATCAGCATGAAATGAAAAAAACACTCGAAAATGAGCCAAACTTAACGTTGCGGCAAGGCATGGTTGAGGAGCTGTTGATTGAGGACGGGGAATGCAAAGGGGTTCTGACACAAACGGGTGCCACCTACACCGCTTCGTCCACCGTGATTACGACTGGAACGTTTTTGCGCGGTGAAATTATTCTTGGGTCACTAAAATATTCGAGTGGACCAAACAATCAGCAACCGTCCATCAAGCTGTCTGAGCATCTGGAGCGTCTTGGGTTTGATCTCGTCAGATTTAAAACAGGGACGCCACCAAGAGTCAATGGGCACACCATTGATTATTCCAAAACGGAAGAACAGCCGGGGGACGAAGAGTTACGAGCATTTTCTTACGATACGGTAGACTTCATTACCAATCAGATTCCATGCTGGCTCACCTACACGTCGGAAAGAACGCATCAAATCATTGACGAAAACTTACATCTTTCGCCAATGTATTCTGGTATGATTAAAGGGACAGGTCCGAGGTATTGTCCGTCAATTGAAGACAAAATTGTTCGGTTTAACGACAAGCCACGGCATCAAATTTTCCTTGAGCCTGAAGGACGTAATACAAACGAGGTTTATGTACAGGGGCTTTCTACAAGCTTGCCAGAGCATGTCCAACGTGACATGCTGAAGACAATTGGCGGGTTGGAAAACGTGGAAATGATGCGCCCAGGATATGCCATTGAGTACGATGCGATTGTGCCTACTCAATTGTGGCCGACGCTTGAAACGAAAAAAATTGCCTGTTTGTTTACAGCTGGTCAAATCAATGGCACATCAGGCTATGAGGAAGCCGCTGGACAAGGCATTATGGCAGGAATTAACGCGGGTCGGAAGGCTTTAGGACGTGACCCTGTTATTCTCGATCGTGCACAGGCCTACATTGGCGTTTTGATTGACGATCTTGTCACAAAAGGAACGAATGAGCCTTACCGTTTGCTGACATCAAGAGCTGAATATCGCTTGCTGCTTCGTCATGACAATGCCGATTTGCGTTTAACGGAGTTAGGGTATGAGCTCGGCATGATTTCTGACGAGCGGTATGAAGGATTTACGCAAAAAAGAGAAGCGGTCGAACGCGAGAAAAAACGATTGTATCAACGTATCCTTAAGCCTACCGAAGAGCTTCAGGAGCTCGTTCAAACATTGGGCGGCAGCCCTTTGAAGGATGGCGTTCGGGCGTCAGATTTTCTAAAGCGTCCGGAAGTTCACTACGCGCATATCGAAGCAGTAGCACCCGCTGAAGAGCCTGTACTAGCCGATGTCGCGGAACAGGTTGAGATTCAAATTAAATATGAAGGTTATATTGAGAAATCAATGCAACAAGTTGAAAAAATGAAAAAGATGGACCTGAAAAAGGTTCCTTTGGATATTGACTATGCGGCCATTAAAGGGCTAGCGAATGAAGCAAAGCAAAAGCTCCAAGAGGTACGACCGTTGTCTGTTGGTCAGGCATCCCGCATTTCAGGCGTTAACCCAGCAGACGTATCGATTTTGCTCGTCTATCTCGAGCAAGGTCGTATCGCAAAGGTGTCCAATCAGTAGTAAAGAAAGGGTCATCACATGACAGGCGAAACTTTTGAACGGCTGGTCGGAGAGATGGGCATCCGCCTTACCTCCGAACAGCTGCAGCAATTCCAACACTATTATGCCATTCTTGTTGAATGGAATGAGGTCATGAACTTGACATCCATCACTGAAGAGGGTGAGGTGTACGAGAAGCATTTCTATGATTCGTTAACGCCAACTCAATTCATTGATTTCTCCAAGGTGACTTCCATTTGTGATGTCGGCTCAGGCGCAGGTTTTCCTGGCATCCCATTAAAAATATGTTTCCCGCATCTGCAATTAACGATTGTAGATTCATTGCAAAAACGCATTGGATTTCTAAACCATCTATCGGTACAGCTTGGGTTGAACAATGTGGCGCTCTATCATGATAGAGCTGAGTTTTTCGGACGAAAAGAAGGCATTCGAGAGTCGTTTGATGTCGTCACATCACGAGCTGTCGCTCGCATGTCGGTGCTTTCCGAGTTTTGTCTTCCTCTTGTGAAAAAAGGAGGCACGTTTATGGCTTTAAAAGGATCTCGAGCGAACGATGAGCTCACTGAAGGCCAGGCGGCTATTCACCTTCTTGGTGGTGAGTTAGAGGACATCCACACGCTTGAACTGCCAATAGAGAAAAGTGTTCGAACCATTGTGACCGTCAAGAAAAAGCGTCTGACGCCAAAAAAATATCCCAGAAAAGCTGGCCTTCCCAACAGATCTCCGTTATCGTAAGCGTTTCACGTGAAACATGGGACAGGAAGTAAGATGGGGGAGTTTTTACGAGGTGGTGAGGAAATGAAGCATCCGTTTTCTCGTTTGTTTGGAATTGGGGACAAGCCGCCCCATGAGGAAGCGCAGGAAGAAGAGCAGGCAAATGAAGAAGTCAGGCAGATCCCTGTCGAAAGTATAGTTCCTAATCAATTTCAGCCTCGAACGGTGTTTATTGATGAGAAAATTATTGAGCTAGCGCAAACGATTCATACCCATGGCATCATTCAGCCGATTGTCGTTCGTCCAATGGCCGATGACCGCTTTGAAATCATTGCAGGTGAACGTCGTTGGAGAGCTGTCTCAAAGCTCGGCTGGACAGAGGTCCCGGCTATTGTGAAAACGTTTGATGACAAGCAGACGGCTTCTGTGGCATTAATTGAGAACCTCCAACGAGAGGAATTGACGGTCATCGAGGAAGCACGAGCCTATCAACGTCTTCTTGAGCTTCATGAATTAACACAGGAAGCACTGGCTCAGCGCCTTGGAAAAGGGCAGTCAACCATTGCGAATAAGTTAAGGCTTTTAAAGTTGCCTTCATCCATTCAAGAGGCGCTATTGGCGAAAGAAATTACAGAACGTCACGCCCGTGCAATGATTGGCTTGAAAAATGAAGAGAATCAGCTCAAGCTGCTCCAAGAGATCATCGAAAAGCAGTTAAACGTCAAGCAGACTGAAGAGTGGATTCAACGATTACGCGAACAGACAGAGAAAAAAGCCGCGCCAAAGCCGAAAAGAAAAGCCTATAGCCGTGATATGCGCTTGGCGATGAACACCATTCGTCAATCATTGGACATGGTCACTGAAAATGGGCTTGACATTGATACAGACGAAGAAGAATTTGAGGAATACTATCAGTTTATTATCAAGATTCCAAAGAAGTAACTAGTGCCCATCCATTTCTACGGATGGGTTTTTTGTTTTGTGCTCGTCTTTCGTAAATTGACATGAGAAAGTTATATTAGATTCGGGTAAGAACATGATAGAATAGAAGAAAGAGATTGAAAAACGCCTCGAAACAGACACACAGGCCGGATGCTGTCGAGGATTGTAGCAAGTGAAGGTAGGTGACCACACGCTGTGGCAAAAATTATGGCTGTCGCCAATCAAAAAGGCGGCGTTGGCAAGACAACCACCTCTGTTAACTTGAGTGCCTGTTTAGCCTATGCTGGCAAAAAGGTGCTTCTTGTTGATATCGATCCACAAGGCAATGCGACGAGCGGCGCAGGTGTGGACAAGGCGGATGTTGATCAGTGCATTTACGATGTATTAGCGGATGACGTTGAAACGCATCTTGTAATACAGTCCTCAAGTGTAGAAAATCTTGATGTCATTCCTGCCACGATTCAGTTGGCTGGTGCAGAAATTGAACTTGTTCCAACGATTTCACGAGAAGTACGTTTGAAGCGTGCATTGGATCAAATTAGTAGCCGTTATGATTACATTATTATTGATTGTCCACCTTCATTAGGGCTTCTTACTATTAATGCCTTGACGGCTTCAGAGTCCGTCATTATTCCTGTTCAATGTGAATATTACGCGCTTGAAGGGCTGAGCCAATTGCTCAATACAGTGCGACTTGTGCAAAAGCATCTGAATAAGTCCTTAATGATTGAAGGCGTATTGCTGACAATGCTCGATGCTCGGACGAACTTAGGTATTCAAGTCATTGATGAAGTCAAAAAATATTTTCAGGAAAAAGTGTACCAAACGATTATTCCACGCAATGTACGCCTGGGCGAGGCGCCCAGTCATGGGAAACCCATCATTATTTATGATCCGAAATCAAGAGGAGCCGATGTATACTTAGATTTTGCGAAGGAAGTGATGGCCAATGGCTAGAGGTTTAGGCAAAGGAATCGGTGCTTTTTTTCCAGAGGCACAGCCTGGTGAAGAGGATTCGGTGCAACAGCTAGCTATGACAGCTTTACGCCCTAATCCTTACCAGCCCCGCAAGCATTTTGATAAACAGGCACTACACGAATTGGCTGAGTCGATTAAAACACACGGCGTCCTACAACCCATCATTGTTCGTAAAAGCATCAAGGGCTACGATATTGTGGCGGGAGAGCGTCGATTTAGAGCAAGCCAAGAGGCAGGCGTTTCGGACATTCCAGCGATCGTCAGAGAGATGACCGATCAGCAGATGATGGAGCTGGCATTGCTTGAGAACTTGCAACGGGAAGACCTTTCGCCCATTGAGGAAGCAAGCGCCTACCAAAAATTGATGGAGGAGCTGTCGCTCACTCAGGAGCAGCTAGCTGCCCGTTTAGGCAAAAGTAGGCCCCATATTGCGAACCACTTGCGCTTATTGACGCTACCAACTTATGCAAGAGAGCTGATTGAACAGAAAAAGCTAAGCATGGGTCACGGTCGAGCGTTGCTTGGTTTGAAAAACAAGCGAAAGCTAAAGCCTTTGATTACAAAGGTGGAAAAGGATCAGATCAATGTGCGTCAGCTAGAGCAGCTTATTCAAAAAATGAATCAGCAAGGACAGCGTGATGCAAAAAAACCAGCGCCACAAACTGCGTATATCAAGGAACGTGAAGGGTATTTGCGCGAGAGGTTTGGCACGGCGGTACACATCTCACAAAATCAGAAAAAAGGCAAAATCGAAATTGAGTTTTACTCGAATGAGGATCTGCAGCGTATTCTAGAGATGTTACACGAAGAGTCTTAATCTATTTATCTCCCGGAGCCACAGCAGGGAGATTTTTTTCATCTGAAAGACGTCATTATGTACGGGGCAAATAACAAAAGTGTCCGAAAATGAAGTGGAAGTGCCCGAAATAAGGGAAGAAGTGTCCGAAAAAGAGGCGAAAGTGTCCGAAATAAGGGACCAAGTGCCCGAAAAGTCATTAGAAAGAAAAGAGGTCGATTTTATGATTTATCTTGATCACGCAGCAACATCATTTCCGAAGCCCCCAGCTGTCATTGAAGCTGTGACGGATGCATTGACCAATACGGCAGCCAATCCTGGCAGAGGGAGCTATGCACTTGCGCGTCAAGCGGATACGGTGGTTGATCGCACGCGCCAAGCCGTGAAAACCTTTTTTTCCATGCCGCCGAGTGGGCATGTGCTCTTTTTTCCGCATGCGACCGGCGCTTTGAACCAAGTCATTAAAGGCTTCCCCTTCGAACCAGGGGACCATGTCATTACGACGTCTCTTGAACACAATGCGGTGCGGCGACCGCTTGGTTTTCTGGAAGCAGACGGCATGATTTCGGTATCGAAAGTGCCATGGCAGGAAACAACGGATGCTATTTTGGAAAAGGTGGAAGACGCATTGCGCTTGCACACAAAAATGCTCATCGTTACGCACGGCTCCAATGTGACGGGGGATATTTGGCCGATTCAAGCCCTTGGTGAGCTTGCGGAGGCACACGGCATCTGCTTTGTCGTCGATGCTTCACAAACGGCGGGGTTTCTATCAATTAACATGGAAACGGCGGGGATGGATTTTCTTGTCGCCCCAGGACACAAAGGACTGCTCGGTCCGCAGGGGACAGGTATTCTGCTCGCCAAAAGTGATGCGTATGACCTTCTGCCCCAGCAGCATGGAGGAACTGGGGATTCCTCTGAATCAATGGGATTACCTCAGGAATGGCCGGGGCGTTTTGAGAGTGGGACAATGAATGTCGCAGGTATTGCCGGGCTATACGCGGGATTGAAGGTGCTTCAAGAGCACGGATTGGATGAACTTCAACGGGAGAAGCAAACGTTGACGACCCAATGTGTTGAAGGCTTACGAGCGATGAACCATGTCACGGTGTACGGGCATCGATCAGAACAAATCGCTTTACCAGTCGTTTTGTTTTCGATTGCTGATGTTGACGCGCAAGAAGCCGCAATGATTCTTGACCAATCGTATGAGATTGCTGTTCGAGCAGGGCTCCATTGTGCACCAGATGCGCATAAGTGGGCAAAGACGCCCGCAGGCGGTGGCCTACGGGCGAGTTTTGGATGGTCCACGTCAAAAGACGATATTGAGGCGCTATTGAAGGCTGTGTCTGACATAATTCAAGCGTATCATGGTGCTTGATAGGGGTCCTTCGCTTGCGACGACTCAAGAGTAGCAGCACTTGACACTCGATACGCCGCCTTCATACTTTCCCTTAAAAGCTTTGAATTGTTCTCAGAAGGCGCTTGTTCAAGCAGCCATTGATCCCACATGGCCATGCCCGCTGAAATTAATTGGGCGAGGGACATCACGGTATGAAGGCGTGTGTTTTGCAGGACAAAAAACTCCATAAAACCACTGACATTCACAATGCCATTGATGTGCACGTCCCCAACCTCTGGAAGCTGCTTCTGCACGCCTGCCCCAGGCTTTAATGCCCCTTCTCCAACCGCCGCAAAACCTACAGATTGTATTTTTCCAAGACACGCATCGACCGCCACGACAAAAGGCTTGTGATGGGTTTCATGAATCTGTGTAAGCCTTTCTTCGAGATTGACGGCATGAACAGGATCGCCAAGCGTCCCATACACATGAAGCACTTCGGGGGCCTTGTCTAGAAGCAACGAACCTGACAATGGTCCTAAGGAATCCCCAGTGGAGCGATCTGTACCGATAAACACGATAACAATATCCTGAGAAGGTAAAGGCTGAGCGAGGCGTTGAAGCAGCATAGCTAGCTTTTGTGGGCCTTCCTCGTCTTCGTAATGCACATAATTGCTTTTGCCTCGTTTTGTGAAAAATTTCGTCCGTAGATTCATAGAAATTCCTCCTGCAAAATAATAGTAACAGTATACGGCGGATTCGTTGGTTCTATACGCATGGACATGCCGCCATAGTTAATTGCCGAGGAGGAACCATATATGTGGCGGGCTGGCTTTAAGTGGATATATTTAATTTTAGGTACCATTATCGGGGCAGGATATGCGTCTGGAAGGGAAATTTGGCAATTTTTTGGTGAAGGCAGTTCACTCGCCATTGCACTGTTCACAGTGTTGTTTGCCATTTGCTGTTACGTCATTATGTCGATCAGCAGGCGTCTGAAAACGGAGCATTATTTGCTTGTTCTTCAAGAAGTGGTTGGTCTTCGTTTGGCAAAGGTCTACGACGTTGTCATTGTCATTTACCTGTTTATGACGACATTTATAATGTTGGCGGGTGGTGGCGCGACGCTTGAATCCTTTGATATCCCATACGTGATTGGTGTAGCGATCATCTGCATTGCCGTTGTCGTTCTCTTTTTTTGGGGGACGGAAGGCATGCTCTCCGCCAATACCTTTATTTTGCCGATTTTAGTGACAAGCCTCGTGGTCATTTTATTTCTTTTCTTGTACCAACAAGAAGGACCTTTGCAAATGGATGTGCTCAATCAAAGCAATTGGCCAGCGTCATTAACCTTTACGGCGTTAAATCTCTTGTCGCTCACGGCTGTCCTGTCAGCGGTCGGTCATCAGATGAAAACAAGGGGCGAGTTGGCCATCGCCAGTGTAGGTAGTGCAGCGGTTCTTGGTGGGTTAACTTTGCTGTACAATACGTCATTGTCCAAAGTTGCTCATGAACTCGTTTTTTATGAAATCCCATTGTTTGCGATTTTGAAAAACTATCCGTGGGTCATGATTGTTATGATGTCGCTTTTGCTCTGGTTCGCCATTTATACGACCGCCTTAGCTTGCATATTCGGGTTAGTGTCGAGACTGAAAAAGCGAATTCGTTTGTCGATGTGGCAACTTGCACTCTTATTTGTTCTGCTGATGCTCCCATTTACAGGCTTTGGTTTTGGCCCGTTAATCGACGTTCTTTATCCTATTTATGGGTTAATCAATTTGTATTTGTTTTCTGCCTTACTCCTATACCCTATTACCCGCAAATTCGCGCAATGAATCGTTTCTCTGTTTGAAAGAGCAATGTTTTTTGATGGACACGCCTTGCGTGCAACGCTTTGTATGCCATATGATACGAATAGGAGTTTCAAAAGGTTGCAAAAGGACGCTGGAGGGCTGGGCATGGAACAAAAAACGTTTGGTCTCTATGATGTAGTTGAAATGAAAAAGCCCCATCCATGTGGGGAAAATCGTTGGCAGATTATTCGAATGGGGATGGATATTCGCTGCAAGTGTCAAGGATGTGGACAAAGTGTGCTGTTTCCACGGAAAGAATTTTCCAAAAAAATGAAAAAAATGCTCGAACGCCATGAACCGACAGAAGAAGACTAGCGATTCGTCTTGTCATTCCTGCGGAGTCTCTCTATAATTGGAAGGGACAACGTGTGCGTTTATGAATTGAGGAGTGAAGTACATGGCATTAACGACAGGTATCGTCGGTCTGCCGAACGTCGGCAAATCGACTCTTTTTAATGCAATTACACAAGCTGGAGCGGAATCGGCCAACTATCCATTTTGTACGATTGATCCCAATGTGGGGATTGTGGAAGTACCCGATCATCGATTGAACAAATTAACCGAGCTCGTCAAACCGAAAAAGACTGTGCCAACCGCATTTGAATTTACAGACATCGCTGGTATTGTAAAAGGCGCGAGCAAAGGCGAAGGACTTGGCAATCAATTTTTGTCTCATATTCGCCAAGTGGATGCGATTTCGCATGTCGTCCGTTGCTTTGAGGATGATAATATTACGCATGTGTCTGGGCAAGTCGATCCAATTGACGACATCGAAACGATTAATCTTGAGCTTATTTTGGCAGACCTTGAAAGTGTGGAAAAGCGTCTGACCCGTGTAGCGAAGCTGGCAAAGCAAAAGGATAAAACAGCTGTCATTGAGCATGATGTGCTCGTTCGCTTGAAAGAAGCTTTTGAAGCTGAGCAACCTGCAAGGTCCCTTGAATTTTCAAAGGAGGAGGCGCCAATTGTTAAAGGCCTCCATCTATTAACGAGCAAGCCAGTGCTTTATGTTGCTAATGTGAGCGAGGAAGAAGTCGCTGATGCGTCAAACAATGCCCTTGTGAAAAAAGTGCAGGATTTTGCTAGTCAGGAACAAGCTGAAGTCATTGTTGTCTGTGCAAAAGTCGAGTCGGAAATCGCTGAGCTTGATGGTGAGGAAAAGGCGATGTTCTTAGACGAGCTTGGCATTGAGGAGTCAGGACTAGATCAGCTCATTCGTGCGGCGTATGGTTTGCTTGGGCTCGGTACGTATTTTACTGCCGGTGAGCAAGAAGTGCGTGCATGGACATTCCGAAGCGGGATTAAAGCACCTCAAGCAGCTGGTATTATCCATACGGATTTTGAGCGAGGCTTTATCCGGGCAGAAACCGTTTCATATGAGGACCTTGTCGATGCAGAATCGATGGGTGTGGCTCGTGAGCGTGGAAAGGTTCGTCTAGAAGGAAAAGAATACATTGTTCAGGACGGCGATGTGATTCATTTCCGTTTTAATGTGTAGAAAACACTTGAAAAAGAGTAAGACCATTGATATAATTATAAGCTGTGAGTAATGAATATACTTGCTCCTTGCTCCTGGCATCGTTCTAGGAGCCGCTTAGTCCAAAGGGAGGTGACTGATAATGCGTAACTACGAAATCATGTACATCCTTCGTCCAGACTTGGATGAAGAAGCTCAAAAAAGCGTGAACACTTACTTTCAAGAGGTGTTGACAAACAACGGTGCGACAATCAATGAAACCAAGGTTTGGGGAAAACGCCGCCTTGCTTATGAGATTGATGACTATCGTGAAGGTGTTTATATGATTGTAAAGGCAAACTGTGAAACAGTAGCGATCAATGAGTTCGACCGCCTTTCAAAAATCAACGACAACATCCTTCGTCATATGGCGATTCGCGAAGAAGAATAAAAACAAGGAGTGGTCTGGATGTTGAATCGTGTCGTACTCGTTGGTCGATTGACTCGTGATCCTGAGCTCAGATACACACCAAATGGTCAAGCTGTCGCCAATTTTACATTGGCCGTCGACCGACCATTTACGAATCAGCAAGGAACGCGTGAAGCTGATTTCTTAAACTGTGTCGTGTGGCGACGTCAGGCAGAAAATGTAGCAAACTTCCTGAAAAAAGGCAGTCTTGCTGGTGTAGATGGCCGGATCCAGTCAAGAAGCTATGATAACCAAGAAGGACGACGCGTCTACATTACTGAAGTTGTCGCGGAAAGCGTCCAATTTTTGGAGCCGAAAAGCGCCAAAACTGGCGGTGAAAACCAAGGGCAAGGGAATCAGTATGGTGGCGGATATGGAGATGATCCTTATGCATCCTCTGCACCTCCGCAAAACCAAGGTTCATCCTATGGTGGCGGCAACAATCAGGGACGGTCGAACCAAAATCAGCGGCAGGACGATCCATTTGCCGATGAAGGTCAGCCGATTGACATTTCAGACGATGACTTGCCGTTTTAATCCAATATGGAAAGGTGGGGAACATCATGGCTAGACGTGGACGCGCAAAGCGTAAAAAGGTGTGTTATTTTACAGCGAACGGTATTAAACACATTGATTATAAAGAAGTAGACCTTCTTAAACGGTTCGTGTCAGAACGTGGAAAAATTCTTCCACGTCGTGTAACGGGAACTTCTGCAAAATATCAGCGTAAATTAACAGCTGCTATTAAACGAGCTAGACAAATGGCATTATTGCCATATGTCAGTGAGTAACTTATAGAACAGTTATAAAAAGACACAGCAGACGCTGTGTCTTTTTTTCAAAAAGGTAGGACGGTTTTGTCTGTTGGCTATGCTTCGGTGGAAAAACGTTAGATGCTAAGAAGCAATGGTGGTTGAAACCTGTTGAGTTTGCCCATAAAATAAAGAGAGCTGTTTAATGGTATTGAGGTGAAAAATTGACGATATCAAACGTTGTTAAAGAAGGATTTCTTCTGTTTTTGCTTTACTTTGCCCTACTGTTGATTGGCGTCAACAGCCCGTTCTTTGCTCTCATCTGGATGCTTCTCCCCTTGCCATTTGCTGTTCACGCATCAAGGCACGGTGTAAAAGCTGGCGGTGCCCTAGGTCTCATTGCGATTGTCGCAAGTAGTCTTGTGTATGTGTATGTCGGATTGTTTGCCATCCCTGCCGTGGTTCTTGGCGTTGGCATTGGCCATTGGGTCATGAGCAAAAAGAGCCCGTTTTTCATCTGGGCTTACAGTGCTCTGATTTATGTCGCTATGTCTATAGCAACGGTATTGACCTTAACATTTGTTTTTCAAATGGATGTCAATGCGCTCTATGAAGCCAATATGGAACAAACCCTTGCCATGTCTCAGCAAACGTTCCAATCGCTTGGAGATGATTTTGCTCAGGAGCAAGCGGACGTTTTGCGAGCCGGATTTGAAGAGATGAGACAATTGATGCCCACCTTAGTGGCAGGCTCGTGTGCCATGCTCGGTTGGTTGACGACAATCCTTACGCTGTCTGTGCTCAAGACCACATCGCCTGAAAAGCCTAGAGCTTGGGAGCCCTTTCGTAACTGGCAGTTTCCTAAAGGGTACGCGATCTTTTATATTATCGTGTCGCTGCTAACGATGTTTATTAACGACGACAGCGCCTTTTCCGTCATGTTGTTGAATATATTTGCTGTATTGCTCGTATTGATGGCGATACAGGGATTTTCGTTTATTTTTTATTTCTGCCGCGTGAAAGGGTACTCGAAAGCCATTCCTATTATCGTGACGATCGTGTCGCTGTTGTTCTCGTTTATCACACTTTTCCTGATTCGTTTTATTGGCGTTTTTGATTTGATTTTTCAGCTTCGCAGCCGATTGAAATCAGGAAAGTAATTAAAAAAAGGAGGACCTTGCATGCCGAACTTTGACGCCCGAAAGAAATATCCACCGCAGATGCTTGTACTACTTGCCTTAGGGCTCATTGCTGGTCTCCTGCTTGTATGGCATGAGCCGGTCACAGGCATCGTGTGTTTACTCCTTTGGGCGGGAGCGGCGGTGTTTGCGTTTATTGCAGAGAATCGTCAGCAAAAACAATTAACCACATACGTGTCCAATCTCTCTCACCGTGTGAAAAAGGTGGGAGGCGAGGTGTTGCAAGAGCTTCCACTCGGAATTCTCTTGTTTAATGAGCGTTATGAAATTGATTGGGCAAACCAGCACCTGGCTTCGTTTCTGAAAAAGGAAAGCTTGCCAGGCCTGTCCTTAAATGACATTTCTCCTGCGTTGATTCCGTTACTTAAAGAGGAGGCGTCGATTGAGACGGTCACGTTACACGGTCGTACGTTTCGCATCTACTTTAAATCGGATGAACGACTCCTGTATTTCTTTGATATTACAGAGCAGCACGAGCTAGAAAAGCAGTTCAAGGATGAACAAATTGCGTTTGGGCTAATTTACCTCGACAACTATGAGGAAGTCACTCAGGGCATGGACGATCAATTAAAAAGCAACATTAATAGCCAGGTAACCTCAGCGATGAATCAATGGGCCATTGATCACGGCATTTACTTGAAGAAGGTGGCCGCTGATCGTTTCTTTGCCGTTTTGAATCGCCGCATCTTGAGAACTTTGGAAAAAGAAAAGTTTACAATTCTCGACGACATACGCCATTTGACGTCTAAGCAAAACATCCCTCTCACGCTATCGATTGCCGTTGGGAGTGGTGAAGCCCCATACCCTGAGCTTGGGTTTCTGGCCCAATCGAGCCTTGATCTTGCACTCGGGCGTGGCGGCGATCAAGTCGCTATTAAGCAAACCAACGGAAAAGTACGTTTTTACGGAGGCAAAACCAACCCGATCGAAAAACGTACAAGGGTACGTGCGCGCGTCATTTCGCATGCGTTACGGGAGCTTGTGTTATCCAGTGACCAAGTGTTTATTATGGGGCATCGATACCCCGATATGGATGCAGTCGGCGCGTCTCTCGGTGTGCTGAAAATCGCTCAAGCGAATGATAAAAAAGGGCGCATCGTGCTAAATCCAAATGAATTGGACACCGGCGTCCGCCGCCTCATGGCAGAGGTGAAGGAAAATGATCGCCTTTGGCAGCACTTCATCACGCCGGAGCAGGCGATGGAAGCTGTGACACGTAACACGTTGCTTGTGATTGTTGATACAAATAAGCCGTCCATGGTCATTGATGAAAGGCTCATCAGCAAAACCGATCATGTGGTTGTTATTGATCACCATCGTCGCGGTGAGGATTTTATTAATGATGCTGTGCTCGTGTATATGGAGCCTTATGCCTCCTCGACGGCAGAGTTGGTCACCGAATTGCTTGAGTATCAGCCAAAAGGACTTGAGGTCAGTATGCTTGAGGCGACGGCATTGCTTGCAGGCATTATCGTAGATACAAAAAGCTTTACGCTACGAACCGGTGCGCGGACGTTTGATGCGGCATCCTACCTGCGTTCCA
The DNA here is from genome assembly GCF_004363045.1 of Aureibacillus halotolerans. Taxonomy (NCBI): domain Bacteria; kingdom Bacillati; phylum Bacillota; class Bacilli; order Caryophanales; family Bacillaceae; genus Aureibacillus; species Aureibacillus halotolerans. Next base: position 114,865 of record NZ_SNYJ01000010.1, read on the forward strand.
AAGGGGCAGATACTGTGCTCGTTCAAAAGTTTCTCAAGGAAGACATTGATCACTTTGTGCAACGGGCACAGCTGATCTCTAATGCGGACATTTACCGTGACGGCATCGCCATTGCGCGAGGCGACATGGAAGAGGGCGTTGATCAAGTGCTCATCGCTCAAGCAGCAGACACATTGCTGGCGATGAATGAAGTGACGGCGTCGTTTGTGATTTGCCGACGAGAAGATGGTAAAATAAGCGTTAGTGCAAGATCTCTCGGAGACATCAATGTGCAGTTGATCATGGAATCGCTCGGGGGAGGCGGTCATTTATCGAATGCAGCCGCTCAATTTGAGGGGGGCACGGTGGATGAAGCCATTGCCCGACTCCGAAAGGTCATTGATGAATATCTTGAAGGGGGAGACGAAGAATGAAGGTTATCTTTACACAGGACGTGAAAGGAAAAGGAACGAAAGGCGAGACAAAAAACGTTTCTGATGGCTATGCTAGAAATTTCCTTTTGAAAAATGGGTATGCAGTAGAAGCAACGACTGCTAACATGAAATCATTGCAGCAGCAAAAGAAAAAAATACAAGAACTAGAAAACGAAGAGCTTGAAGATGCGAAAGCATTGAAGGATGAGGTTGAAAAGCTTGAAGTCTCCTTGCAGACGAAGGCAGGGGAAGGCGGTCGTTTGTTTGGTTCAATCACAAGCAAACAAATCGCTGATGAGTTGAAAAAAGCTCATAACCTCAAGGTGGATAAACGCAAAATTGAACTGGATCAGCCGATTCGTTCCTTAGGGTATACGAAGGTTCCAGTGAAGCTGCACCCGGACGTCACGGCAACACTGAAGGTGCATGTGAAAGAAGCGTAAGCCAACAACCACCCCCGCTCCTCATTAATGTGCAGCGGGGGTTTTTTTAGTAGAGCGAACGATATTGTTGTAAGAAAAAGGGGTGGAGAACAGATGAGTGACATGATGGAAGGGCGGCTGCCGCCGCAAAATACGGAAGCGGAGCAGGCAGTGCTCGGGGCTGTGTTTTTAGATCCAGCATCGATGACCACCGCCTCAGAGCTTGTCATGCCAGAGGATTTCTACAAAACGTCTCACCAGCGTATCTTTCATACGATGATGTCGCTAGCAGAAAAAAATGAGCCTGTCGATTTGGTTACTGTTACGTCAGAGCTCGCCGACCACAAAATACTAGAGGAAATCGGCGGCGTTTCCTATTTAACACAGCTCGCTGACTCCGCCCCAACCGCAGCGAACATTGAGTATTACGCGCGTATCGTCGAGGAGAAATCGATCCTGCGTCGATTGATTCGTACAGCCACCGACATTGCAGAGGATGGCTACTCACGAGACGATGAAGTGCAAAACGTTCTTTCCAATGCTGAAAAAAACATCATGGCGATTTCGCAACGAAAAAACTCTGGGAACTTCAAGGAAATTAAAGACGTCCTAGTGGATACGTATGACAACATTGAAATGCTTCATAATCGGCAAGGTGACATTACAGGCATTGCCTCCGGCTTTTCGGAATTGGATCGCATGACAGCCGGTTTTCAACGCAATGACTTGATTATTGTAGCTGCCCGCCCATCCGTAGGTAAGACAGCATTTGCCTTGAACATCGCTCAAAATGTCGCCATTCATGCGAATGAAAATGTCGCGATTTTTAGCTTGGAGATGGGCGCCGAACAGCTCGTCATGCGGATGCTCTGTGCGGAGGGCAACATTGACGCCCAGCGGCTCAGAACGGGCAAACTAACGTCTGATGACTGGCAAAAGCTGACGATGGCGATGGGCAGCCTCTCTAACGCAGGCATTTACATCGATGATACGCCGGGGATAAGAGTCAATGACATACGTGCTAAATGCCGCCGTCTAAAGATGGAGCATGGCATTGGTATGATCTTGATTGACTACCTACAGCTCATTGCGGGCTCCTCACGAAATGGCGGCGAAAACCGCCAGCAAGAGGTTTCCGAGATTTCACGTTCTTTAAAAGCACTCGCCCGTGAGCTTGAAGTTCCTGTTATTGCGCTATCACAGCTCTCCCGTGGTGTTGAATCACGCCAGGACAAACGTCCAATGATGTCTGACATTCGGGAATCCGGGAGTATTGAGCAGGATGCCGATATCGTCTCGTTTTTGTATCGGGACGATTACTATGATAAAGAATCCGAAAGCCAAAACATTATTGAGATTATTATCGCCAAACAACGGAACGGCCCTGTAGGTACTGTTGAGCTTGCGTTTGTGAAGGAATACAATAAGTTCGTTAACCTAGAGACACGGCATAATGAACATGACATGCCGCCTGGTGCATGATCATATCGTCGTGGGTTAAGTTGAAAAGGAGGTCAGTGCCTCACTCTGGCCAACTTGGTGAACATATTAGCGCAACGCGAAAACAAAGCGTTGCGTTTTGTTTTGCTCAAGGGTTTAAATGAATGGTAGCCGTTCTTCTCAATAGACGAACATAAAATGGAATTGATGTTATAATCGTTCGTCTTCTCATTGACTTTCCCTGTGGTTACTGATACAATCATCTACGGTTACATGTGAAAATGCGTACTTTTAAACATAGCAAAGAACGAAATTGCGAAAATTAGCGGAGGTGCTTTTCATGTCATCAGTCGTGGTCGTAGGAACACAGTGGGGCGATGAAGGCAAAGGGAAAATCACAGACTATTTGTCAGAGAATGCGGAGCTTGTGGCTCGTTATCAAGGTGGTAACAACGCAGGGCATACGATCGTATTTGATGGCAATAAATACAAGCTTCATTTGATTCCTTCTGGCATTTTTTACGCAGATAAAACGTGCGTCCTCGGAAACGGTATGGTTATCGATCCGAAAGCACTTGTTGAAGAATTAGACTACTTAAAAGGCCACAACGTGTCCGTGGAAAAACTACGGATCAGCAATCGTGCCCATGTCATTTTGCCTTACCACTTAAAGCTTGATGAGCTTGAGGAAGAACAAAAGGGCGCCAATAAAATTGGGACGACGAAAAAAGGCATTGGTCCGGCATATATGGACAAAGCGGCACGGATCGGCATCCGCATCGCAGACTTACTAGACAAGGACGAGTTCCGCAAAAAGCTGGAGCAAAACCTTGCTCATAAAAATCGCTTATTTGAGAAAATGTATGAAACGAGCGGCTTTACACTTGATGAGATCCTTGATGAGTATTATGCGTATGGACAACAGTTCGCCCATTTTGTGACGGACACATCTGTTGTGTTGAACAAGGGTCTTGACGAAGGTCGACGCGTACTGTTCGAAGGGGCACAAGGGGTCATGCTCGATATCGATCAGGGCACCTACCCATTTGTGACGTCATCCAATCCAATTGCTGGCGGTGTCACCATCGGTTCTGGTGTGGGTCCGTCAAAAATTCAACACGTGGTTGGTGTTTCAAAGGCATACACCACTCGTGTGGGAGACGGTCCGTTTCCAACAGAATTAACGGATGAGATTGGTGATCAAATTCGTGAAACAGGTAATGAGTATGGCACTACAACGGGTAGACCACGCCGTGTCGGCTGGTTTGATTCGGTTGTCGTGCGCCACGCACGTCGAGTGAGCGGCATTACGGACCTGTCTTTGAATTCGATTGACGTCCTCACAGGCATCGAAACACTAAAAATCTGTACGTCTTACACGTACCAAGGCAAAGTGATGGAAGAATTTCCAGCAAGCCTGAACGTGCTGGCGCAATGCGAGCCTGTGTACGAAGAGTTGCCAGGGTGGACGGAAGATATTACAGGCTGCCGTTCGTTAAATGAGCTGCCATTGAATGCGCGCCATTACATTGAGCGTATTTCTCAGTTGACAGGTATTCCGTTGTCGATCTTTTCTGTAGGACCAGATCGCAACCAAACCAACACGGTACGAAGCGTTTACGCGATGCCATAAAGGGGAAGACTATAGTCAGGAAGGGAAAACATCCAATAAATTTTCCCTTCCTTCCCCCTTTTTTATAAAAAAAGCTTGCATGTTCCCTCTCGTTTATGATAATATTATTATTGTCGTTGTTGAGAGGAGCCATTAGCTCAGCCGGTAGAGCATCTGACTTTTAATCAGAGGGTCGGAGGTTCGAATCCTCCATGGCTCATATAAAAATCGTCGCGGGGTGGAGCAGTCTGGTAGCTCGTCGGGCTCATAACCCGAAGGTCGAAGGTTCAAATCCTTCCCCCGCAACCAAAATAATTGACGCATCTACATCGAGCAACATCCCTGATAAGTCAATACTGTAGTACTCGTAGAGTGCAACCAATTTAAAATTGACGCATCTGCGTTGAAACACTTCTTCGCCAAGTCAATGTTGTAGTACTTGAAGAGTGCAATTAAATCAAGTTTGCACCACTACGTTGATCATCATCTTGACAAGTCAACATTAGCAATATGTGCACTATTTCTTTACATACATAAACGTTTGAGGATACGCAAAATTCTTACAATTTTATACAAGGTCCCGTGGTGTAGCGGTTAACATGCCTGCCTGTCACGCAGGAGATCGCCGGTTCGATCCCGGTCGGGACCGCCATTTTATTTTTTTTTGCGTATATGGCTCGATAGCTCAGTCGGTAGAGCAGAGGACTGAAAATCCTCGTGTCGGCGGTTCGATTCCGTCTCGAGCCACTTTTTTACCTAACTAGACCTTTGAGGGTCTTTTTTTATTTGTCTGAAAGCAAAGATCGTTGAAGGGTAGATAGCCTAAGTTTTCTATGCTTTTCTTCCTCTGGTGAGATTGTGAGATGATATCTCTTTTCGAGACCTATATAGGTCTTTTTTTATGTGCATTGAAGTGAATATGATAACTGAAGCACATAAGTACAAACTAAAGAAAATACACGAGTTGGTCTTTCTTGTTTTTTCGTAATTTTTAAAAATCCATAACGAAAATAAAGAAAAATTTCCCATGATAAACTATAATTGTCTTAATAACGTCTACATAAGCACTAGGGTCTTTAATGAACGATTTCTTTCTTCTTCTATTCTCTCAACAAGAAATTACGTTATTGACTATTTCAAAATGAGAAATAGTCGGTCCCTGTCGTTAATGATGAAGAAAGGAGTTGGTTTTATGTCCTATCGTCATTCCGTAGTAAAGGAACTAAAAGAATCGTTACATCGAAAACGCATCCTTTTTATAGTATTCGCGTTTTGTTTATTCTATCTATTTTACGCAAGCCAGAAAGCAAGCTATTCCTTTACTAATTCACTAAGCCTTTTTACGTTTTTTTTAGAGAATTTACTGCCCATGACGTTCCCATTGCTTGCTGTATTTATCTATTTGGGGAAGTTTTCTGCGGAACTCAACCATCGCTTTATTTTTTACACTAGAACTCGAATGGCCTTGGGAAAAACGATCATATCGAAGTTCTTGGTGAATTTTATGCTAACGTTCGCTGTTTTTTTTCTGTATGTGTTTATCACCTTTCTTTATGCCTTTTATATTGATCCTTTCTTTGGACTTACGGAATATTTTAATCCAGATATGACTGTTGCAGAAATGGAAAAAGACAGATTAGAACGCCATACCTTTACGCAGTTGCTTGTTTACGGTGATTTTATTTACGGGGTGCTTTACTCCACATGGGTCGGTGTCAACGCGGCGGTTTGGTCCAGTTTTGGGTTCCTGCTCCTTCTTGTTATGAACAGGTCCTATGTCGCTTTAACTATTCCTTACTTGGCGTATCTTGCGCAAGTGTTTTTTTTCGGAAACCCAACGCTGCAACCTTATCGATTCTCTTTTTCGGTTTTCCCTTACGGCTTTACTCAACAGGAAATTTGGACAGCTTTCATTCCTTTGGGGGCATTAGTTATCATCTGTCTTGCTCTCAGCTTATACGTGCGATTGAAATTCAGAACCTTGGATAATTTTCTATGAGGTTTTCACGGCATTGCTTTCGTTCATATAACGTCTGGATGTGGTTTTTCGTCGCTGTTGTCTTGTTGCTTTGTGCGTGGGATCAGCGAATGTTTGTGATGGACCTGGCGCAGTACAAAGGCCTTCATTCAAATCAATGGGATGTTTTAATGGCTTGTTTGGGAAGCCCGTTTTTAGTGCTTTATTTAATATCCCCCTTCTGGATTTTTCATTCCAGCCGGATGATACTACAGGACTGGGACCCGGTTGTATTGATTCGTTTTAAAAGCCCGATGCATTGGGTATGGTTTACGTTGGCTAAACGGATCGGCCAATTGATTGTATTTTATGTATTGCTGCTGCTTGCGGCTGTCGCCATGACTACAGGCATTCCTTGGGAAAGTGACTGGAGTGCGTTCACAAAAAGTCCGTCTGGTCACCTCATTGCTTATACGCAGCCTGTTTATGAAAGTGGGATCTCTCCTTGGCTTGGAGTTCTTTTGGAGATGGGTTTAGCGGGCGGATACCTGATCGTTATTCAACTCCTCTTGTATTCGCTATTTCTCTTATTTTCACACAAACGGTTGGTTTTGCTATTCGGGAGTGTTCTCATTTTCATCGGTGGTATTGTGTCCTACAAGATGGTGCCTGGCGACTTGCCCTTTGCAAAGGTAACGAGCTATTTTGTACTTTCGTATACTCTCCAGTCGTTCCCGGCAGTTTGGGTGCCGTTTGCGATGTATCTGCTTTTCTCGGTGGTTCTTCTTGGGTTTGCCTACCTGTATTTGAGGATGAAGCGTATTGAATAAAAACCTAGGGCGAATGAATCTTCCATTCATCGTTTATGTGTCGATCTGCCTTGTTGGGGCGGCGAACTTTGTGCTTTTTGGGGAGTCCGATACGATCATCGCCTCCCTTCATACGGCAATTAATGGTGTCTTCCCACAGGGCATTCTTGTGATGCGGTATTTGTTTTACATGATTGTTCATCTTGGACTGGTTTATCTATTCCTCCATTATTTTGAGCGGATTCAGTATGGTCAAATGTTTTATATCTTGATTCGTTCCAAGTCTTTTTTACATTGGTTCCTTCACCAGCTTGGAAACATCACCTTGCTGGGGCTGGTCTGGTTGGTCGCTTTAGCTTTGCTGTTTTATGTGGGGGGTCTCCTTCGGGGGCTGCCGCTTGGCGCTGGTGTTGAAGATGTGCCAACCACGATCATTCTGTATCATCACTTTATAAACGGACTGTTGCAATTTGTAAATTATGCCCTGATTGCCTTTATCGTTTTCTGGATTTGGAGAAGTGATGTCCTGTTGTTAGGGTCTTTCGCTGTCATGTTTTTGCTTGGTTTGCCAGCGATAAATACGCACCAATTCCTGCCGTTTGCCTTAAGTTCGATGGGGTATGTGACAAGTGCTTGGTTCGGTGTGTTCACGATTAGCGGTGTGTTAGTGGCTTTCATTATCATAGAAATCGTGTTTTTGATCCTTGTGTTCAAGAAAGCGAAGTCGATTTAGAAGGGAGTTTTTGCCTTATGAATATTATCGAAGTAAAGTCTGTGTATAAAAAATTTAGAGGCGTCACATTGTTTGAAGGCGCTTCAGCTGAATTCAATCATGGTGAAATCCACGGAATCATTGGTCCAAATGGTTCGGGGAAGTCGGTATTCTTTAAAATGATTTGTGGGTTTATTCAACCGGATCAGGGGACGATTACGATTGATCCTACATATAGAAGCAAAGCCCACGGGTTTCCGGACAACTTTGGCATCATCATTGACCGTCCTGGCTACATTGCAGGAAAAACGGGGTTTGCAAACTTGCAAAGGCTGGCCGCCATTCAGGATAAGATTACGGATGAGGACATTGTGAAGACAATGAAGAGAGTCGGATTGCAGCCGGAGGCAAAGCAGAAAGTAAAAAACTATTCACTTGGCATGAAGCAAAAATTGGCGTTAGCCCAGGCTATTATGGAAGACCAGCAAGTGCTAATTCTGGACGAGCCCTTTAATGCTTTGGACAAAGACAGTGTCACGTCAGTACGGCAATTGCTGCTGGATTTAAAGGCCCAAGGGAAAACCATTATTATGACGAGCCATCAGGAAAATGATATTGAGCTGTTGTGCGACAAGGTCTATCGAATCGATCAGTACAAGCTGGAGGAAGTCGAGCGGAAAATGCCAACGTAATAAAAACGTTGAGACAAACTGAGAAGAGGAAAATCGAACTGTGAGATGAAAGCTTCTCGTCGTTCGAATTTTTCTAATTTGACCAAAATGACCCAAAATTGTCATGCTCCCGTGACAAAAAGACTACAAAACGATTACAAGTGACTTGAAAGTCTTCCAATTATCGAATCCTATGGTACAGTATTTTGTGGGAATGAGATTGATGCAAGTAGGGGGAACACATCAAGTGAAAGCAAACTTTACAATGAAGACCGTTGGGGCGTTTTTTGGAAAGAAGGCGCGCTATACAGGTCTTGTTCTAGTCGCAACCGGACTTGTGACTGCGGGTAGCTCGATTGTTCATGCGGGGGACAATGGTGTCATTGACACAGTGTACCATGTGTATCAAGGTGATCAAAAAATTGCTACGGTCAGTGACAAACAGATTATAGACGACGTTATAGATGAAAAAATAGATGCAGCAGAACAACAACATAGTGAATTAACGTATAAGCTAGGCCAATCGTTTAGCATTCTACCAGAGCGAACTTTTTCGGCAAGCTACCAAAACGAGCGAGGGCGTACAGCGCTTGAAAAATCGCTGGAAGTGGATGCGAAGGCGGTAGGCATCCTCGTTGAAGGTGAAGAAGAGCCTGTTGTGTATGTGCAGGACAAGGCCACAGCAAAGTCGATACTTAAGGACATGAAAACGAATTTCGTTGATGAAAAGGACCTGGATCTTTTGGAGAAAAAGCAAGAGGCTTCTTCAGAAAAGAACCAGGCCAATGAAAATGGAACACAGAAAAAGAAAGGTTCTACGTTATTAGACGTACGCTTTTCAAAGAAAGTTTCATTTAAAACGAAATTTGTTGATGAGAAAGACATTCTATCTGAAGATGATGCGCGAAAGCTACTGAAAAAAGGTTCACTTGAGGACGAAACGCATGTTGTTGAACAAGGCGAGGTTTTCAGTGAGGTGGCCACTACGTATGATTTGGATACGGACAAGCTGATGGCATTAAATCCAGGTATTCAGAATCAGAACCAGCTTAGAATAGGACAATCGTTGAATGTGACAGCCCGTCATCCGTATTTGAGCGTTGTCGTTTCTACTGCTGAAACGAAAGAAGAAACCATTCCCTTTAAAACGGTAGTAAAAGAAGACGACACAATGTACAAAGGTGAGGACAAGGTGACGCAGCAAGGCAAGGACGGCTCGCAAACCGTGACGTATCAAAAAACAAAAGTGAACGGCGTGCTGAGTGAGACCACTGTCATTGCCCGTGATGTGACCGGAAAAGCCCAAGACAAGGTCGTTGTCAAAGGCACGAAGGTAGTGCCTTCACGAGGAACAGGAGAGCTAGCATGGCCAACAAACGGTGGCAGCATTACGAGTAGAATGGGTCAACGTTGGGGCAAGCAACATAAAGGCATTGACATTGCTGGAGCAAGCAACCTCACGATAAAAGCAGCAGACAATGGCGTTGTTGAATTTGCAGGTGTTCAAAGTGGTTATGGAAACAAGATCGTAATTGACCATAACAACGGTACAAAAACCATCTATGCACATATGTCGAGCCTTTCCGTCAGTGCTGGAGAAACCGTGCCAAAGGGAACGAAGATTGGAGTGATGGGCTCTACTGGCCAATCTACAGGAACTCATCTTCACTTTGAAGTTTATGTGAACGGCACTTTAACGAATCCATTAACCAAGCTTCCAAGCAGATAATATACAACTGTCACGTCATCTGGCGTGGCGGTTTTTTTATGGTGAATGTTGGAATTAGCTGAATGGCTACTCGGTGACATGGTGATTGCTTATGAACATTTGGCCAGGTCATTCCTAAGCGCCGACCAATCAAAACGCAATGAGAAAAACGAATCTATGGTAGAATAGGGGAAACGTAAAAAACGTTATTAGACTGCACCATGATGTGAGACAATCTCGCTTTTTTGATACGTAAGAAAGGCACGTGACGAAGAAAAGGAGAGAACCAAATGGACAAGCATATTCTCGTTGTTGATGATGAACAGCCCATTGCAGATATATTGCAGTTTAATTTAGAAAAGGAAGGCTTCACGGTGACTTGTGCGTATGATGGGGACGAGGCCTTAAAGAAGCTAGAAGCGAATGTGCCTGATCTTGTGCTCCTTGATATAATGTTGCCGCAAAAGGATGGCATGGAAGTGTGCAAGGAAATTCGTAAAAACCACCAAATGCCAATTATTATGCTGACGGCCAAAGACTCTGAAATTGATAAAGTGCTTGGCTTAGAGCTTGGCGCGGACGATTATGTAACGAAGCCTTTTAGTGCACGGGAGCTGATTGCTCGTGTAAAAGCGAATCTGCGTCGCCATCAGCAGGTTGCCGAGCAGGATCAGGATTTGGTTGTTAAAGACATTCAGGTGGGCCCTCTAATGATCCACCCGAACTCGTACAATGTGAGTAAAGACGGACAAATGGTGGAGCTGACACACCGTGAGTTTGAATTGCTGCATTATTTAGCGCGCCATCTCGGTCAAGTCATGACACGGGAGCATTTGCTACAAACGGTATGGGGCTACGATTATTTTGGCGACGTACGGACCGTCGATGTCACCGTTCGACGTTTGCGTGAGAAAATTGAAAACAGCCCTAGCCACCCTACATTTCTAGTGACACGCCGTGGCGTCGGTTATTATTTAAAAACGCCTGATCCGGACGCCGAATGAAAACGAAGGAACGTGTCAGCTTTTTTAAATCAATTCATATTAAAATCATCTTAGTATACGTTTTGCTCTTGCTGGTCGCCATTCAGGTGATCGGCGTCTATTTTGTTCAGGAGCTTGAGGAGCAGTTGCTAACAAGTTTTTCGACGTCAACGAATGAGCGAGCCCATGTGATCGCCTATACGATAGAAGAGGAAATGGAAAAGGAACGGTCAGCGGATGATCTCCCACTTGAAACCGTGATTCGCGACAGCTTACGAGACTTTTTGTCCGATGACATTCGCGAAATTCAAGTAATCGACAGCCGAAACCGTATTGTGGCAACGACGAGCCCTTATGACACGTCCATTGTTGGCAAACGAACGCTGAACCTGCTTGTCAAACGGACATTGGTCGTCGGTGTCTCACAGGAAAAATGGATGATTGATCCGAAAACGAATGATCGCGTGCGTGTCGTTGTCGTTCCAATCACATCGGGCGAGGAAACCATCGGTGCCATCTATGTGTCGGCGAACGTCGAGCAAGTCTATGACCAGCTTCGCATCATTAACGAGATTTTAATTAAAGGTGTTGTGATCGCGCTCTTACTCACGATCGTGTTAGGTGTCTTTTTGGCACGGACTATTACGCGACCTGTCGCGGATATGCGTAAGCAGGCGCTTGTGCTCGCTAAAGGCGATTTTTCCCGTAATGTTAAGGTGTATGGGGACGATGAAATTGGTCAGCTGGCGACGTCCTTTAACGGGATGACACGCAAGCTGGAGGAAGCGCAGGCGACCACAGACAGTGAGCGGCGAAAACTCAGCTCTGTACTGACTCATATGACGGATGGTGTGATCGCCACGGATCGCTACGGTCAAGTCATCCTGATGAATGAACCGGCAGAAGAGCTGCTCGGCGTGTCTAGTGATGAGCTGCTTGGAGCGCCAATGATTGAAGTGTTGCGGCTAGAAGAGGAAGGTGTCACTTGGGAAGGTCTTTTCCGCGACATGGACTCGATGCTGCTTGACTATAGTGATGCGTTGCCAGAAGGGGAGCAATTGATCGTCAAAGCAAGCTTCTCTGTTATTCAAAAGGAGAGTGGCCTGCCAAACGGGCTCATTACGGTTCTTCATGACGTGACAGAGCAGGAACAAATTGAGCGTGAACGACGTGAGTTTGTGGCCAATGTGTCTCATGAGCTGCGTACGCCGTTAACGACGATGAAAAGCTACATCGAGGCATTAACGGATGGCGCATGGAAGGACGAGACCATTGCACCAAAATTTTTAAACGTTACGCAAAACGAAACGGAGCGTATGATTCGACTCGTGAATGATTTACTGCAACTGTCAAAGATGGACAGCCGAGAAGAACAGCTTCATTTTGTGAACATTGACGTTGTTGAATTTTTTGGCGGTATTATTGACCGTTTTGAAATGTCTAAGGGGAATGAATTTCACTTAGAGCGCTCCTTCCCTAATGAACCACTTTTCGTGGCATTGGATCAGGACAAAATTACGCAAGTCATTGACAATATTATTTCAAATGCCGTGAAGTACTCCCCAGAGGGTGGCACGATTACCCACTCGCTGCGCAAGCAAGGGAACGTCATTCGCATCACCATTCGAGACGAAGGCGTTGGCATTTCGCGAGACAAGGTCGACAAGATCTTTGACCGATTCTACCGCGCAGACAAAGCACGCACCAGAAAATTAGGGGGAACGGGCCTTGGTCTGGCTATTGCCCGGGAAATGGTTCAAGCACATGGAGGGCGCATTTGGGCTGAAAGTGCACTGAACAAAGGAACAACCGTCCATTTCACACTTCCTATTCATCAGCGCTTGGGGCAGGAGGTGGACGATCTATGATGAAATATAAGGAACATATAAAATCCGGCCTGCTTGTGCTTCTCATTCTAGGTAGCCTTGTGCTCACATGGAGCGTGTGGACATACCAACCACAATTTATTGAGGCACCAAATACAGAATATGTTCAAAGTGTGGAGATTGGTGAGCAGCTTCCATTGAGCGAACTCGTGCAGCCGGTTCAAGCCATGTATCATGAGAACGGAGAGGTGAATGGAACGACTAGTCGAGATCAGGTGGAAGCATTGTTTGCTTCGATTCGTAAAGGGCAGTTAGGTGAAGTCAAGCCGGTCCTTTCGGAAGACTTCATCAATAATGGAGAGATTTTGGAGGGACGGACAGAATTTGTGTTTCCAGAAAGTCTGCCCCTCTCCTTACTCCCTCAGTTAATTCCCGCTGAAGGCCAGGTCTCGGAAACAGGCACTTTTGACCGCCTTGTCGTCGATATCAGTCAGCCATCGACACGCGTGTATTTCGTCTCAAATGACAACGATCAAGTGTATCAAGCGGCACTGCGAGAATTTGACCGCAGCAATTACATCAGCTTAGTAGACAGTACCTTGAAGAGTGGAGAGGCGTATTTTCGATATGAGCCAAACGCCGGAAGCCTCATCTATATGCCAGTGGACATACGCAGTGTGCCAAAGCTGACGTATTCGACGATGCATCTGTCGGCAGAGAAATTTAAGGACGCTCTTTTTTCCAATCCGAGCTATGTCAAAAAGGACAATACAAGTTCGTCAGAGGAGTCCTATACAGATGGGACGAGGTTGCTTCGTGTGTACAAGAACAACCAGCAGCTTTCGTATATTAATCCGGCTCAAACTGAATACGATCAACTTTCAGGCGGAGATCTCATTTCGCGTTCCTATGATTTTATAAATGATCACGCGGGCTGGACAGATACGTATCGACTTTATCATTATTCAATTTCGGAACAAACGGTACGCTATCAGCTTTATATTGGTCAGCATCCAGTGTTCCATACGTATCGCTCCTATGGCTATCCAGCGATTTACGCATCATTTAAAAATGGAGAGATTCATGAATACCTACGTCCGTTGTTCCGATTGCGGTTTGAATTTGACCGCACAATGATTGATCTTGCATCTGGACAAACGATTGTCGATGCCTTAGAAAGTGCCCCAGACATTGATCCGAGTATGGTTCAAGACGTGAAGGTCGGCTACGAAATGGCACGCCAGCCCAACACCAACCCCATTATCCTGTCCTTTCAGCCAGTGTGGTACGTGAAATACAACGACAGCTGGCAAAAGGTGAGTCAAATGACGGAAGGAGGGGACAGCGTTGGATTGGAGTAGAGCAAAAACACTTTTGATCCTTTGTTTCTTTGTTCTAGATGTCTTTTTGCTCATCCAGCTTTCGGAAAAACGGCAAACGGACCAGTACGATTTCTTAAATGAATCGACCATTGAAGAGCGGCTTGCGGCTGAGGAGATTACGTATGAAGCACTGCCAAAGGACGCGGTATCGGAAAACTACATTAGTGGCACGAGCCGCCAGTTTGATCCGGATCTTTTGAATGAGCTCGCCAATCAAAACGTGATTATTAACGGCAACTCTGTCGTGTCCAGCTTGATTGAGCCTTATACGTTAAACATGGATGAAATGTCTGACAGTGTGACCGAATTTATGAACACACAGGTCGTGGATGGGGCGCGATATCGCTTTTGGTCCTACAATCGTGAAACGAACGCCATTATCCTTTTTCAGACCTATGAGGGAAAAACGATCTATTACAATGATAATGGCATTGTCATTCTACAGCTCAATGAAGACAATCAAGTGGTCAGCTATCAGCAGACGATGCTGAGCGATATTGAACAGCTTGACATTGACGAGAAAAAGCAACAGCCTATCCTGCCAGCTATTGAGGCATTGAAAATCCTTTTTGAACGCAATGAGCTGCCATCAGGGAGTCACGTCTCCAGTGTAGAGCTTGGCTATTACACGTTAGTGCCGTTGTCTGGCGGTGTTCAGGTGTTTGCGCCGACATGGCATGTCATCGTCGACAATGAACGGAACTATTTTATTAATGCCATTGAAGGGCAAATTCAGCAGATGAATGACGGCAATGCGGCAACGACGAATCAATCAAACCTGGATGACATTCCTCTTCCCAACGAAGGAACAGACGAGAGTGAAGACGGAGAGAATGGAGGCGTTTCATGAGCTTGCAATTTAGTGTGCTGGCAAGTGGAAGCACAGGGAATGCATTTTTTATTCAAACACCAACGCAAAAATGGCTAGTGGATGCCGGCTTAAGCGGCAAAAAGATGGAAGCTCTGCTGAATCAAATAGGGCAGAGTGCATCTGATCTAAATGGTATTTTTGTGACCCATGAGCATAGCGATCACATTAAAGGTCTCGGGATTCTCGCACGAAAGCACACGCTGCCAATTTACGCGAATATGCCCACCTGGCGAGCGATGGAACGCCACATTGGCGCGCTTCCGACCGAACAAAAGTTCACCTTTGATATGGAAACGGTACGTAGCTTTGGTGACCTAGACGTGCAATCCTTTCCGGTCTCACATGACGCCGCTCAGCCGATGTTTTATGCGTTTCGCCACGCACAACGACAGGTCGCTGTGGTGACCGATACAGGGTACGTGAGCGATCGTGTCAAAGGCATCGTGCGAAATAGCAATTGCCTTGTGTTTGAAGCCAATCATGATGTGCAGATGCTGCGCATGGGTAGATACCCTTGGAACGTCAAGCAACGGATCTTAAGCGATGTTGGTCATGTGTGCAATGAAGATGCTGGCGTCGCGCTGTCCGAAATTATTGGCGATGCGACAAAACGTATTTATTTGGCCCATTTAAGCAAAGATAATAACATGAAGGATCTCGCTCGCTTAGCCGTCGCTCAGACGCTTGAAGCAAAAGGACGGCCTGTAGGGGCTGGATTTGATTTATTCGATACGGACCCTGTTGTGCCAACGCCACTTGTCACTGCATAGCAACGGGTTTACTGCTCAGGCATTAGAGGGTAAAAGGAAGGTTAGCAAGCAGCGAATCAACCGCAAGTGGTGGCGGAACGAGAAACGATGATTGGAGATGAAGCGATGGGCTATTATGATGATCATTCCACACGGTCAAAACGTCCAAGAGGACGAGCGAGCATTGTATGGGCAGCCGTCCTAGGCGTCATTATTGGGGCTGTGATTGTTCTTGTGGCCATGCCAATGCTCGTGCAGTCGGGGTGGTTAAATGGCGCCGACCAATCAGCGTCCACCTCTCTTCCTGGAGAAGATGGGACGGTCGAGACCGGGCCAAATGAAACAAGGAACGTCAAGGTGGATGTGACCACGAATGTGACCGACATTGTTGAAAAGGTCCAGCATGCTGTTGTAGGTGTAGTAAACATTCAAGGCGGCAACTTCTGGCAGTCAGATACAGAGATGGAAGCCGGCACAGGTTCAGGCGTCATTTATAAAAAGGATGGCAACACCGCGTATGTCGTGACGAATTATCACGTCATTCAGCAAGCTTCAGAAGTAGAGATTAGCTTGTATGATGGCACACGCATCCCCGCAGAGATTCGCGGTGCCGACGTGTTTACCGACCTCGCCGTGCTTGTTGTCGAAGGCGAACAAGTGAATGACCTTATTGACACCGTGGCGACCTTTGGCAATTCCGACGATGCTAAAATTGGCGAGCCTGTCATTGCAATTGGCAATCCACTCGGGTTGGAATTTTCCGGCTCGGTGACTCAAGGCATCCTTTCCGGAAAGGAAAGAGCCATTCCAGTCGACTTAGACGGAGACGGGAGCCCAGATTGGCAAGCTGACGTTATGCAAACCGATGCGGCCATCAACCCAGGCAACAGTGGTGGCGCGTTGTTTAATCTTGACGGACAGGTCATCGGCATTAACTCCATGAAAATTGCTCAAAGTGCCGTCGAAGGACTTGGCTTCTCGATCCCAACGGATACCGTGATCCCTGTGATTAAAGATCTAGAAACACAAGGCAAAGTATCACGCCCGGTCATGGGCATCCTGAACCCTCAGCCGCTGGCCAACGTCGACAGCTATCACCGACGCGAAACACTTAACCTGCCTGACGACATTAGCTCAGGCGTCGTCGTTACCGAAGTCGCGCCGAACTCTCCTGCCCAAGATGCAGGCTTAGAGCAGCTCGACGTCATTATCGAGCTCGACGGTACCCAAATCAACGACACCATTGATTTGCGGAAATACCTCTACAATGAAAAAAATGTAGGTGATTCGCTCGACGTTACGTTTTACCGTAGCGGTCAACAGCAATCCACCACACTCACCCTCACGAGCGACGAGCTCTAGTCGGGAAGGGCCTGTATTCCGTTCCATTTTGGAACCGAATGCAGGCTTTTTTGTGTGGTGGGGGGAATCAGGTTCGGAATGGATGCTAGTGACAGGCATGTGCCAAGTGTTCGGAACAGGAGGACCTGCGCAGAAACACGTCGGGTGTGCGCGGAAACGTAGGGGAAGTGCTCGAAAAGCAGGTCAAGCTGCGCGAAAATGAGAGGCAAGTGCGCGAAAACGGTCCCTCTGCGTCGCAGATATACGTCAGTTCGTACGCCTATGATCATTTAATGAAATTTCCAAGAAAAGAAGAGGCCACGAATGAATACTGCCAGATAGACTCACATAAAATGAGGAAACGCCTTTTTGGCATCTGGGGATATGGGACTGTACGGAATTCTGAAAAGTATGGTACAGTAGAAGATAGAAAAAAGGGGGTGAGACCATTGGGAAGGCGATACTGCACTTTAAAAGTTTGGTTGCACTAAGCCATACATTGTTTTTGAAAATCACACGGGCGTACCGCATGATTTTCGCTTGCCTTCAAACGAATGTCTCTCCCCCTGAGCGCACGATTTACGCACGGACGGACTGAATTTATTTCTTTATGGCAAGCTCTCGTAAAGGGAGAGGAACAATTTGGAGAAGCGAGGATCATCTGCAGAGGAGCTCGTGGCGGCAAAGGAAACGGTGAACACCCAATGCCCAAAATCGGTATTGGGATTTTAGTCTCGTTTTTTAGACGGTACACGATTATAAACTCATGGAGGTGAATCCCTCATTCGCTGAGGGACGAATTGGATACAACGACGATAATTATTAATTTTTCTTTAGTAGCAATACTCATTGCGCTTACTGCGTTTTTCGTAGGATCTGAATTTGCGGTCGTGAAAGTACGGATGTCACGAATTGAACAGCTGATTGAAGAAGGCAATAAACGGGCCATCATTGTCAAGAAACTGGTTTCTAATTTGGATTACTACTTGTCTGCATGTCAACTAGGGATTACGGTAACCGCTCTTGCCCTCGGTTTTCTAGGGGAGCCGACGATTGAACGGTTGATTTTACCGTTTTTAACTGAGTGGGGTGTTCCAGATTCACTGACCCACGTTATTTCATTGGTGGTTGCTTTATCGATTATGACCTTTTTCCACGTAGTGGTTGGTGAATTGGCTCCGAAAACATTGGCAATTCAGTACGCTGAGAGAATGACGATGGTGTTAGGGCCAATGCTTTACTGGTTCGGTCAGATTATGAAGCCGCTCATTTGGTCATTGAATGGATCAGCTGGTTTGTTGCTACGTGCTTTTAAAGTAGATCCGAAACCGCATGAACAGGCGCATTCTGAGGATGAGCTGAAGATTATTATGGCACAAAGCTTTAACTCTGGTGAAATCAATCAAGTCGAATTGTCGTATATGCAAAACATCTTTGCGTTCGATGAGCGTGTGGCAAAGGACATTATGGTGCCGCGTACGCAGTTGGTTGTGCTATCAGATGATATGACTTCCGAAGAAATTCTGCAAATGATTGACGAAAACCGTTATACACGTTATCCAATCGTTGAGGGTGGCGACAAGGATACTGTGCTTGGGTTTGTGAACGTCAAAGAAATTTTAACGAACTTGGCGGTAGGACGTGAATCGTCACTGCAAAGCAGTCTGCATGAAATGCCGACGGTTCATGAAACAACATCCCTGCAAGACGTCATGCTAAAAATGCAGCATGCTCATATTCACATTGCGCTTGTCATTGATGAATATGGCGGGACAGCAGGGATTGTGTCCATGGAAGACGTGCTTGAAGAAATTGTTGGCGACATTCGTGACGAATTCGACGAAGATGAAGTGGCCGACATCGAAGAAAAGAGCGAAGGTGTTTTCGTTCTTAATGGTCGTGTCTTGCTAGAGGATCTTGAAGGCAAGTTTGGCATTAAATTTGATCCTGACTCCGATGAGCTTGATACCATTGGCGGCTGGATGCAGGTCAATGCCACAGATTCAGATAACCTTCAAGTGCCGGTTGAATACAAGCGCCATCGTTTTCAAGCCGTTGAAGTCGACAATCATCAGATCCTTCAAGTACAGCTTGAATTGAACGTGTTAGATCCTAATGAAGAGCTTGATGAACCAGAAGAATCACAGCACGCCGAAGCACGATAAACGTAAACGCCTGTTCCTAGAATGCTAGGGGCAGGTTTTTTTGATGGCTAGGTGTCCGATTGAACTCTACGTGCTTGGAAGTGCCCGAAATGGAGAGGTTTGTGCCCGATTTCTAAATCGAAGTGTCCGAAAAAACGTGCAAAGTGCCCGAAAAAGAAGAGGTAGTGCCCGATATTAAAGTAAACAGAAAATAAAAGGATGCTCATGAATTCAATTTAAGATGATCGTATTCATAATCTTAATTAAATATAACTACCATTATAAGCAACCAAATAATTGCTTTTGTTGACGAGCAACCATATAGTTGCTTATACTAAATGTATGACTTGGAATGAAGACGCGATTTTTAAAGCACTTGCCGATTCGACGCGGCGACTTATGCTAGACGAACTATCCGAACGAAACGAGCTGACGTTGTATGAACTGACGGCACGACTCATTATGAAGCACGACCTCACCATTTCGCGGCAAGCGATCGCTAAACATCTTTCTATTTTGGAAGATGCAGGACTCGTAGAATCAATCCGAAAAGGAAAATATCGAGTCCTTCTGTTCAACAACGAACCACTTAAAAATTTGCTGGAAGGATGGATGGAGTAGTTTTAAGAAAACATATGTCGAAATGGTTCTTCCACAGCGCAGAGCACCATGCATCGCAACGATTAAAGGAGGCAAAAACGTATGAAAATCATTGTGAACAGTATTTTCGTTCAAGATCAAGACAAGGCATTGGCATTTTACACAGAAACGCTGGGCTTCGTAAAAAAGCATGACGTTCCGGTCGGAGAATACAGGTGGCTCACCTTTGTTTCACCAGAGGATCAAGACGGTACGGAGCTTTTGCTTGAACCAAATGATCATCCTGCCGCCAAAGAGTATCAAGAGAAAATAGCCGCCGAAGGAATCCCAGCAACAATGTTTGGCGTGGCAGATGTCCACAAAGAGTACGAACGCTTACTGAAACTAGGCGTAACGTTTACGATGGAGCCGACAAAAATGGGGGACATCACAATCGCTATCTTTGATGATACGTGTGGAAACCTTATTCAAATCGCGCAGCAGTAACAAACGGTTCACATGTAGAAAAACAACAAAAAGGTCGGTACAAAGGAGTATGACGACGTTGTATCGACCTTTATTTTCGTTCCTTTGTGGATGGACATTTTCTAGCTTGTTTCACATGGAACATTGCTTGATGGTAAAGGTGAGCAATCGTAAAAGATGAAAAGTGTCTGTTCGAGAGAGTCTGTTCCGATTGGTGCCGAGCAACAGGAATTTCCTGAGAAACGTAGAAGGTGTCTTAGGAAACTATGATCCCTAGGAGGGGTACTATCTGGTTAATTGCGATCTTTCTTACGGTATCAGGAGTGGTTTTCTTTATCAATCCGAAAATCTCATGGACGCTGTCTAATTTTTGGCGTTTTCGTGGCGACGCTGAGCCGAGCGAGGGGGCATTGACGATTTATCGGCTTCAGGGCGCTGTGTATTTCATCGCTGGCATTGTGGTCATTTCAAGGCTTGTCTAGAGGGATAGGTGACGCACTCATGTTGTATCGATATATAGATGTTAGCAAGACAGGCTAGTCTGGAAGTATTAAAAGATGTTCCTCTACAACAACAATGTACGCCTCCTCACGAGTAATCGCTCTTCCAAATGGCAGATTGGAAAAATCCACGTCTGAACGATTGAAAAAAATGTCCCGAACAACGTCGTCCTTATTCATAAACACCACTGAATTACAGCATTCACTGTCATGCGGGTAGGCCCCAAGGTAGGAGCGTTGATACAGCAGGTAGCCTGGATACGAATGGGTCGTCCATTTCTGCCCGACGGTTTCTTCCATTTGCTCCCGAGACATGTAGGGTCCAAATACATAAAAGCGGTCCCATGCAAAATCAGTGACATCATTCATCTCAAAAGGGTCTCCTTGCTCTGTGGCGTCTCGGATGTAAGCTGCCCCGCTGTCCCAAATAAAAATCTGGCTGTACTTGTAGATGTCTATGGCCAGGAAGATGAGCAACACTGTCCCCGCAATGAAACCGCATTGTTTGTAAAGTTTCTTCATGTGGGCTCTCCTTTCATTTCTATAACAATAGACGACATCCGCCGTTCTGTACACGACATCTTCGGGCCGTATAATCCTGCAATTTAGAAATGGTAATGGTAGAAGAAGAGATGTGCTATGAGAATCAATCACATTAATGATCCTCAGGGGGTTAGTGAAATGAAATCAAAAGAAAAGAAGCTTTGGGTCATGTGCATCGGCTTATTCATCCTATTCGCGATTAATACAACTTTGTACGAGATTGAAAAGCACAAAATGATTTCCGCACGGGAGCTCATGCTTGAGTTGATTGCTGCTGATGGGGCAGAGGATTTTGAAAGTGATGTGCCTGACGATAAACTCGAGAACCTCATTGAATACATACAGTCGTATAAGATGGATCGTTTCGATAGTCTGCTTCGAATTGAAGGGACTGATAAAACGTACGTGGTTCACTATATAAACATGAACAATCGTGAGCTACAGATAACCGATGTAACGGTCGAAGAGGGGACTAAGGAAGATATCAACTAATTCGTTGAGTCTATATTGTCTTGCTAAACCGAAATACTCAAAAAGAAAGATGACTTCGTAGCAGTAATCAAGGGAGGGAAATACGATGAAATTAAAAGAAAAGAATTTGTGGGCGATCATTATCCTTTTGGTCATCTTCTCTGCCGTTTACATCGTTCAGTATGGCATGGAAGTCAGTAAGGTCATTTCTACCCAAGACCTATTCAAAGAACTATTTTTATCCAATGGAGCCGAAGATTTTGAGAGCGAAGTGACTGACGAAAAACTTGATGCGCTTGTGGATTTTGTGCAAAAGACACCTAATTTAAAGTACGAGAATGTGTTCCGGATAGAAGGACCTGATGTGACCTATGTGGTCAACTATTGGAATTCGGAGAACCGCGAGCTACAGATTACGGATGTGACGGTGGTGGAGCGTGATGAAGGGGACAGTGAAAGATAAAGAGGCATTCCGGTTGTGAATGCCATCATTGGGAACTATTCTTTCTCTTCAACCCAAACCTTATAGACGTAAGAATTATCAGCTAAAATTTCTTGCGTGTGAACAATAAGTATATCAAGGGAAGCCAAATAAAATGAAAGCGCGTACGCTATTTTATTGTCAGGGGTGATATAGCCATTTATTACTCGACTGTAGAATTCGTTCGAGAGAGAATCAGCCCAAACTTCCGCTTCTCTCATAGTTTCAAACGTAACGTCGTCTTGATGCCAGTTTATCTCCGACATAGCTTTCCTCCGTTTTCACTCAGTTCGCCGCCCCGGCTGCCATTCCTCGTAAAAGTCCTTTAAAAAGGTTTCCATTCGTTGATGCCGCTCGGTAGCTAGCTCTTTAGCAGTTTTGGTGTTCATCAAGTCCTTCAACTTTAGCAGTTTATCGTAAAAATGCTCGATGGCGGTTGCCTGCCTCTTTAGGTATTCTTCCTGCGATTTCTGGACATAGGTGGCATCAGGGTCATGCATCACGTTCCCGCGCGCACCGGCAAATGTAAAAGCTCTTGCGATGCCTATGGCTCCAATCGCGTCCAGTCGATCCGCATCTTGAACGACCTGTGCTTCTAACGTTTCTAATGGAGGATTTTGTCCTCCGCGAAACGACATATGGTCAATGATGTCGAGAATCTTAATTTTGGCGTCTTCCTTCAAATCAATTTTCGCGAAAATGTCCATCAGTTTTTGTTGTCCTTCCGCTTTACTGGCATTCAATTTATCGTCAGCCACGTCATGCAGCAAGGCCGCTAACTCGCAAATGACCACGTCGGCGCCTTCTTTCTCCGCAATATACAAGGCATTGTTCCGCACACGGTCAATATGCCACCAATCGTGCCCTGTCGTTTCATGAGCAAATAGGCTTTTGACCAGTGCTTCTGTTTTATTGATGATATTTGTCAATAGGGGGACCTCCATTCAGTGTTTGTGAGATAATACGAAAGCCAAAAAGGTGGTACAATTTAGTGTACCGTATATAAAATGAGCATTTCACCTTTTTCGAGAGGATAATTACGATCCAAAGGTTGAAGAAAACACCATTCCGTATATACTAGACACTACATGGCGTTCGAATCATAAAATACGTTAAAAAGTGAGTGTGTGCAATGATTGCAAAGACAGAAGAGGATTTTAATGGCTTAAAAGAAATTGGCAAGATTTGCGGAGCGATCCGAGATGAACTCGTCCGTTCGACCAAGCCCGGAATGACGACAAAAGAACTCGATAACTTAGCGGGAGAGCTTTTTGAAAAAGCAGGTGCTCAATCGGCACCAAAAGGCGTATACGATTTCCCAGGGTATACATGCATTAGCATCAATGAAGAAGTCGCGCACGGAATTCCGGGGAAAAGGGCCATTCAAGAAGGGGACATGGTGAACATTGATGTCTCAGGGTCGAAAAACGGGTATTTCGCTGACACCGGCATTTCCTTTGTCGTTGGGAACGGAAAGGACATTCTACAGACCCTATGTGACGTTGTGAAAGAAGCCTTCGACGCAGGGCTGGAGAAGGCAAAACCCGGCGCAAAAAAAAGCGCGATCGGCAAAGCGGTCCACAATGTCGCCAAAAAGCATAATTTGACCGTCATAAAAAACCTCACGGGACACGGGGTAGGGAGCTCGATTCATGAAGCTCCAGAGCATATTTTCAATTACTACGATTCCTGGGATAAAGAGATTTTAAAAAATGGCATGGTCATTGCCTTAGAGCCGTTTATTTCAACAAAAGAAGAGGAAGTGTTCCAAGCCGACGATGGCTGGACCTACCTTACCGAAAAAAGCTTCGTGGCCCAATACGAGCATACGATTATCTTAACGAAGGAAGGCCCGATTATTACGACGTTGTAAGGCGGGCATAATAGAGGGAAGGGGATACACGAATTACATGTATCCCCTTTTTTGATGCCTTGTAAAAGGACTGTTCCAAAAATTGTCGTAATAGATGGAAAACACCGATAAATTCAGTGGATTTTGTCTAAACATAGACGGGTTCATGATATACTTGCCAGTAACAATAACGGAACTCTTTGGGTGGATCGGCACTCCTTTTATGGAAGGGGGGTGTTGCCAATGACAGATTACCAGATCATTATGGTGGTTTTGAAAGTGATCGGATTAGTGATTACTTTAATGTTGTCGTTTGGAACACTGATTTTTCTGCTAACGCAGAAAAAAAAGTAATCCCCCACTGAGTTTGCGAGCTCTAGGGGATTACTTTTTCCTGAGGCCGATCCATTAATGGAACCGTTGTTGCCAAGTCACAAGTGTATGCAGCACTTGTGGCTTTTTTAGTGTTTCCACTTCTTGACGTAATTATATCACAAGTCAGATAATAATGCACAGAGATGGTTTTGTGTGTATTTTGAGTATCTTCTTTATAGAAGTTCAATTATGAGAAAGATGTAAACAAATGCTATGATTGGAGAGGGTGATGATGAATGCATTCAAAACGCAAGCGCGACTTTATATGTACTTCGGAAGTGACGTTAGGGTTGATTAGCGGCAAATGGAAGCCGCTAATTTTGGGTTATTTGTCAGAGCAAACGTACCGCTTTAACGAACTCGAGAAATTAATGCCCGACATTACACAAAAAATGCTCACGATGCAGTTAAAGGCGATGGAGACGGACGGTTTAGTCAAACGAGAAGTGTACGCCGTCGTTCCACCAAAGGTTGAATATTCCCTTACTGATGTTGGGCAACGTCTTGCGCAGTTGTTGAACCAGCTGTGTGAATTCGGGGAGGATTATATGACATCTACACTTGGAAGTTCAGATGCTTGAAGCCTTTGCCACCGCGTTTTATTTAAAACGTTCACAAGACAGCAAAACTTTTGCGCCGAATTGTTTACCAGCACGCAATGCCGCGCCATTTACCTTGCCATCTTCCAGAAAAATAAGGTTCTGCGGGTAAAGCTTCCCCAGTAAAGCGAGCAATACAAGCGGATTGCCATTCGCTGAGATGTCGTGTATACCGTCGTCTCTGAATGCCGCAAGTTCTTCCACAGCAAGGATATCTTCCGCCGAATACTCGGTCCACGCTGAGCGATCGAGTGTCGACTTTTCCTCTTTGTCTACCGTATTGATAGTGGGGCGATACATATAACGGTAGGCCCGTGCGATTTGTCCGACATCCGTCACATAGGCGCTGCTGGCGTTAGTTAACCGGAGTGAGAGAAGCCTACGGTCATCTTCCGTAGCGACGGGAGCAATCTCGGCCTCCTTAGGAAAAGTGCTCCCAAGAGATGTAGCTTTTCCTTTTTCAATATAGCTCCTGCCCGCATCCTCATAATTTTCATATGCGTATTCAAATACAAAATGCTCTCGTTCCAGTCCGTTCAATGTGAACTTGGCCGGATGCCAGCGGAGCAACGTCCCAGACGCCGACTGAAGTGAACCGCCAATCATCGCAGGCAGCACGATCCCCCATCGATACTGAAACCCATAGCCGCTCCGCTCTAAACCGACACCAAGCAAATGTTGCGCAAATGCAACAAGGTCCTTGTGTTTTAATCCTTGGAACATGACTTGAGTCAGAAATGTGGTTCTTGCCTGCTCAATAAACCTTAGCCCGTTGGTGCCTGTGTCGATCGGGACCTCCCGCCAATTGGCAAACGGCAGCAAGGCATCCCGAAGCAAGATCAGTTGATGCAGGTATTCATTAAACAATTGCATGGCCTCTGTACTGCCTCTAGGGCCCATCAGAACATCTACAACATCAGGTGTCCATAGGTGCTGTTCGCACCGGCTCCTAAGTTTCAGTTGCGCCAAGGTAGCACTGCTCCTTGTGCGTGCAGCAAATGCCTCGCGTGCATAAGCCACCAGCCCTGCACCAATGATTTCTGCCTGCGCCAATAGCTCGCTTTTCGACTGACCCGACTGTGGCAAAGGCAAAGTAGCTAACGGTAGGGTTGATTCCCTACCGGAAGTCGCCAAGCTCGCCGCTAAATTGTCCAGCAGAGGTTTGGCCGCGTCTTCGGCTCCTAGCTTTATACAAACGGCTTCCAGCAGAAGGCTAACTCTTTTGACAATAGCCTCAGCTCGATACACTCCAGGAACAAATCCCCATTGCACCGGCAAGTCTAGGTCCTCTATGTGAGTAGCGCCTATAGAATCAACGTCAATTCGTTCACCAAGCCTTAATTTGAATTCGCCCAAAGGTAATCGGTAATCCACAACGAAACAACCCCCTTACGTGTTTATCAATATCAGTATAAAAACGAAAAAGGGTTATGAGAAGTACGCACTTTATTGTCAGTGACTGTAGGGTTGGTGCGTTAGTTTTAAAAAGATACCGTCAGCACCGATAAATTCAGTGAATTTTGTCTAAATATAGACGATTTATGCTATACTTGCCAGTAACAATAACGGAGCTCTTTGGGTGGATCGGCACTCCTTTGATGAAAGGGGGTGTTGCCAATGACAGATTACCAGATCATTATGGTGATTTTGAAAGTAATCGGATTAGTGATTACTTTGATGTTGTCGTTTGGAACACTGATTTTTCTGTTAACACAGAAAAAAAAGTAACCCGCCCCTAGAGTTAGGCACTCAGGCGGGTTACTTTTCGCTTTTGGCCGATCCATTTATGGAACCGTTGTTGCCAAGTCACAAGTGTTGGAAGCACTTGTGGCTTTTTTAGTGTTTCCACTTCTTGGCGCAATTATATCACAAGTCAGATAACCTTGCACAAAAAGCCTTCTTCTTTGCTCAGCATGACAGCCAAGCGACCTTGAAGGGCTTGGCTGTCATTTGGTACGCTTGTTTTTCTGCTAACGCAATGTGTAATCCGCCCTCTGAATTTGCGAGCTCTAGGGGATTACTTTCCTCTTCGGCCGATCCATTTACAGAATCGTTGTTGCCAAATCACAAGTGTTAGCAGCACCTGTGACTTTATACCCTCATCATAACACAGACTCGATCGAATTATCAATATATTATGTGTTTTAAGTGGCACATCCCTCATTAGCCATTCCAATCGGTTCTCATTCAAAACGGATAAGGGCGAAGCGGGTTCTTTCGCTGTACACTAAAGGTAGACGAATCGAAGGAGGCAATGCAGATGAATCATGATCAGGTGAGAGCGACGTTTGGCAAGCATGCCAGCAGCTATGTGACGAGTGAGGTGCATGCGAAGGGGGAGGATTTGACATGGCTGGCTGACCTTTTGAAGCTAACAGGAAGTGAGACAGCGTTGGATGTGGCCACAGGTGGCGGTCACACCGCACGCGTGCTGGCCGACAGCGGGGCGAACGTGACGGCAGTGGACCTCACGCCGGAGATGCTGGATGCCGCGCGGGAGCATCTTGGGGAGCGGGACAATGTGCAGTACAAGGTGGCGGATGCTCAGGCGCTGCCGTTTGCGGATGAGACGTTTGATGTGGTCACCTGCAGGATAGCGGCGCACCATTTCCCAGAACCGAGCACATTTGTGCGCGAGGTGCACCGAGTGTTACGCTCAGGAGGTCGCTTTTTGCTGATTGATAATATCGTTCCCGAGAATGAACCTCTTGCCGATTGGATCAACGAGACAGAGACGATTCGCGATCCGGGTCATGCCCGCTGCTTGTCGATCAGTGAGTGGAATGAGCTGTTTGCGGACGCTGGTCTTACGCTGCAACACGACTCTGCCTGGAAAAAGCAGATGGTGTTCGAGCCATGGGTGAACCGGATTTTGGACGATGAGACTATCATCGAATCCATCACGCAACGGTTTTTGCAGGCAACTCCTGCTGTGAAGAAAGGGTTTGAAATTCAGGTGGAAAACGGTCAGCCGACGCAGTTTGCACTGTTCGCTTGGATGGTATTAGGAAAAAAGTCATAATTGGGACTGGAAACGCTCTTTTTTGTGCCGATACTAGAAGTACAGGCACAAACGAGAGGCTGTGGATAACCTGTTGATGCATTTCCATACGTAGGGTACAATAAACGCAGAGTAAGCTGTGGAAAAACCCAAGTGAAGGACGTGCAAACGATGGAGATTCGTGACATCCCAGTGTGCCAGGAGCATGTCGAACTGGCGCTAGACATCATAGTAGACGAGTACGAAACCGCCCCTGCCATCGAACAAAGGGGAACAGACGAAGAACGAATGGTCTGCGAATTCTGTCAGGAAACCGCACAATACGTGGTGTCTAATCGTGACGCTCACTGACCTGTGGATAAATCCTGTTGATATGTGTATAACTTTTATGGATCGCCTGTTGACAAGGAGGGGGAAGCTGTGAATATCTCAATCATCGCCGTCGGGAAGCTGAAGGAAAAATACCTCAAGCTTGGCATCGACGAATACCTCAAACGCTTAACCCCTTACGCCAAAGTTAGCTTCATCGAAGTGCCCGACGAAAAAGCACCCGAAAAACTCAGTGCCCAGGAAGAAGAACAGGTCAAAGCAAAGGAAGGCGAGCGCCTGCTCGCAAAAATCCCCGCCGACGCCTACGTCTTCCTCCTTGACCTCGACGGCAAGCAGCTCACCTCCGAAGCCTTCGCCCAAAAACTAGACGAGCTCGCCACCTACGGCCAAAGCAAGCTCGCCTTCGTCATCGGCGGCTCCTTAGGCTTGAGCCCAGACGTGCGCAAACGAGCCGACCAAAAGCTCAGTTTATCAAAAATGACCTTGCCGCACCAGCTCGCAAGGCTGTTGCTCGTGGAGCAAGTGTACAGGGGGTTTAAGATTAATCGGGGTGAGGTTTATCATAAGTGAATGAAGTTTATTATTAGACGGATTGTAACCATTAGAAAGTAGACACTATGTATCCAGTCGAAGCAAGAGCAAGGTCATGACTTAGCTACAGTCTCGGGCGAGTAATTTCCCGAGGTAGTAAGCGTATTAATCACAAACCGTGAAAATGTCATAAATGGAAATCCACGCCCGAATTGTCGCACTTAATTTGACAATCCGTCAATATTAAAAATAAATAAAGGAAAACAAAAAATATCGAGCATTAGAAGAGTAAAGGAGTTTAAGATGAAAATAAGAAAGTTGAAAATACGGAATTATAATGCGATTAGATATATAGAAATGAGTGACATACCAGACTTTGTAGTAATAGCTGGTCCAAATGGAGTTGGTAAATCAACTATTTTTTCAGCAATTAAAGAATTTCAAAGAATAATAAAAAGAATTTATACTAATGATTTAAAATATGGCATATCGAGAAGGATAGATTTTAGTAAACAATCTCCATTTAGTGATGAACATCAAAAAGGTGATTTAGAAATTACCTTTGAATTATCAAACAAGGAAAAAGACTTTATTAAAACAGAAAAAAACCAGATTACTGGTAAATTAGATTTTGATGATATAAGTAATTGTAGATTCGATAATGAATTAGGGGAATTACTTATCAATGGAAGTCAGTTTTCTCTAATAAATCACATTCATGCGAATAGAACTTTGACATCTAAATCAAATAAAGAGATAAGTTTAAATTCTTTAGCCCGTTTCGACGATATCGAAGATACTCCAGTAAGATATCGAAGAAGATATGAGAATGATGCGCTTTTTGATAGAGTTAAAGATTATCTAGCTGCCATTTACTTTGATGATTTAATTAAAGCAGTTGAGACTGGAAAAATTGGGAATGAACTTGAGGAATTAGTTAAAGTAATTAACTCCTATATAAAACCTAAACAATTTATGGGAGTTAAAAGAGATACAAGTGGATTAACTTTTCCTGTAAAATATGATGAGTTAATTCATGATATTGATGAATTAAGTTCTGGTGAAAAAGAAATTGTAATGGTATTTGTAAATTTGAAATGGATACAAGCTGAGAGTTATATTTTTTTATATGATGAACCGGAGCTACATCTTAATGCTAACCTAGAAAAACTGTTATCATCACATTTAAAGCAACTACAGGGAAATAACCAAATTTGGTTAGCAACGCATTCTTATGAAATATTAGATTCCGCTAATTATAAAGAGGTCTTTCAGATAGTACATCACACGGGTGAGAATCAGATTTTCAGACTAATAAGCGATGAAGATAAATTTGAAACATTAAAATCATTAGGTGCAAGTGTTGGCTTACAGTTGATATCGCAAAAAGTTATTTTTGTAGAGGGAAAAACGGATAAGGAATTTTTTCAATTACTTTTTGATGATTATAAAGAACAATTGAGCTTTGTTCAATCAACTGGGATTAACAACCTGATGAGAGTTAGTAATGCAGTGGTTGACTTATTAACGGAAGCCAGCAAGGCATCAGACTTTTACTTAGTCAGAGATAAGGACTTTCTAGTGACATCACAAATTGAAGAATTACAAATTAAGCTTAATCAAAAGATTCATGTTTTAGCCAAGTATCATATTGAAAATTACTTTTTAAATGGTAATGCGATTTTAACTGTGATTGAAAGTATGGGAATTGACACCTTTACACATGCTGATGATATAGAATACAAATTAAAAGAAATAGCCGACAGTCAAAAAGAGGATGTTATTGCTCAATGGATTGCATTTGAATTGCATGAGGAAATCAGGAAATTTGATTTTAATGTTGGTGGTAATAATTTAGAAGAAAGACTTAAGGACAGAGTATCAGCCCAATGTGAACGAATAAATGATATTCTTGATAGTACAAGAATAGTAAAAAAATTGAATGAGAAAAAGGATTTTATCAATGAAAATTGGGATAATATTTGGAGGGATTTCCCTCCAGGAAGAGATATTTTGAAGGAATTTGTTAATAAATTTGTAGAAGGTATAAAATATGATAGATTTATTCATTTATTAGTAAGGGAGAGTATTAGACAGAATATACCTGAAGTAGATGATCTGAAAAAAACAATACTTAGTGAGATAGGATTTGAATAGTGCCTAATTTATTTGAAATGCATGTTTTTGCTTTCAAGAACTCATTTGGACATGTCATGTTGTGGATTAACATGTGATCTAACAAAGGAAATTGAATCTTTATACATTTCGCCTTGCTAAGAAACAAAGAATAATAAAATATATATTCCTGATTAATAATTTGAAATTAATAGGGGGGTTACTTAAATAGTTATTATTTATATTTAGTGGAACACTTCTTAGTTTATTAGAATTATATTATTAATATGTTTGAAGGTGATCTCCTTGCAGAGGTTAAGACCTATAAGGGATGCCAGGTAATTTTCATACGGGTTTTTCTTCCCAGAATTTAAGGATTGAATAACCTAACCTTTGAGTGACTTTCATGGACTGATTTCCGCAGCAAGTTGGTCAATTAACCATAAAAAAACATTCTCAAGTTGTTATAATACATACGGAAAAAAGATCTTTTATTTACTTTTTACTAACCGGATACTTCCTCCCATTCTTCCCGATATTTTCTTAATCTGAGTTCTTTCTCATTACCAATCCACTGAAAATCTTTAAGTAGCTATACTGCTTCGATAGAGATTGAGATGGCGAGATCTTTTGGATTATGATATTGTCTCCAGTTTCTTTCATCTCTAAATTCATTGATGTAATTTATTAAGTTTTGAATATCGCTCATAATAACTTTTCCCTCTTTAGCTCGAGTGGAGTATTGCGTCAGGAAAGAGCCACTTGTGGTTTGTTTTATCTTTAACGTTATACGAATTATTATTTAAAGAAAAGGAGTAAATTGCACGTTATTATACATTAGTGAAATTCCTAATGGTATACTATTTTGAAGAGAACATAAAGTTTTGTTTTTAGAAAGAAGTGAAATAATGATAAATCCATCGCCTTTAAGATATCCCGGTGGGAAGTTCAAGATATATAAATATATTAGCAAGCTAGTAAGACAAAATAACTGTAGTTCGTATATTGAACCTTTCGCGGGTGGGTCTGCAATTTCGCTCGCTTTACTATTTAATGGTATAGTAAACAGAGTTATAATAAATGATTATGACTATTCAATATATTGCTTTTGGGAAAGTATTCTGAATGAGACAGAAGCTTTTATAAAGTTGATTGAAGATACTCCAGTTACTGTAGAAGAATGGCATAATCAAAAATTGATTAGAGAAAAAATATATGACCACTCACCTTTAAAGGTAGGTTTTTCAACCTTTTTTTTGAATAGAGTAAACAGATCAGGAATAATAGATAAAGCTGGACCCATTGGTGGTATGAGCCAGCTCGGTAATTATCCAATAGATTGCAGATTTAATAAAGAGGATCTAATTAAGAAGATAAAAAAAATCTCAAAGTATAGACATGCCATTAGATTATTTAATCAGGATGCTATGGATTTTATTGAATATGAAATAATTAAAACTAGGAATTCTTTTACATTCTTTGATCCGCCTTATTACAAAAAAGGAAGAGGATTATATACAAACTTCTATACCCATGGCGATCATGAAAACCTAGCAAAAACAATTACTCAATTAATGAAGAACAGAAAATGGATCGTTACATATGACACAGCAAATGAAATTAGAGAGCTATATTCTAAGTTTGACCAAATTACTTTTAGTTTATCTTATACATTACAAGAAAAAAAGAACATGCCTGAATTTATGTTTTTTTCTAAAAAGATAAGACGTATTCAAAATGAAAATAATTCACTTAATATCCAACATACGCAGAACAATAATATTGAGGTGTAAAAATGAGTGATAAAAGATTATATAAACTAGTGAACGTATCAAGTATATTAAACTATTCTGAGAACCCTAGACATGATATAGGAACTAATGAGATTGATACAATAAAAAAATTAATTAATAAAGTTGGATCACAATATATGTACAATCTTGCAAGTGACATTTTAGTAAATGGGTTACTGGGGGCA
The DNA here is from genome assembly GCF_004363045.1 of Aureibacillus halotolerans. Taxonomy (NCBI): domain Bacteria; kingdom Bacillati; phylum Bacillota; class Bacilli; order Caryophanales; family Bacillaceae; genus Aureibacillus; species Aureibacillus halotolerans. The sequence goes on from NZ_SNYJ01000010.1 coordinate 147,746, forward strand.
AACCTACCTACACTTGTGTATAGTTCTGAAAAGAAGAAGTACATTGTATATGAAGGTAATAGAAGAGTAGCATGTATTAAATTTCTTAATGACCCATCAATTCTCACAACGATAGATAAATCATTAAAACAAAGAATTGAGAAATTAAGAAAAACAGAAAAAACTGTGTACTCAAGTGACATTTACTGCTTAATAACAGATGAAGATGAAGCTTTTACAATAATGGAAAGAAATCATTCAGGTGAAGATAAAGGTAGAGGACCAAAAGCTTGGACATCAAAAGAAAAAGCTATCTTTAAAAATAGAATTAAACATAAAATTACTATTGAATTAGTAATTGCAGAGCTTTTCGAGAGACACTTTAATGTAGATGTTACAAAAAAGATAAGTTATACAACAATCCAAAGGTTTTTTAATAACAGGGAAATAAAGAAGGTTCTTGATATTAATTCAGATTTCAAGAACATCTCCAAAGAAAAACTAGTATTAATAAATTATTTGATCGATAAAGCTATTGAAGAGAGCGCGAAGAGAAAAGTGACTTTAACACGTTTATTTAATAGAGCAAGGGAAATAGAAGATTTTTTTGTTCCTCTGATTGAAGATTACCAGTTGAGTCGGGGCCCAAAAGATAACCAGGAAGATAAAGAAACTACTGAAAACACTGATGAAAACGGTGGAAATAATGTAGTTGTTCAACATGAGATTAGCAGCAATACTTCCTCAGAGGGTGACGCTATAGAAACTAATGAACACGAAAGTGAAGTTCTAGTAAAGTTTAACCTATTGAAAAGCATTAATAAATTTTACTTCACTGATCAAACAATAAACCTCTTAGAAAATCTAGAAATAACTAATAAAGAGGTTTATACTGCCGAGCTATTAGACATTGATTGTTCGGGTTTAAAAGTAGAAAATGGAATTATTCAACCAAATAATTTACCTGGTGAATATAAAGTGATTTATCGATATTATTTGGATAGCTTTAAGAAGGTGATTTGCTGGCAAGATAGTATGACTATAACTCTAAAATCAAAAAAATTGTCATTACCAATGCAGCAAACTGTTCTTTCTAGCACGTTTACCGTTAAATATCATGAAATGTTGCAATTTGAAAATGGAGATAAACTACGTGCATTAATGGTGTTTTTGTCAAATGAAAGTAAACATGGCAAGTACTCAAATATTCTTAATATAGTGAGTCGTATGTTCTTAGAATATTCATTCAGAATGTATGCCTCAAAAGTTTTAAATAACGATAACCAAACCATTGATAAAATAAGTCAAAATTTAAAGGGCTTTATTGATCATTGTTGTAATAAAATTGAACAAGAGAATCCCAATAAATTTGTGAAACATATTCAACGTGGTCGTAAAGATGCTACTAATAAAATTGATATATTGCAAAAGAGCATACATTATTTTGATGTATCAATATCAAATGAAGATATTCAAATAATGTTTACCAATTTAAATATATATTTAGAACATGTATATGATGGAATTATTAAAGAGACTATACATAATGCTAATTAAAACCAGGTCTTGGCGTTCTGATTTTCAAATAAATATGAATTTGGTTCGAGAGTTCCTGGTTATAAACCCAGGAACTCTTTTCGGTGCGCCCAGCATGGGCGCTATCTATAGGGTGGAAGTCCCGAATGGTGAAGGCAGTAGTAGCCATTAGCTTAAGACAAGGGTGTCCATCGCGAGGTGGAATCTGAAGGAAGTCGGCGGCAAACCTCCGGTCTGAGGAATACGAACCTCATATAAGGCTAGCATTCGTTGGATGAGCTTGCCGAACAAAGTGAAATCCTTACTGCCGAAGGCGAATGTGAGTAAATGAGGCAGATGGATGGAGGGAAAGATAGCGCTCTTACCTGGGGAGATCTGTACGGAACGCGAAGTGACCTTCGTAACCCTACTTGTGAAAGTAGACTGACCGTACAGAAGTCAGCAGACGCCATAGTACGCCAGATGTTGCAACATCTGGCGGAAGGGCTGAACATGAAATAGGAATTGAATATCTTGGCGTTCAAGGATGGACAGAGAAAGCAGACAATCCGGAAGGACTTGCTCTAAGAAGGATGCGGTGAATCCGCAGGGGTCTTAGAGAGGGTGTTAATGACACTAAATAATGTCCAGAAACTGACGGATCATTTTGTCCTAATCTTGACGGATTTATTGCCTTTTATAGATAGGGAGGCTTGTAACGGCCTCCCAAAATAATCTATAATCCGATCTGATAGGTTTCATTCTGCTTCAAATAGAAGCGGACCTCATGATGACCAGTGATAATGTACCAATCCATTCCAAGCTCCAGCCGACAGGACAACACTTTTCCATAACCGAGGTACAAATCGAACCATTCACCACACCCCAGTTTGTAACCTGCCTGATCTCCCCAATCAACGATCCAACAATCGAGTGATTACGGCCAATGAAATGTACCATCATTGACATAGATCTTACCAACGAATGCCAAAGATTGTACCAGTGAATGCCAAGCGATGTACCGTGCTC